>JAZTZT010000032.1:0-25589 GCA_045637605.1 Pilosibacter sp.
TACAGAGTGGAACATCCTCCCAGACTATGGTTGGTATGGCTGAAGGTGAACGAGAGGTTGATGTTTCTATGAGCATTACCTTCAAACTTGACGTTGATGACGAAGTTATTGCTACTGAGCATGTATGGCGTGAGGAAGAAACAATATCTAAACCGCCGAAGAATGATCCGCCGCAAAATGATGATGGTGATGGAAATTCCAAGAAGCCGACTATTATCGCTGACGCAGAAACTCCGTTATCTCCGACCCCGATGGTTATGTTCGAGGAAGAGAAAGTTCCGTTAAGTGATATGGCTGTATTAGGCGATTTCTATATCGAAGATGATCTGATTCCGTTGGCAGTTCTTCCGGCAACTGGAGATAACTCCTTATTCTTAATGTTCATGAGCCTCTTATCTGGTTTAAGCCTTGCAGGTGCATCTCTGGTTGATAAGATGAAAAAACGTAAACGTTAAGAGTTGAAATCAAAATGAAACGTGAACAATGAAATGACTTTGAAGTGTGGGATGGAAATAGGATCCCACACTTCTTTTTTTCGAAGGTACAAGTTTAGTATTACCGTAATTTTGCCACAGAAATATTAAGCAAAACGTAAACACTTTTTTCGGTATTTGAGTTATAATATGCAATGTCGAAGATAATGAAAGTTACATTCTGAAAAGGACGGTAGATAGAGATGAAAAAGAATCGTTTATTTGCAGCGGCTCTGGCAGTATGTTTATTGACACAGCCATGTATGGCTGCACTGGCAAATGAGGCTATGGGACCTGGTTATAATCGAGTGGTTGAAGCGGATACATTGGGACCAGGCGGTCCGGGTGTACAGTTGACTCCGTGGGTCAAAACCTCAGCCGGTTATGTGGATGAAGCAGGAAATGTGATCGACGGCGCATTGCTTCGTGGCGTCAGTGTTTCTAAATGGCAGGGAGATGTGAACTGGGGAAAAGTAGCGGCAGATGATATTTCATTTGCGCTGATCCGTATGGGTTCCTTTGGATACGAAGGCGAGTATACCATGGATCCGACCTATGATACAAATATGCGTGAGGCGAAAGCCAACGGTGTACATACAACCCCATACGTTTATTTGCAGACGCGTACAGTTGAGGAAGCGAAAGCAGCAGCACGCTATGCACTGGAGAAGGCTCTTCCATATGATATTACTTATCCGCTGGCGGTGGATGTAGAGTCTCAGTATATCCTGGATCTCTCCAGACAGGAACTGACAGATGTAGTGAATGCGTTCTGTCAGGTGGTTGAGGAAGCCGGCTACACACCGATTATTTACAGTGATTACTACAAGTTCCGTGATGAAATGGACACCAGCCAGTTTAAATATGATCTCTGGCTTGCCAGATACGGTGGTGATCACAATATGACCGGACGTACCATGTGGCAGTCTACAGACAAAGGTCGTGTCAACGGTATTTATGGAGATGTTTGTCTGGAGTTTGCTTTTAAAGATTATGCAGCAATGCAGGTGACAGACCGCAGTGACTATACACCGGGAACCTGGGAGAAGATCAATGATATCTGGTATTTTGCTCATGAGACAGGATATTATACAGGCTGGGTAAAACCGGATGGAAACTGGTACTATTTGGATCCGGCGAACGGAGGGGCAATGCTTGCCAATACAACAGCGATCATTGATGGAGTAAGCTATTCCTTTGGCCCGACCGGAGCGATGCAGTAAAAGAAAAGCCTCAGGAAAATCATTCTTCCCAAGGCAAATCAACTAATATATATTCATGATGGACAGCAGGCAGGATTTTTTCCAGTAAGTCTGCTGTCTTTATTTTTAAACTGGAAGTATTGATGCATGGATGGCAGCCAATATATTCGTCTTTTAGGACATCTGCGTCGATCAGAAGCTGTACGTGATTGTCTGTATCGTTTGCGAGACCGAGAACACTGACAGAGCCAGGAGTGATATCTAAAAATTGCTCCATAAATTCATCTCCGGCAAAAGAAAGTCGGGCGGAGTTGATCTGTTTAGAGAGATTTTTAGTTTTGAATTTCTTGGTTCCAGGCATCATCAACATGTAAAATTTGGTTTTCTGTGCATTGCAGAGAAATAAATTTTTGCAAATGTGGATACCGAGAAGTTTTTCCACTTCCATGCAGGATTCGATAGAAGCGGTCTCATCGTGATCCAGACGGGAAAACGGAACCTGAAGGGAGTCTAACAATTTGTATGTGCGTACCTCCTTTGGAAGACGCTCAGAAAGATTGTCCGGAGTTCCGGTGTAAAGTGTTTTATCAATATAAAAGTCCATAAATGGTTTCCTTTCAATCTGTATTTTACAAAAAAGTCATAATCTATTATAATGTAAGAAGTGAAAAAATCAAGATAATTAATGGAGATAGCAATATGAAACAGTGTCCGAATTTCAAGAAGTGTGGAGGATGTCAGTATCTGGATCTGCCATATGAGGAACAGTTAAAAAAGAAACATAAAGAAGTAACTCAGCTGTTGAAAACTTTTTGTAAGGTTCACCCGGTTGTAGGTATGGAGGATCCGTACCACTACAGAAATAAAGTGCATGCGGTATTTGGTCGTGACCGTAAAGGAAAGATCATTTCCGGTGTATATAAGGAAGGAACCCACACAATTCTTCCGGTGGATGTATGTCTGATCGAAAATGAAAAAGCAGATGCGATCATCAAAACCGTTCGCGAATTGCTTCCATCTTTCAAAATGAAAGTTTATGACGAGGATACCGGATTTGGTTTCCTTCGCCATGTGTTAATTCGTACAGCACATAAAACAGGAGAGATCATGGTCGTTTTAGTTACAGCCTCTCCGGTATTTCCATCTAAGAATAACTTTGTCAAAGCTTTAAGAAAGGTACATCCGGAGATTACAACCGTTGTTCAGAATGTAAATAACCGTGGAACCAGCATGGTTCTTGGCGACAAAGAGCAGGTGCTTTATGGACCGGGATTTATCGTAGATGAATTGTGTGGAAAGAAATTCCGTATTTCTTCCAAGTCTTTTTATCAGATCAATCCAATCCAGACAGAAAAACTCTATGACCTTGCGATCAAGGCTGCTAAGCTGACCGGTAAAGAGATTGTGATTGATGCATATTGCGGAATTGGAACCATTGGAATTGCAGCATCTGCAGGAGCAAAAGAAGTGATCGGTGTGGAGCTGAATAAGGATGCGGTTCGCGATGCCGGAACCAATGCAAAGATGAACAAGGTGAATAATGTTCGTTTCTACAATAATGATGCGGGAAAATTCATGGTACAGATGGCTTCTCAGGGAGCGAAGGCTGATGTGGTGTTCCTGGATCCACCGAGAAGCGGCAGTACAGAGGAGTTTGTCAATGCAGTAGCAACACTCGCTCCAAGCCGCGTTGTATATGTATCATGTGGTCCGGATACATTAGCAAGGGATCTTGTCTGGTTCAAAAAGAAGGGATACGAAGCAGAGGAAGCGTGGGCAGTAGATATGTTCCCGATGACTGCTCATACAGAAGCTGTGGTAAGCCTAAAAAAGGTAAATAAGAAATAAATTGTCTGAATTGTTTGAAAAACAAGCGTAACAATTTAACCGGCGGTTCAATGACATTTGGGTAAATATCGTGTATGATATTATACATGGAGAGAAATTGGTTTACTGGAGGGATTTGTATGTATAGGATTTCGAAGGTGGAAACAGGGAGAAGATTACGAAAGTTGATGAACTGGCACGGTGTTACGGTGCGGGAAGTGCAAGAAGAGATGGAACTGGAGAGTCCACAGGCGATCTACAAATGGTTGAATGGCCGGGCTCTCCCAAGTACGGAAAACCTATTGATCCTTGGCCGTCTGCTCAATGTTTCTATGGAAGATATGCTCGTAACGGAGCAGAACTCTGTAGGAAAAGAGCGAAAAAAGTTGTGGGATGAAAAACATCCTCCGGCGTTTATGTCATTCAAAATGCAGTCAGGAGAACCGACTCGGGAGGTGGATGAACGCAGATTTTGCCAGTATCTGGATTTCTTGGATCAGGAACGACTGCGAGCAGCATATGGCTTTCAGTCATGATCGTTTGAGTTAGCTTAAGAGTTCGTCATAGGAAACTTTGAGAACTTTTGCAATGATTTTTAGTTCGATATCAGTAATGAAACGGGAACCGGATTCCATACGCTGGACGGCATTTTTATCCACATCCAGACCCTCGATCTGGAGCATTTCAGCAAGTTTGCGCTGTGAGGTTTTTATGGGTAATGCTTTCCTGATCGCACGAATTTTGGCACCGCAGATGTTGTTACGACCGGATTCGGATTTGTTTTTGTACATAAATAATCCTCGGAAATATGGGGAGATATTATTGTTTGTAGTGTTTTCTAAGTGTGCTGAGTGTATTCTTCATCGTTTCTGTCAGAATACGAACTTCATTGATCGTACAGCTATCCAGAATGCTCTGTGCTTCTGATTTGTAAAAATCTCTGGATTGATTGAGATTGTCACAAAGGAGTGCATCTACTGTAATGGATAAAGCATTTGCGATACTAACAATTGCTTTCAGGCTCGGAATTTTTTTAGCGTTTTCAATGTTGCTGATATGAGTCGTTGATAGATCAGCACGTTCGGCAAGTTGCTCTTGTGTGAGCCCTTGATTCTTTCTGGCTTCTTGTATACGGGAGCCCAGGGAGTTGTAATCGATCTGCACGGTGATTCTCCTAAGTGTGGTTTTTACAGATAGTTTACGTTTGAATATAAATTCTTTCCAATATCTATAAGAATGATGTATTCTTATGGATCAAGTTAATGAGACAAATATATTTTTAAATATATGTGATAATTGGAAAGAATATGACATTTACTAAAAGTCAAAATAAAGATTGAAAATGAAATATTGGGATACACTATGACCAGAGGTGATAATATGAGATCCATTTGGTCAGACGAGAAGCCCCGGATTCTGACGGAAAGAAACGTACTTCCGAAAACATCGGAAGTTGTGATCATTGGCGGAGGAATGGCGGGGCTTTTGTGTTCTTATTTATTAAAGGAATCGGGGATACCGTCGATCGTATTAGAAGCGAACGAAGTGTGCAGTGGCCAGACAAGAAACACGACTGCGAAGATCACGTCTCAGCATGGGTTGATCTATTCGAAGCTAGCGACTATTTTTAATGAAGAGACTGCAAATAAGTTCGGAAGAATGAATGAGCGTGCTATAGATGAATTTGAGAGGATGATTCGCGGACATGGTATTGCGTGTGGGTTTCAGCGTCTTCCATCCTATTTGTATACGAAGACAGAACGTGGAGTTAAGGATTTGGAACGAGAAAGGACCGAAGCAAAAAGGGCTGGCATCAAGGCTTCTCTTGTATACGAGACTGAACTGCCGTTTCCTGTCAAGATGGCTTTAAAATTTGAAAATCAGGCTCAGTTTCATCCGCTGGAATTTTTAAATGAGATTGCAAAAGAATTGGACGTTTATGAACATCAGAGAGTTCTGAATGTGAAAGGAAATCATGTTGTTACGGAACATGGCAGTATCGAGACAAAGAAGGTTATTTTTGCCACCCATTTTCCATTTATCAATGTTCCCGGATTTTATTTTGCCAAGATGCATCAGGAACGGAGTTATGTCTTAGCAGTACGAGTTTCACAGCCAGCGGTGGAACATGGAATGTATTATGGGATTGATCAAGATGGTTTGTCGTTTCGTAGTGTAGGAGATGTGATACTTGTTGGCGGAAAGAGTCATCGGACTGGTGTACAACAGTGTGAAGATCCCTATGACACATTACGCAGAGAGGTGACAGAGTTTTGGCCGGAATACGAGGAAGTTGAAAGCTGGTCAGCACAAGACTGTATGACATTGGATTCCCTTCCTTATATTGGGGTATACTCAAAATGGAAACCAAACTGGTATGTAGCCACAGGATTTGAAAAATGGGGAATGACGGGATCCATGGCAGCGGCTATGGTGATTCGGGATCTGATCGTAGGAAAAGCAAATCCATATGCATCGATGGTATCTCCGCAGAGACCATGGACCAAACATGCGGTTTGTATGTTGCTGAACGAGGGAATCCATACGATGAAGAATTTCGTTACCCTACAAAAACCCAGATGTCCGCATCTGGGATGTCGGTTGATGTGGAATCGTTATGAAAGAACGTGGGATTGCCCGTGTCACGGTTCTCGATTCGGAGAGGACGGGGCACTGTTAGACAATCCGGCGCAAAGCAATATAAAACGATAAAAACAGGTGCCTATACATCTTTTGGATGTGTCAGGCACCTGTTTATTGTAGGTGTTTATGCCTCTGCATGTACTTTCATCGGCTGAATTTTCTGTTTGTAGATCTTAGATAAGAATACGGTCGCAAGGATGACAGAGGAAATCTCTGCAACTGGGAAAGCAATCCATACATAATTCAGACCGCCTACTTTGGACATGATAAAAGCAACCGGAAGTAATACAACCAGCTGACGAACAGCGGACATGTAAAGGCTCATCATACCATGGCCAAGGGCCTGGAACATGGAGGAACATGCGATACCGTATCCTGCAGCCATGAAGCTGAGAGAGATGATTCTCAGAGCCGGTACACCGATTTCCAACATAAGATCCGAAGCATTGAAGATCATCAGGAGTTTGTCCGGAATCAGCTGGAATGCTGCAAAACCAATGGTCATAATGGAAACTGCGTAAAGGATGGCTAATTTTAATGTCTTTGTGATACGCTCCGGTCTTCTTGCACCGTAGTTGTATGCGATGATCGGAACGGTACCATTGTTCAGACCGAATACCGGCATGAAGATGAAACTCTGAAGCTTGAAGTATACACCGAATACAGCAGTTGCAGTAGAAGAAAATGCGATAAGGATCTTATTCATACCGAATGTCATGATACTGCCGATGGAAGCCATGATGATAGATGGGATACCAACGGAGTAGATCTGGCTGATAATATGCTTATTCGGGCGGAAGTTTCTAAGGGAAACTGTAATCTCTGTATTTTTCTTTTTATTGAGTACGATTCCGACAATCGCTGCAATGATCTGTCCGGAAATTGTTGCGATCGCTGCACCGGCAACTCCCATTTTCGGTACTCCGAAAAGACCAAAGATGAAGATCGGATCGAGGATGATATTACAGATAGCACCGATACCCTGAACGATCATGGAGTAGAAGGTTTTTCCTGTGGACTGTAACAAACGCTCAATTGCGATCTCAAAGAATAAACCGACAGAGAATATGCAACAGATTCTTAAATAGGTTGTACCGTATTCAATAATCTCCGGGATATCAGTCTGCATACGGTAAAATGTTTCAGCAAAACAAATACCGAAGATCGCAAATGCTAAGTAACTGCAGAATGCAAGGAAGATGGCATGGTTTGCAATCTGATTGGCTTTATCAAAGTGCTTTTCACCGAGGCTTCTGGAAAGGCTGGCATTGATACCAACACCGGTACCGGTAGCAACGGCGATCATCAGGTTCTGGGCCGGGAATGCAAGAGATACAGCTGTGAGTGCATTCTCACTGATCTGGGCTACGAACATACTGTCAATGATATTGTACAATGCCTGTACGAGCATGGAAATGATCATTGGCAGAGACATGGAAATAATTAATTTATTGATGGGCATGACACCCATTTTATTTTCCTGCTGCATGAGGGCTCCTTTCTGGATATCTACGTCTTTTGTAATCAAAACAACAGGAATGATTATATAGGAAGTATGATATAGAGTCAAGGAAATAATTTGACAAACAACGAGGACTGACTTATCATAGAAATAATGACGAAAAAAGGAGAAATACAATTATGATCCAGGATATCGGAGCGCATAAATTTGACCTTACATATGGGCAGCCTGAAGCTCAGGACCACGACTATGTTCTTTATATGAAAAACAATCAGACACTGCTGAGAAGAAAGGCAGACAGCAGTTATGAGATTCCGTGTTTTGCAGATTTTCCAAATGAAAAAGCAGAGCTGAAAGCAAATGCTTATTATTTATTTGCCATCGATCATATGAAATATTACTATGTGACAGACATGAAACATGGGGAGGAGAACGGCTTCGAATTTTGCAAAACACCTGTTTTCCGCACGATGACTCCGATGTACCAGGCATTTGCAGGTATTACAGCGACTCAGATCCATCGTTGGAAAGAGAGCAGACAGTATTGTGGACGCTGTGGTCGCAAGACAGAAGACAGCAAGAAAGAGAGAGCATTGGTTTGTCCGAATTGTGGTCAGACGGAATATCCGAAGATTTCTCCGGCAGTTATCGTAGCAATCACCAACGGAGATAAAATTGTCATGTCCAGATATCGTGTGAGCAGCAATCCATACAGAGGCTATGCTCTGATCGCCGGCTTTGTTGAGATTGGTGAGACATTTGAGGATACGGTTCGTCGTGAGGTAATGGAAGAGGTTGGCTTGAAAGTAAAAAATATCCGTTACTACAAGAGCCAGCCGTGGGCATTTTCGGATACGGAGATGATCGGATTTTTTGCCGAACTGGATGGAGATAACGACACCATCGTGCTGCAGGACGATGAACTTTCCGAGGCCGGTTGGTTTACCAGAGAAGAGATTCCGGATGAGACGATCATGAACAGCATTGGATCTGAGCTGAAGATGGTATTTAAGTATGGAAGTCTGGAGAATTTCTATACAGCGACCGGATATAAACCGGAAGAATAAAGAGGTGCCCGCAGGCACCTCTTTCTATTTACAAAACTCCAAAAACTCCCTTAGAGTCTCAGACTCTTCTGCATAATGATAAGCAAATCCGATCACTCGCTTCGGGATCGGAAGTTCTAACGGAACCTCGATCAAGGTTCCGTTTTTTAATTCTTCTGCAACGAATTCCTTTACAACGCAGGAAATTCCAAGACCAATCTTGGCAAATTCAATGCCGAGAGTCATATCGGTTACTTCGAGAAGCTGGTTCACCTCGATCTGGTTATCTGTGAGATAAGAGTCTACATGTTTTCGGCTCATATTGCTCCGGTCAAGTAAGATAATATTTCCGGTTTGGAAGATGTTAGGAGTTTTTCCTTCGCGGAGAAGGAGGTTTTCCATATAAGCCGGGGTACAGACGAAAGCATCGCTGATCTCCATGACCGGAGTAAAGACCAGCCCTTTTCTGTTTTTTGGCTCCGCAACCAGGCCTAGATCAATGTTCCGTGCGTCAAGCATCTCCAGCGTATGATTGGTCGCCTGGCTTTCGATGGAGATATTGACATGAGGATATTTTTCCACAAATCCTTTTAAATATGGAAGAAGCACATATTTGCAAAGGGTGTTGCTGACGCCAATCTTTAGGTGTCCAATGTGGAAATCATGGATTCGTTTTAACTCTCGTTCGCCGCGATTGATGGATTCAAAGGCGGAATTGATATGCTGAAATAAGACATTTCCTTCTTTGGTCAATTGAACACCTCGGGAGTTTCGAATAAACAGTTTGGTATTCAGATTTTCTTCCAGTTTACTGATTGCTTTGCTGATGGCAGGCTGGCTGATATATAATTCTTTGGCTGCATGAGAGATATTTCCACACCGTGCAACCTCGTAAAAAATGCGATATTGAGAAAGATGCTGCTCCATATTCATAACCTCTTTTTATATTTATTATTCTTATTATGTATTTCTATTATAGTTTTCCCTGTGATAAAATGTCAATAATAGAAATCGAATCAGGGAGTGAGAAAGGAGATCTCCATATGGGAATGACAATGACACAAAAAATTTTGGCAGCACACGCCGGATTAGATAAAGTAGAAGCGGGACAGTTGATTGAGGCAAATCTGGATATGGTACTCGGAAATGATATTACTTCTCCGGTTGCGATCAATGAGATGAAAAAAATGAATGAACAGAGCGTGTTTGATAAAGAGAAGATCGCTCTTGTTATGGATCACTTTATTCCAAATAAGGATATCAAATCTGCTGAGAACTGCAAATGCTGTCGTGATTTTGCAAATGAGCATGAGATCGTAAATTATTTTGATGTTGGCTGCATGGGTATTGAGCATGCACTGCTTCCGGAGAAAGGTCTGGTAGTAGCAGGCGATGCAGTGATCGGTGCAGATTCTCATACATGTACATAGGGTGCACTTGGTGCATTTTCCACAGGTGTCGGAAGTACGGATATGGCAGCCGGTATGGTAACCGGTAAGGCATGGTTCAAAGTTCCGTCCGCATTAAAGTTTGTTTTGACCGGAAAACCAAATCCATGGATCAGCGGTAAAGATATCATTCTTCATATCATTGGTATGATCGGTGTGGATGGTGCTCTTTACAAATCTATGGAGTTCTTTGGGGATGGTATCGCACACCTTTCCATGGATGATCGTTTTACCATCTGTAACATGGCGATCGAGGCAGGCGGAAAGAATGGTATTTTCCCGGTAGATGAAAAGACCATCGAATACATGAAAGAACACAGCAAAAAGACATATACGATTTATGAGGCAGACGAGGATGCTGAGTATGAGGCAACTTATACTATCGATCTTTCTACATTAAAATCTACGATATCTTTCCCGCATCTTCCGGAGAATACAAAAGAGATCGGTACTTTTGAAGATGTAAAGATTGACCAGGTAGTGATCGGTTCTTGTACAAACGGACGACTTCAGGATATGCGCGAGGCAGCAGCAATCTTAAAGGGTAAGAAGGTAGCAAAGAATGTACGTTGTATTATTATTCCGGCGACTCAGGCGATTTATTTACAGTCCATGAGAGAGGGATTACTTGAAATCTTCATCGAGGCAGGAGCAGTTGTCAGCACACCGACTTGCGGACCGTGTCTCGGCGGTTATATGGGTATTCTGGCGGCAGGTGAGCGCTGTGTATCCACAACAAACCGTAACTTCGTCGGACGCATGGGACATGTAGATTCTGAAGTTTATCTTGCAAGCCCGGCAGTGGCTGCAGCAAGCGCAGTGACCGGAAAGATTTCCGGACCGGCTGAGATCGGAATGTAGGAAGGAGAAACGTTTATGCAGGCAAAAGGCAGAGTATATAAATATGGTGATAACGTAGATACAGATGTAATTATTCCGGCTCGTTATCTGAATATCACAGACGGAATGGAACTGGCGAAACATTGTATGGAAGATATTGATAAGGATTTTATCAAGACTGTTCAGAAGGGCGATATTATGGTGGCTCAGAAGAACTTTGGATGTGGTTCTTCTCGTGAACATGCACCGTTAGTCATCAAATGCGCAGGTGTCAGCTGTGTCATTGCAGAAACATTTGCACGTATTTTCTACCGCAATGCGATCAACATCGGTCTTCCGATCATTGAATGTGCAGAAGCTGCCAATGCGATCGAGGCAGGAGATGAAGTAGAGATTGATTTTGACAGCGGTATGATCCACAATATTACAAAGAATGAGAGTTATAAGGGTCAGGCGTTCCCTCCGTTTATGCAGAAGATCATTTCTGCGGGAGGACTGGTAAATTATATTAATGCAGAAAAGTAAGGGAAAAGGGCGATTGCAAGAGAGGAGTTTCTTGCAGTCGCCCTTATATTAATTGGAAAGCTGAGCATTTACTAATTCATTGACACCACGAAGCAGTGCAAGATGTGCTTCCAGAGGAAGATTATCAACGGTATCCACATTTTCTTTTGTACATCCGTCGACACCGCCGGCTAAAACAACACGATGTAACAACTCTGTTTCCTCGGCTTCGGTCGGAAGTAGATTCGTTCCGGTCTGAAGGGAGAGCAGGGCAGCCAGTCCCCATCCCCACCAGTTGGATACGCCGCTGGCGAGCGTGATATCAGCTCCTTCCATAGCGCAAATGATATCTCCGCACGGAACATGTTCAGACACTTCTTTACGGAAGGTCCCCATGCCCATTTCATTGCCGCCGTCACCGATCGAGATGGTAACAGCTCCAAAACGTTTGGACTCAGATAAGAACAGGTCGGAATCTGTGATCATATCGTCAATGGATTCGCCTCGCATGTTGTGGTAATGTCCGTCACATGCTTTTCCCGGACGTTCCAGACTGATAAAATGAGTCGGAGCAAAATCTGCGATACACTTTTTTATGAATGCTTCTGTATGATCTTCCGTAAGAAGAGCAAGTTTCGCCTTTGGCGCACGATAGGAAAGGGCTTCCTCTAAAAGGTGGTATGAAGCTTGATCCGTCACGACAAGAACCTCCGCATTGGCATTTGTAAATGCTGCTGCCAGGTTTGCAGTACCGGAAGGTCCGTCTGTTTCACCAATAAACACACCTTCGCCAAGTCGGACCGGAAATCCGGTAAGGAGAAGGACTCTGGATGCGGTTTTCAGTGTTTCGGCAGTTTTTTCGATCGGATTGGAAGGCAGTACGGATAAGAAGCCGCGGCCGCCAAGATCCTGTGTCATAATCTGATCTAATTCATGGTAAAATGTCATATGTATCCTCCGAAAATAAAAAAAGACCCACTAATCCCGTAACAAAGATCCATGGCTCTTATCTAAGAAGGGAGCATCCGGGCAGGAGTCCCATTAAATAAAAAAATCAAATTTATTCCGAATTCATCATAATAAAAAGATAGGATTCTGTCAATGAAGTTTTCAAAATATATGGAAAGAATGGTCTCAGAATGTTATAATTGTGACAATATGTCGGAAGTGAGGAGCATGCATATGTATGAAAAGAATACAATCCTTGTGGTAGGTCAGGCGAAACCGAGTAAAGAAGATGCAATCTATAATTTACACGGGGAGTTTTATATCAGTCTGGTGTTAGACCGAGAGAGCGGGAAAATACTGGATATGGATTGTAATACGATTTTAGAAGTAACAAAGAATTTTGTCGCATCGATGTTGATCGGAAAAAGTATTCGTGACGATGTGAAGACGATGGAGAGTGAGATTAAAGAACGATATTTTGCGCTTACTCAAAAGCCTCTGATCGCATGTATCAAGGATGCGCATAATCGATATATGATGGTGACCGGTCAGAAATAGTGTAAGCCGGACTTCACATGGAGAAGAATCTTGACATATCTTATAGCAAATCGATGTTGTTGAGAGGTGGTCCATGATTCCCAAAATGGAAGTGAAGGATCTGAGTTATTCTTATCACTCAATGGATGGAGAGACGAAAGCTCTTTCGAATATATCGTTTTCGGTTTATGCAGGTGAATTTCTGGTAGTGGTCGGTCCATCCGGATGCGGAAAATCCACATTACTGTCGTTGATTCGTGGCTTACTCAGACCATCAGAAGGATTGATCCTGATCGACGGAAAGCCGATGGCTGAGGGGGATTCACAAATTGGATATATGTTGCAGAAGGACCACTTGTTTGAGTGGAGAACGATTTTTTCCAATGCATGTTTGGGATTGGAAATTCAGAAAAAGCTGAATGAAGAAAGCAAGGAACAAGTGAGGAAATTATTGAAAACCTATGGACTTGAGGCATTTTCAGATGCAAAACCGTCAGAACTTTCCGGTGGCATGAGACAGAGGGCAGCACTGATCCGAACTCTTGCACTGGAGCCGGATATTTTACTTCTGGATGAGCCATTTTCTGCACTAGATTATCAGACAAGACTGGCAGTCTGTGATGATATCAGTACCATTATCCGAAATCAGAGAAAGACGGCAATTCTGGTTACCCATGACCTATCGGAAGCCGTCAGTGTTGCAGACCGAATTATGATACTGACAAAACGGCCCGGTCGGATCAAAGATACGATGACTATAACATTTCCGGACAATGCGAGCAGTCCGCTTCTGCGACGCAACTGTCCGGAATTTTCTTCTTATTTCAATGAGGTGTGGAAGGTGTTGCGAGAGGGGGGTGCTTCATGAAAGAACAGGTAACTTCAGCGCAACTGGCATACATTACAGGGCAAATGAGACGTCGGCGGATGGTGGCATCTGTTCGCGTTCTGGTTCTGCTTTTCTTCTTAAGCATATGGGAGTTGAGTGCGAGAGTTGGCGTGCTCAATGACTTTATCTTCAGTTCACCTGTAAAGATAATGAACTGCATGATGGAAATGATCTGTGATGGAAGTATGTTTTATCATACGGGAATTACTGTGTTGGAGACAATGGCCAGTTTCACGTTAGTTATTGTCCTGGGCATTGGAGGTGCAATTCTTTTATGGTGTAGCCAGACGCTTTCTGAGATATTGGATCCTTATTTGGTTATGCTTAACAGTCTGCCCAAGTCAGCCCTGGCCCCTATTTTGATCGTTTGGTTAGGAGCCAATGTAAGGACAATTATCGTTGCCGCGGTTTCTGTTGCAGTTTTTGGATCGATCCTTACTTTGCACAATGGTTTTACTAATATGGATCGTGACCAGGTAAAACTGATCTATTCACTAGGTGGATCGAAAAGGGACGTTATGATGAAGGTTTTGCTTCCGGGATCAATACCGATGATCGTCAGCAATATGAAGGTGAATGTGGGATTGTGTCTGGTTGGCGTGATCATCGGAGAATTTTTGGCTGCCAAGGCAGGATTAGGATATTTGATCATCTATGGTTCACAAGTGTTTCAGTTGGACTTGGTTCTCATGTCGATCGTCATTCTTTGTATATTATCGGCTTTGATGTATAAAGGAATTGCGTTGATAGAAAAACAGTTGGATAAATAGGAAATGAGGATGCTGCCATGGCATCCTCATTTGTAGTTTAGGTATTTATTTTTTTCCGCCAAAGATGTTCTGCACATTGTCAAGGAGTGATTCCAGGATCATCTCGGTTGCGTTTGCTTTTACATTTAACAGATTGAGAATCGATTTTTTCGTATTAGCGTCTGCCTTTCGGTAAAGCTGGATCAGTTTCTTTTCTTCTGCAGTAACCATATAACTGGTCTTTGAGGAAGAACTTGAAGAAGAGGAAGAGGTTTTCTTCTCGGAAGAGGAAGTGCCTTTTGCAGCATTGAGCAGAGATGCTTGTGTAACACCTGTGATCTTGGCGATCTGTTTTAACTGTTCCTGAGTCAGATTCTTTTTGCCGCGTTCTGCAAGACTGATGTCCTCGGCTGACAGTCCTGAAATCTTGCGGGCGAGCTGTTCCTGAGTCAGATCTGCATTTGTACGAGCTTCTTTAATAAGTGTGCCTACTTTTTTTGTTGCCATCGTATAGCCCCCTTAACGGTCGAATTCTATTATGTTTATCATATCATAGATTCTCTGAGAAAGAAATGAGAAGGTGTTAGAATCCTTGATATTTCATTGACGAGAGCCTAGGGAAACGGTAAAATAAAAGTAGGCATTTGACCAGAAATGGAGGCATTATGAGAGATATTATTATACAGAAAATTTTAGATGAAAAAGTGATCGCGATCGTGCGTGGTGTCTATGAAGAGGACTGTGTGAACCTTGCCAGAGCGCTGCATGAAGGTGGTGTGAATTTATTGGAGGTAACCTTCGACCAGAGAAGCCAGGATGAGCGTTTACGAACAGCGAAAACGATCACGATGTTAAATGAGACTCTTGGTGATACCATGGCGTTTGGTGCAGGAACCGTTACGACTGTGGAAATGGTTGAGATGGCGAAGGAAGCCGGAGCGAAGTTCATCATTTCTCCGGACACTTGTGAGGAAGTGATCCGTGCAACACGTGAGATGGATATGGTCTCTATCCCGGGTGCACTGACTCCGACAGAGATTGCCAACGCACATCGATACGGAGCAGATTTTGTAAAGGTATTCCCGGTTGGCAATATGGGTGTTTCTTATATTAAGAATGTAGTGGCTCCGTTGAGCCACATCCGTATGTTGGCAGTTGGCAGTGTAGACGGAAATAATGTGGCAGACTATCTGGCTGCAGGAGCAGTAGGAGCCGGAGTTTCCAGCTGTCTGTTCAAAAAAGAGTGGATCAAAGCAGGAGAGTGGGACAAGGTTACAGAAGCGGCCAAAACATTTGTTGCAAAACTGTAAGAAGTACTACAGATTATAACAAGGAGGTGCCCATGGAGCTCATCATTCTTGCAGGTATGCCTGCATCAGGAAAAACGACATTTTCAAGAAAACTCAGTAAGGCATTGGGATATCCGGTGCTGGAAAAGGATGAGATCAAAGAAGAACTGTTCGATGTGATCGGATTTGAGAATTATGCACAGAAACGTCTGATGGATACAGCAGCGACAGCTGTCCTGCTTCGCTGTGCGGATTCCATTTTGGGAAGCGGTCAGTCACTGATCATGGTCAATAATTTCAGAGAAGATGCAAAACCGGCGGTGGAGGAATTGTTGAAGAAGCATCCTTGCCAGGCTGTGTTTGTGTTTTTCGGCGGTGACGGAGATGTATTTTACAAACGATATGTGGAACGTGACAATTTACATTTGCGTCATTTGGGTCATGTGCTTCAGGAACATTATCCTCCACGACCGGGAGATGCGTTGGAATATACGATGACACGAGATGAATTTGCGGAGAAATTTGAAAAACTGGGTATGAACGAGTTTCATATTGATGGCGTGGAACGAATCGATGTGGATGCGACATATCCGGAGAAGATCGATGTGGAAAAACTGATCGAAGAGATCAGAGCGCATTTGTAGGAAACAGAAATCGAGGGAAGTGAAATATGAAAAAGAAAGTTGCATTTATGACGCGTCACCATTCAACATTAATCTGCGAAGAGGCAAGAGCGATGTTGAAAGATGCAGGATTTGAAATCGTCAGCAATGATACCGGAAGAATCCTTTCCAGAGAAGAGCAGAAGGCATTGATCCGTGACGCTTATGCGATCATTGCAGGTACTGAAAAATATGACCGCGAAATGCTGGAGGGCTGTGACAATCTGAAGGTTGTGACCCGATTTGGCGTCGGAACCGATAACTTCGACTTACAGACCATGCGTGAAATGGGATTGCAGGTGGGCGTGATCGCCAATTACAATGCCGTTGCAGAGTTTGCATTGACCTTGATCCTTTCTGTTATGAAAAATCTTCCTCGATATGATGTAGCAGTCCGTGACGGAAAATGGAGTCGTTTTTCCATGCGTGAGCTGACAGGAAAAACAGTTGGCCTGGTTGGATTCGGACGAATTGGCCGGAGACTTGCAGAATTATTATCCGGATTTGGTGTGACGATCCTTGCGTACGATCCGTTTATCAACGAAGAAGCTGCAAAAGAAAGAAATGTTCAGGTGGCTGGGTTAGAAGAACTGTTGGAGAAATCCGATGTTGTTTCTCTTCACCTTCCATCTACAAAGGAAACACACCATCTGATCAATGCAGAAACCATCCAAATGATGAAAGATGGTGCATACTTGATCAATACTGCCCGTGGATCATTGGTGGATGAGCAGGCACTGTATGATGCTCTTGTTAGTGGAAAGCTGAGCGGAGCCAGCCTGGATGTATTCGAGAAGGAACCGGTTACCAAGGAAAATCCGCTGTTCGGATTGGAAAATACGGTTCTGGCACCGCATGTTTCAGCACTCACTTATGAGACCAACTATAATGGCGGTCTGATCTGTGCGGAGTCCATCATTCGCGTGGCAAACGGTGAAAAGCCGGTGTATCCGCTTTGGTAAAATATATGTGAATAAATAAAAAGCCGGGGAATGAACCTTCCACCGGCTTTTGTTGTGTTATCATTCAAGATCAGATAAAAAGATACAAAATAAAATCAGCGGCGATGGCAGCCAGAACGCAGACCATAACCGGTTTCCGTTTCCAGGCGAGAACTCCTGCAACGAGTGCACCTACGATGCCGATCCATGGCTTCTCAGTATCGACCGTGAAAACGCCCGGAAAGATCAGGGCAGCCATTGCAGTATATGGAATGAGTTTTAGGAACTTTTCCAGTTTGCCGGAGAACTTCATTTTATCGACTAGGACAAACGGAAGTGCACGTGGAAGATAGGTGACGAGTGTCATTCCGAGCATTAATAGGATAAGTTTACTGCTATCCATGTGTTGGTTCCTCCGTTTCTTCGTCCAAATCTACGAAAAATACGCCAATGAATGCGCATAAGAGTGTGGAGACGATCAGTGCCCAGCTGGAGTCAATGATCTGACTCAGCAAAGTATTGCACACAGCGGTTAATATAACGAGTCCTCCCAGCTTATAATTGTTCGTCAGGTTTGGCATAAGAAGACCGATGAACATGGCATAGAGAGAAATACCAAGGCTGGCAGTCAGGATTTCCGGAAGGAAATCCGATGCGATGGCTCCTATGAGTGTTCCCACATTCCAGGAAGAATAATTGACTAAGATCAGTCCAAGAAGGTACATGACCGTACAGTTTTCTTCTTTTTCCGTGGTAAAGATCGCAAAGGATTCGTCTGTGACACCAAAGGCAGACAGAAGGCGGATCTTTGTATTTCCGGTGGTCATGCGGTTTACCACACAGGTGCTCATGATCACGTGACGAAGGTTCAGGATAAATGTGGCAAGAATGATCGCGATCATACTTGCTCCCTGGGTATACATACCGACTGCCATCATCTGACTGGCTCCGGCGAACACAGAGAGAGACATGAAACAGGTTTGGAAGACACTGAAGCCTGCTTGTCTTGCCATGAATGCGTAAGCGATACCGACCGGAACGAACCCCAGGATTACCGGAATACCGGAGCGCATTCCTCGAAGGAACTGTTCTTTGTTTGTAGTTTTGTTTGTTTGATTCATAATGATTAACCTCAGAGATATAGCATTTTGAGATTTGTCTGTACGACAAACATATTATAGCACTGTGTGATGAATTTACAAGCAATTTGATTTAATTTAAAAGGCGGGTTCTATTTTTTGCTTGCATGGAAAACTGACAAATGATATGCTAAAATCGTGACAATATTGTGAATATGGAATCGAAGGAGATTGTAATGATTCAGGTAGAGAAATTATCCTATTCTTTCCCGGAAAAAGATTTATATAAAAACGTTTCTTTTACGCTGCAGGACGGCGCACACTGTGCACTGATCGGCAGTAACGGAACTGGCAAGTCCACATTGATCCAGATGATGATGGAGCCGGATGAGTGGCTATATAAAGGTAAAATTATCAGAAAAGATATCGGAAGGATTGGCTATGTGAGCCAGTTCTTCAAGACATCTAAAGAAAATACGATGACGGTATTTGAGTACCTCAGCCAGTATTTTGTGGAACTGCAGCAGAAAAATGAAGCGCTTTGTGCAGAAATGGCGACATCTGAAAATCTCGATGAAGTGTTTGAACGTTACCAGAAAGTCATGGATGAGATCGATGCAGTTGATGGTAATAACTATGAGTCCAATATCGGAAAGCAGTTGAAGCTTGCGGGTATGAAATCCATGGAAGGTATGGAGCTCGGAAAGCTGAGCGGCGGCGAATACAAACTGGTCCAGGTAATCCGTGAGATGATGCAGATGCCGTCCCTGCTTATTATGGACGAGCCGGATGTATTCCTTGATTTTGAAAATTTAAATGGTCTGCGTCAGCTGATCAATTCTTATAAAGGAACGATTTTGGTCATCACCCATAATCGTTACCTTCTGAATAACTGTTTCAATAAGATCCTGCATCTCGAAGATGCGGATATTCAGGAATTTGACGGAAACTTTGTTGATTATAATTTTGCTCTGTTACAGAGAAAAATTGAGCTGCAGGAACAGGTGGCAGAGGAGATGGAAGAACTGGAGCGTACCAGAGCAATGGTAGACCGTCTTCGTGCGAAAGCAACCCGATTTGACAATGCTTCTTTTGGTAGAACTGTTCATGCAAAACAGAGCCAGTTAGACCGCCTGGAGGCACGCATGATCAAAGCTCCGTTTGTGGAGGTTCGCCTTCCGGAGATCGTGCTTCCGGTACTTGAAAAAGCGACTGTTGAAGCAGAAGAAACAGAAACTGTGAGTGGTCCGGTGCTGAATGTACAGGATTATCGTCTCGAATTTGATGATATGATCCTGGAAAACGTAAGTTTTGAGCTGAATGAAGGCGAGAAGGTTGCCATTGTCGGTCCGAACGGAACAGGAAAAACCACGTTGCTTCGTCAAATCGCGAACAGAAGCAGCGAGGCAGTTTTTGTTCGACCGGATGTTGAAATTGGATTCTTATCTCAGAATCATAGTGAGACGTTAAATGAAGAGGACACCATTTACAAAGAGTTTGAAGCACTTGGATTCGAGACCAATGCAGAGATCAAAAATTATCTTGCTCCGTACTTCTTTGCGGAGGATGTATTAGATAATCGAATCGGTATTTTATCCGGAGGCGAGAAAAATCTTCTCCAGCTGGCAAAGATCGGTGCAGGCAAAGCCGGATTATTACTCCTGGATGAACCGACCAGCCATCTGGACATTTATTCTCAGGCAGCGTTGGAAAAGGCACTGGCAGATTATAAGGGAACGGTTCTCATGGTATCCCACGATTTCTATACCATTGTAAATACGATGGACTATGTTTTTTATGTGGAAGATAAGACAATCCGTAAAATGCGTGTTCGTTCTTTCCGTAAGATGATCTATAAAGATTATTTCGAGCAGGAATATCTGGAGCTGGAACAGAAAAAGAAAGAGTTGGAAATGAGAATTGAAGATTGTCTGAGAGCCAATGATTTTGAAAAGGCAAAAGCGATTTCAGAAGAGTTAGAAGTGATTGTGAGAAAGATGTAATGAAAGTTTGGAACGGAAAGTCAGTATGTAAAGGAATCACCATGGGGCCGGTCGTAGTTGTTAGGGATCATGACTGCTCTGTGTCAAAGATCAAGATTGTTGATCCGGAAGCAGAAATTGATCGTGTGAAGGACGCGATCGATCAGGCGAAAGTTCAGCTTCAGGAGTTATATGAAAAAGCACTGATCGAAGTTGGTGAAAGCACTGCCATGATCTTTATGGTCCACCAGATGCTATTGGAAGACGAGGCGTTTCTGGATGCTGTATACATGGTGATTCGCTCAGAACAGGCCAATGCAGAATATGCAGTTTTTGTGACAGGAAATCAGTTGTCAGAAATGTTTTCAAGCATGGATGATGATTATATGAAAGAGCGTGCTGCTGATATGAAAGATATATCCGGTCGCCTGGTTCGCAATCTGAGCGGATATGAAGGACTGGATCTTAGCTGCGTAGAACCATCCATCATTCTTGCAGACGATCTGACACCAAGTGAGACCATGCAAATGGATAAATCAAAGATTCTTGCATTTGTTACGGTTCGTGGCTCTGCAAATTCTCACACTGCAATTCTGGCGCGCACCATGAACATCCCGGCCCTTGTAGGTGTTCCAATGAATCTGGATGAAATCAAAAATGGTGTGACAGCTATTGTAGATGGATTTAGCGGAAAGATTGTGATCGAACCGACGGAAGATATTCAAATGCAAGCGGAAAATAAATTCCGAGAGGAATCTGAGAATCAACTTCTTTTGGCAGATCTGAAGGGCAAAGACAATGTGACAATGGACGGGAAACGCATAGACATTTTCGCCAATATCGGAAGTGTGGATGATGTGGAGCAGGTTCTGGAACAAGATGCCGGTGGAATTGGACTATTCCGCAGTGAATTTTTGTATCTTGGACGTGATACATTCCCGACAGAGGAAGAACAGTTCCAGACATACAGACAGGTGCTTCAGACGATGAAGGATAAAAAAGTGATCATTCGTACTCTGGACATCGGCGCAGATAAACAGGCGGATTACTTCGGATTAGAAAAGGAAGAAAATCCGGCGTTGGGATACAGAGCCATCCGCATTTGTCTGAAACAACCGGAGATTTTTAAAGCTCAGCTTCGTGCGTTATTTCGTGCGGCAGTTTATGGAAATCTGTCGATCATGTATCCGATGATCACTTCGACAGAAGAAGTTGATCAGATTTACAAGATTGTTGGTGAAGTGAAAGCTGACCTGGAGGCTGCGAAGATTCCATTCCAGATTCCGGAGCAGGGAATTATGATCGAGACACCTGCGGCGGTTATGGTCAGCGATGAACTGGCAGAGATGGTGGATTTCTTCAGCATCGGAACCAACGACCTGACACAGTATACATTGGCGATCGATCGTCAAAATCAAAAGTTAGATGACTTTTACAATCCATACCACAAAGCGATCTTACGTATGATCCGCATGGTAGTGGACAATGCACATAAGGCAGGCAAATGGGTCGGTATCTGTGGAGAACTTGCAGCAGATTTAACCCTTACCGAGAAGTTTGTGCAGATGGGAGTGGACGAGCTTTCTGTAGCGCCGTCCATGGTATTGAAAGTTCGAAAAAAAGTTCGTGAGATGACAGCATGCTGTTAAGACAGCAGGAGGTTTTATTATGCTGGAAATGATAGTTATTTTTGCGTTTATCGCAATTCTGATGGCATGTGTGTTATTGGACATCTCCATTGTCTATGCACTGGCAGTCGGTTATTTTATCTTTTTCTTTTACGGAGTGAAACGTGGATTCGGTGCGAAGCGCGTGTTCCTGATGTCCGTAAATGGAGTAAAGACAGTAAAGAATTTACTGATCACCTTTTTATTGATCGGCGTTGTAACAGCCCTCTGGCGTGCGGCGGGAACCATTCCGATGATCATTTGTTACGCATCCAAGTTGATCCATCCGTCTGCTTTTATTATGATTGCATTTATGCTGAATGCCTTGATCTCATTCTTAACGGGAACTGCATTTGGTACAGCGGCCACCATGGGTGTTATTTGCATGACGATGGCACTGGCGATGGGAATGGATCCGCTTTATGTGGGCGGTGCGATCTTATCCGGTGTATTCTGGGGCGACCGCTGTTCACCGGTTTCCACTAGTGCACTTCTTGTAAGTGAATTAACCAAAACAGATCTTTATGAAAATATCAAGCGGATGGCAAAAAGCGGATTGATCCCAACGATAATCGCTTGTGCGATCTACCTGGCACTTGGTCTTGTATCAGGAGGAAGCGGAACTGTTATGGATATGGAAGCGATGTTCTCCAAGGGATTTGAACTTCATTGGGTGCTTGTTCTTCCGGCTGTGATGATCCTGGTTCTGGCTGCATTTCGCGTGAAGGTAAAACAGACGCTTTCCATTAGTGCAGCAGTCGCAGCAGTTCTTGCGATCGTGATCCAGAAAATCGAGATTATAGAATTAGTAAAGCTGATGCTGTTTGGTTATCAGACCGATGTAGAAGAATTAGCAGCAATGATGAACGGCGGAGGCGTTTCCTCCATGGTGAGAACTGCCGTGATCGTAGGTCTTTCTTCTTCATTCTCCGGAATCTTTGAAGGAACCGGTCTTTTGAACAGCATGAAGAAATATGTTGTGAAGATCAGTGAGAAAGTAACTCCGTTTGGCGCCACCTTTTTGATTGCCATTGTGACTGCCATGGTGGCTTGCAATCAGACACTGGCGGCGATCCTTAGTCATCAGCTCTGCCGTGATGTGGAGCCGGATGAGAAAAAGATGGCGATTTATCTGGAAGATACAGTCATTGTTATTGCCCCGTTGATTCCGTGGTCTATCGCAGGTGCGGTTCCGTTGGCTACGGTTGGAGCTCCGATGGGAAGCATCTTGTTTGCATGTTATCTGTACATTCTTCCATTGTGGCAATTATTTGTACATAGGAATAAATAAAAAAGTGGCCTGTTCGGGAGTGATCCCTTACAGGCCTTTTTGTTGCATATTATAAATCCAGTTTTAAATCGCCCTCTTTGATCCAGCTCATTTTTCTCAGCGCTTCACTAAAGATATAAGTGAGAATAGCCGGAAGTACGAAGCAGAGCAAGAGAATGCCGATCCACATCATCGTACCGCCTTCCGGCATTGCTGTGATCACACCGATCGGACCAACGAGACCGCAGGTGCCCATACCGGAACCGGCTGGAATATTCTCCAGACGGAAGATGCAGGTGGCGAGTGGGCCGGTAATCATAGAAGTAAGGATCGGTGGAATCCAGATCTTTGGATTCTTTACAATATTCGGTACCTGAAGCATGGAAGTTCCGAGACCCTGGGCCAGAAGGCCACCCCAGCTGTTTTCCTTAAAGCTCATCACAGCAAAGCCGATCATCTGTGCACAGCAGCCTGCAGTTGCAGCACCGCCGGCAATGCCATCCAGAGAAAGCATAATGCAGATCGCCGCGCTGCTGATCGGAAGTGTCAGTGCGATACCGATTAGTGCTGAAACAAGAATACCCATAAAGAGCGGCTGCATTTCTGTAGCTGTTTTTACTAAAGTTCCAAAGAAGTTCATGAACTGGGAAACACCAGGTCCAACGAACTGTGCGACGAGAACACCGGCGATAATCGTAACGCCTGGTGTTACAAGGATATCCACACGGGTTTCCTTGGATACGATCTTTCCAAGCTCAGCAGCAATGATCGTTGCAACGAGGGCGCCGACAGGTCCGCCAAGTTCATTTCCTGCAATACCGACAGTGGCAGCAGAGAACAGAACCAAATTTGGAGCCTTGAGCGCATGGGCAATAGAAACACCAAGAGCCGCTCCTGTCGCACCTTTTGCATATCCGGCGATTGTCAGAAATAAAGCGATACCGGTTTTTTCACCGAGTGTCTGAAAAATAGTTCCGATCAAGAGAGATGCAAACAAACCAAAAGCCATCGCTCCAAGTGCGTCAATGAGATAGACTTTCGGTGTAATATGTACTTGTTTTCGTTTCAAAAATTCTTTAAAAGTCTCTTTCGAATTCCTTTTGTTTTTCATAATAGATTCTCCTACGAATGACATTGAAAATGTTAGAGTCTTGGCAATGTATTTAGCTATCGTATTCTGCCATAGATATGGAGAAAATGCAAGTGAAATTGACAAGTTTGACAAACATATGACAATGCATGTGACAAGACACATAAAAGGGCAGAATAATAAGGATTTTCTATGACAGCAGGGGGCTTGACTTTGAGGAAAATTGTGTTAAAGTTAAATTTGGACTTGTATTTGTAACGAATGATTTTTTTATAGAAAGAAGGAGTCTGACATGACAAAAATTGATATCATCTCCGGTTTCCTCGGTGCCGGAAAGACAACATTTATTAAGAAGCTTTTAAAAGAAGCAATTGCAGGCGAAAAAGTAGTTCTGATCGAGAATGAATTCGGTGAGATCGGTATCGATGGCGGATTCTTACAGGACGCAGGAATCGAGATTCGTGAGATGAATTCCGGTTGTATTTGCTGCTCTCTGGTTGGCGATTTTGGTAAATCCTTAGAAGAGGTACTGAAAACATATACTCCGGATCGTGTGATCATCGAGCCGTCCGGCGTGGGCAAGCTTTCTGATGTTATGAAAGCAGTCTGTGATGTAGCAGGAGAGCTTGATGTAACACTGAACGGATCCATTACGGTTGTTGATGCGCAGAAATGCAAGATGTATATGAAGAACTTTGGTGAATTTTTCAACAACCAGATTGAAAACGCAGGAATGATCGTATTAAGCAGAACGGATATCGCTGATGCGGAGAAAGTTGCGAAAGCGGTGGAGATGATCCGTGAGAAGAATGAAAAAGCAGTTATCGTTACAACTCCGATCGATCAGTTGACAGGTGCGCAGTTATTAGAGATCATTGAGCAGCCAATGGACGATATGGCAGCAGAACTGATTGAAGAGATGAAACATCACCATCACGAACACCATCATCACCATGATCACGATGAGCACTGCACATGCGGCTGCCATGACCACGATCATGGGCATGACCATCACGGACATCACCATCACCATGACCACGA
>JAZTZT010000033.1:0-27836 GCA_045637605.1 Pilosibacter sp.
CCGGCATCAATGATCACTTTTCTGGCCATACATACCTCTTTACACAAGTTTCATATTTTATCATATGAAGGGAGCGGAGGCAGTGTTCTTAGCCCCGCAGAACGATTGGGATTCGTGAGGATTCATTAGGATTCATAGGAATTCCCATAAAGCAAAAAAGCTGCCTCCAAGATACTGCTGTCGTTCCGGTATCTTTTTGGCAACTTTTTCTTCTTATTCCATCTTATTTAATAATATGCGGTTTTACATCTGCCGGGATCAGGCACTCATATTTCTGGCCACGCATTCTCTTTGCAAATTCTGCTTTGGCTTTCTCGATCAGCTCCGGCTTCTCTGTGAGAGATTTTGCTGCGTCTGCAAGCACTTCTGCTGCCAGCACCACGCCTTTTAACGCGATGGTGGATTTACCCTGGCCGGTCCACTGCCAGCTGTGTGCGCCCGCACCGTGGCTGTAGCATGCTGTAGAGATCTGTGCTGTCGGAAGTACCCAGCTTACGTCGCCAACATCTGTGGAACCCGGCTCGCAAGCCTCATAGTGGATACGGTCAACAAAGATATCACAAAGCTCAGACTCTTCGATATTATCTTTCAGCGCCATGATATCGATGACAGCACCCGGAACATTGTTCAGTGCATTTTCAAGCGGGAAGGACTCTTTGAATGCCTTCGCATATGCACGTTCCTCTGCTGTATACTCCGGAATACCAATCTTTAAGAAGGACTCCTTTAATACATCTTCCAACGCAAAGTTCGGAAGTGTATCATACAGACCTTCGTCAAAAATAATATCTACAGTTGTTCCTGTGATCATGGCAGCACCTCTTGCCACATCACAAACACGCTCATAAAGTGCTTTTACTTTCTTCGCACTTGTGGAACGGATCAGATATTTTACGCGGGCTTCTGCCTGAACGACGTTCGGAGACTCTCCGCCTGTTTTTACGATCGCATAATGCAAACGCTCTGTCGGCTCAATGTGCTCTCTCAGATAGTTTGCACCAACGTCCATGATCTCTACTGCATCGAGGGCACTTCTTCCAAGATGCGGAGCTGCAGCCGCATGGGAAGATACACCGTGGAAATCAAAGAATGCCTGGATACAAGCCTGACTGGAACCGGTTGTAACCATATGGAAATTGTCCGGATGCCATGTGAGTGCCACATCTGCATCATCAAAGAAACCGGCTCTTGCAAGGTATGCCTTACCGCTGCCGCCTTCCTCCGCCGGACATCCGACGATCTTAACGGTACCGGAAATACCATTTTCCTGCAGGTAATCTTTGTAAAGCATCGCTGCACCAATTGCACCTGCTCCGAGAAGGTGATGACCACAGCCATGTCCCTGCTCTCTCTCCTCTAACGGAGAATATTTGCAGATATCTGCTTCCTGGCTCATACCATGAAGCGCATCGTACTCTGCAAGGAAACAGATTACCGGCTTACCGCTGCCATAAACACCTACGTATGCAGTATCCATATCTGCAACCGGAGTCTGCACTTCAAATCCTTCTTCTTTTAAAAACTCCACCATACGTGCGCAGGATTTGTGCTCTTCAAACATCGTCTCGGAATATCCCCAGATATCGCACAACAGCGCGTATAATTTATCCTGATAATCTTTTCTCATATTTCCCGCTCCTAATAACTATGTAATATTAATCCTGAACCTGCACGCCTCTCGGACCCACATGTGTCGCGAATACGATCTGAGTGCTTGTCTTACCGAATTTCTGAAGCTGGCCGAGGAACTGATCTAACTGCATCGTGCTCTCGAACGCTACCTTCATCATGACAGAGTACTCTCCGGTCACACTGCTGCACTCCAGAATATTCGGGATCGGTTCTGCATATTTGTAGAACTTCTGCTTGTCTTCCGGCATAACATTTAAATTGATAAATGCGATAATATGGTAACCAAGCTTCATCGGATTGATCTGCGCCTGGTATCCGGTAATCACATGATCCTTCTCCAACTTTTCAATTCTCGCAGAAACTGCCGGGGAAGAAAGGAATGTCTTCTCCGCGATCGTTTTCAACGAGGTTCTCGCATTCTGCTGTAAGATCTGAAGTATTTCTCTGTCAATATGATCCATATTGTTTCTCCTTATCCTGATCTGGACTCTAACTATTTCATACTACTCTCCGATATGCTCCATACCCTGGGCAAGGATTGTTTCGATATGGCTGTCCGCCAGTGAATACAATACACTCTTTCCTTCTCTGCGGAACTTTACAAGCCGCATCTGCTTCAAGATCCGAAGCTGGTGGGAAATTGCTGATTGACCCATGCCCAAAAGACTTGCGATGTCACAAACACAAAGTTCAGACTGGCTGAGAGCGTAGAGAATGCGGATCCTTGTGGAATCGCCAAATACCCGGAAGAACTCTGCCAGATTCTGCAGTTCTTCACCTCTCGGCATCACTTCATTTACCATCTCTACCACATGTTCGTGGACATGCATATACTCACAACACGGAGCAATTTTCTGATCTTCTCTGATTCCCATCCATGTGCTCCTTCCCTGACCTGATCCGGTTACCCGCATCTGGTATAAAAGCTATCAAACTCCCCCGGGACCTCAGTCCCATTTCATTAACGGACTAACATTTTACTGATCTCAAACTGTTCTTCCGGAATGTCTTTCGTCATATTCAGTGCTTCCTGAATATCATAATCGATAAACTCACCATTTTTATAAGCTACCACACGGTTACTCTTTCCGCTTGCCATAAGTTCTGCAGCCTTGGCGCCCATGATGGACGCATATACACGGTCTTTACAAGTCGGAGTACCGCCTCGCTGAATATAGCCGATGATGGTTGCTCGTGTCTCAACGCCTGTTGCAGCCTCAATTCTTCTTGCCATAGAAGTAGAATGACCGATACCTTCTGCATTGATGATGATATGGTGTTTTTTACCACGCTTTCTATTTTCAATAATGCGGTTGATCAAATACTGTTCGTTTCCGTCATATCGTTCCGGAAGAAGAATATCTTCCGCACCGTTTGCGATACCACACCACAGTGCAATGTGTCCTGCATGACGTCCCATAACTTCGATAATGCTGCATCGCTCATGGGATGTGGATGTGTCTCGAACCTTATCGATGGCTTCCATTGCCGTATTTACCGCTGTATCAAAACCGATCGTATAATCTGTACAAGCAATATCCAGGTCAATGGTTCCCGGAACTGCGATCGTATTAATGCCTAAAGCAGAGAGCTTTCCGGCTCCTCGGAAAGAACCGTCACCACCGATCACGATGATTCCGTCAATTCCGTGCTTTCTGCAGATCTCTGCACCGAGTCTCTGTCCCTCTTCGGTACGGAACTCCTGGCTTCGAGCTGTATAGAGGATCGTACCGCCGCGATTGATGATATCAGAGACACTGGTTGTTTCCAGATCAATGATCTCCTCCTGCAGCAAACCTGCATATCCCCTCATAATACCTTTGACTTTGAGGCCTTTATTAATAGCTGTCCTTACTACGGCACGGATCGCTGCGTTCATTCCAGGCGCATCGCCGCCACTCGTGAGTACTCCAATTGTCTTAACCTCTTTATTTGTCATATATGTCCTCCAAAAAAACTACCTCTGACGATATAAATCCAGTCGCTCTTATTTTAATATGTTTTATCTATTTTTACAATGCTTTTTTATGGATGGATTGATATTTTTTTCACTAAGTAGTTTTGTTTTTCTTTTGTATTGTCTTTTCTACAACCTTCACATTGCAGTCACCAAGAATCGTACAAAGGTCCGCATGGAGCAATCCCCTTGCATCTACCGCCCAGTTGGCAGACAGACGTTTTACCGCTTTTTCCTCCTTCAGATAAAGCACCACATGATCCTTACCTTCAGAGTTTCTAAGTGCCGCCATAACTGCATCATAAACCTGATGATAATGTGCCTGATTCTGGAACTGGATCCAAAGTTCACTTGGGATCTCAGAAAACGGAATCACATCCTCGCACACCAGTTTTCCAACCGGATCGTCACCAATGGAAGCACGACCGCGAAGAAATACTTTCGAATCCTCTACCAGATGCTGCTTGTGTTTCTCGTATACTTTCGGGAAGATCAATGCTTCAACCGTTCCGACCATATCTTCCAGATTGACAAATGCCATCAACTGGTTGGTCTTGGTAGTCTTCACCTTCTTCGCTGTGATCATGCCGCCGACTGTTACGATAGAATTGTCCTCGACAATCGTCTTTCCGTCTTCATCTACAATGAAATCCGAAGTTCTGGCCGTCACATTCTTCTGCCAGAGATCCTGATATTCTTCCATCGGATGACCACTGACGTAAATACCCAGCGTTTCCTTTTCGTACGCCAGTAATTCTTCTTTTTCATATTCACCAACAGGAGGCATGGCGATCTGGAAGCTACTCTTCTCCTCTTCTGCCACAAAATCAAAAAAGCTCAACTGACCCTCAAAACCACTCTTCTTCTCTTTTGCCTTGCTTTCCAGGAGATCCGGAGCCACGATCCACTTCTGCTTTCTGGTCCCCGGAAGAGAATCCAATGCACCGGATTTGATGAAACTCTCTAACGTTCTCTTATTTACTTCCTTGTTGGACATACGGGTCACAAAATCTTCCAGAGTCGTAAATGGTCCGTTGGCCTCACGCTCCTTGATGATCATGTCAACAACGGAACGACCCACACTCTTGATCGCAGAAAGTCCGTATCGGATGCTGTTTCCGGAAACAGAGAATCCACCGTATCCCTCGTTAATATCCGGAGGCAAAATGGAAATCCCCATATTTCTGCAGGCAAGAATATACTCGGACACTTTCGTCACGTTGTCCATGACAGAAGTCATCAGCGCTGCCATAAACTCCTTCGGATAATAATATTTCAGCCATGCAGTCTGATACGCAACCACCGCATACGCAGCCGCATGAGATTTGTTAAATGCATATTTCGCGAAATCTGTCATATCGTCGTAGATCTGGTTGGCCACAGATTCACTGATCCCGCTGGCCACACAGCCCTGAACGCCTTCTTCCTCATTTCCGTAAACGAAATTCTGGCGTTCTTTCGCCATGACAGATGCTTTTTTCTTGGACATAGCACGGCGCACCAGATCACTTCGTCCCAAAGTATAACCTGCCAGATCACGAACGATCTGCATAACCTGCTCCTGGTAAACGATACAGCCGTAAGTCGGACTTAAAATGTGCTCAAGCTGTGGACAAGTGTAGGTAATGGCAGAACGGTCATTTTTACCTTTTAAATATTTCGGAATGAAATCCATCGGACCCGGACGATACAGAGAGATTCCGGCGATGATATCTTCCAGGCTGGACGGTTTCAACTCCTTCATGAAAGTCTTGAAGCCGCCGCTTTCCAGCTGGAACACGCCCTCATTCTTTCCGGTTCCAAGGGATTCAAATACTTTTTTATCATCATAACTCATGTGCTCCAGATCAATCGGAAGTCCATGGTTCTTTTCGATCATGTTGACTGCGTCCTGGATCACGGTCAGAGTTCTGAGACCCAAGAAATCCATTTTCAATAGACCTAGTTCTTCCAATGTTGTCATAGTGAACTGAGTGGTGATCGTACCGTCGGAGCCTCTGGACAACGGTACATATTCGTCCACGGAAGTACGGCTGATCACGACGCCCGCCGCATGCATGGATGTATGTCTTGGAAGACCTTCCAGGCGCATGGACATATCGATCAGCTTATGAACCTGGTCATCAGAATCATACAGAGCTTTTAACTCCGGATTTTTCTTTAATGCCAGCTCCAGGGTAATGTTAAGCTCCGCCGGAACCATCTTGGATACTTGATCACACAGAGCGTACGGAAGGTCCATAACACGCCCCACGTCACGGATCACACCACGGGCAGCCAGCGTACCGAATGTTACGATCTGGGCAACCTGGTCTTTTCCATATTTTTTCACGACATAATCGATGACTTCCTGACGTCTCTCATAACAGAAGTCCACGTCGATATCAGGCATGGATACGCGTTCCGGATTCAGGAATCGCTCAAACAGAAGTTGATAACGGATCGGGTCAATATCCGTGATCCGCAGACAATAAGAAACAATACTGCCTGCTGCCGAGCCTCGGCCCGGACCAACTGCAATATCATTCGATTTCGCATAATTGATAAAGTCCCATACGATCAGGAAATAATCTACATATCCCATGTTTTTGATCGTATTTAACTCGTATTCCAGACGTTCTTCCAGGTCCTTTCCACCATTTGGATAACGCTCTGCAAATCCCTTTTTACAGAGATACTGAAGATAAGTCCAGGAATCGAATCCTTCCGGAACTTCGTATTTCGGAAGTTTTGTCACGCCGAACTCAATCTCCACATTACATCGTTCCGCGATCCTGTGTGTATTTTCAAGCGCCTGTGGCACATAGCCAAATAACTGGCGCATCTCTTCTTCTGATTTCACATAATATTGTCCGCCGTCGTAGCGCATGCGGTTTTCGTCGGCTACTTTTTTTCCGGTCTGGATGCAGAGCAGGATGTCGTGCGGTTCCCAGTCCTCTGCATTGATATAATGACAATCGTTGGTTGCTACCAACGGAATATTACATTCTCTGGACAGACGAAGAAGTCCCTGATTCACCTGACGCTGCATCGGGATGCCGTGGTCCTGAAGTTCTAAGAAATAATTGCCGTCACCAAATACACTGCGGTATTTTTCTGCCGCAGCTTTCGCTTCCTCGTAAAGACCTCTCTGCAAGAATCTCGCCACTTCACCTGCCAGGCAGGCACTGAGGGCGATCAGTCCCTCATGGTACTGCTCGAGTACTTCCATATCCACACGCGGTTTATAATAGAAGCCGTCCACATAACCCTTGGAAACGATCTTCATCAGGTTCTGGTAGCCCTCATTGTTCTCAGCTAAAAGCACCAGATGGTAATAACGGTCCTCACCATTTACATTTTCACGGTCAAATCTGGATGCCGGAGAAACATAGACTTCACATCCCAGGATCGGCTTGATCCCATTTTCTTTCGCTGCACGATAAAAATCGATCACGCCAAACATGGCACCATGGTCTGTGATTGCCATGCTGTCCATTCCAAGCTCTTTTGCCCGCGCTGCTAGCTCTTTAATTTTACTGGATCCGTCCAAAAGACTGTATTCTGTATGGACGTGTAAATGTGTAAATGCCATCTGACCCCTCCGTCAACATTCTCAAATCTGTCTGTTACTATATTAAAGGATATCGTTCTATTTCGCAAGCAAAAAGAGACGGTCCCTTTCGAGACAGTCTCTTCAAAATTCAACTATTCAATTAGTGGTTGCTGAGGTATTTCTCAATCTCATCGATCGCCTTTTCTTCGTCAGCACCGTCAGCGGTAATAATTACCTGCTCGCCAACCGGAAGGTCCAGGGTCATCATACCCATAATACTCTTCGCATTCACTTTTTTGTTGTCACTTTCCACATAGATCTTACTGTCATAGCTGCTTGCAAGCTGTACCAACATTGCGATAGGACGCGCCTCAAGGCCGGAAGCAAGCTCAATTGTCACGGTTCTCTTTGTCATATTACTCCTCCTCACTGCACACGGAGCATGGATATTGCTTATAGTGCTCCGCTTCCTGTCCCCTGCGCTCTCAGCTGTTCCGCTGTCTCACAGAGTTTTCTAATCCGGTGATTGACACCGGACTTACCAACAGGGGGGTCCAGCTCTTCCCCGAGTTCTTTCAGGGTTGCCTCCGGTTTTTCCAGTCTTACCCTGGCAATCTCTGCCAATCCCGGTGGAAGACTTTCAAACCCGACGGTGTCGCGAATGTACTCAATATCCGCAATCTGCTTCATAGCAGCCGATACGGTCTTATTGATATTGGCCGTCTCACAATTGACCTGGCGATTTACATTGCTTCGCATTTCCTTCACAATGCGGATATTCTCCAGCTCCATCAGCGATAAGTGGGCCTCCATGACATTCAGCATGTCGACAATCTGGTTCCCTTCTTTGATGTAGACCACATAATATTTCTTTCGAATGACGATCTTTGCCTCTACGTTAAAGGTCGCCATGATCGACTGGATCTGCTTGGCTTTCGGTTCGGTCGCACACACAATCTCAAAATGATAGGATTTCTCCGGATCACTGATCGAACCGGACGCAAGAAATGCACCTCGCAAGAATGCACGACGGCAGCACGGATTCTGTACTACCACATTTCCTACAACATTGAGATTTTCTCCAATCTCTCCGTCGTCTGCCAGCAGTTTTGTGGCCTTCAATATACGGAGTGCATCATCATGCTGCTTCACAGCGACCGAATAAATCCGGTTTTTTCCGAGGTGTGCATTCCGTCGTATTGAGATATCAGTAACTATATTAAAGGTTTTTTTCAATAATGTAAAGCATTTTCTGGCTACTGTTACATTTTCTGTATGAATTTTTATACTATAATGGTCGTCTCCGGAAATCTGGATTCGACCGCAAAGGCTCAAAATGGCAGCGATCTCAGCAATCTGACAATGTCTCGCCGGTGCTGTCTGCCTGGATAATTCCTCTTTAATCTGAGAAGAAAACGACATTTCGCTTATCTCCTTCCATCAAACTACTTACCCTCAATTCCCGCATCACGATGCTCGAGATGCACCTCATATCGTGTATCCTGCTTCAAACGTTCATACATCTCACAAGCGATTGTTACAGAACGATGTTTTCCACCGGTACATCCGATGGCGATCACAAGCTGGTTTTTACCTTCTTTGTCGTAATTTGGCACTAAGAAACCGAGCATATCTGTCAGCTTCTCTAAAAATGCAGCACCGGTTCCGCCCTGCATCACATATTCCTGGACACAGCTCTCCATACCTGTATGAGGACGCAGTTCACTCACATAGTGTGGATTCGGTAAAAATCTCACGTCAAATACCAGATCTGCATCCGACGGAATTCCGTATTTAAATCCAAAACTAAGAATAGTAATGCATAGATTGCTCTTCTCTCGTCCCTCGCAATACAGATGTTCCAGATTCTGGCGCAGTTCTTTGGTAAGCATACGGCTGGTATCCATGATCTGGTCAGCCTTCTCACGTAAGAAGCCTAGTTTTTCACGTTCCTGCATGATACCTGTCTCAATACGACCGGTTCTGGAAAGCGGATGGCTTCTTCTTGTCTCTTTATAACGCTTGATCAGTGTTTCATCATTAGCCTCAAGGAATAAAATGGAGAACGGATAAGAACTCTCTCTCCATTTGTCAATGATGTTTTCCAGCATCGGGAGATCTTCACCGCTTCGGATATCCACACCTAAGGCAATATCCTTCTGCTCATTGCGGCTGCTCAGTGTCAGTTCTGCAAATTTTTCAATCAAAAGGATCGGAAGATTGTCCACACAATAAAATCCCATATCTTCCAGATTTTTCAGTGCAATTGTCTTTCCTGCGCCCGACATTCCGGTTACAATGACCAGTCTCACGTTGCTTCCTCCTCAAACTCACCCAAGAGCTTTACTTCCATCTCCAGGGATACGCCAAATTCGGCTTTTACTCTCTTTTCCACTTCTTTGCAGAGATTGTAAATATCCGATGCAGTCGCGCCTCCCTTGTTGATCACAAAGCCTGCGTGTTTTTCAGAAACCTGTGCGCCTCCGACGGTAAAACCCTTCAGGCCGCAATCCTCGATCAATTTGCCTGCAAAATGACCTGCCGGACGCTTGAATGTGCTTCCTGCACTCGGAAACTCCAGCGGCTGTTTGTCTTTTCTACGGAAAGCCAGATCATCCATCACTGCTTTGCTTTCTTCCATGTTTCCCTCCGCAAGAGACACCACTGCTTCTAACACCAGATAACCTTTCTTCGGGATCACACTGGTGCGATATCCAAGTTCTAACAGTTCAGCCGGAAGTGTTTCCACAGTTCCTTCCGGTGTCAGAACAGTTACTGTCTTTAATACATTGATCATCTCGGAACCGTAAGCACCTGCGTTCATCACACATGCGCCGCCTACCGTTCCTGGAATGCCGGCTGCGAATTCCAGACCTGTCAGCCCTGCTTTATATGCAGTATTGGCCAGTTTGGAGAGCATCACTCCGGCTCCTACGGTAATCTCTGTTCCATTTACTTCTAAACGGTCAAATTTGCCCGTGCTGATGATCACACCCGGAAATCCCTTGTCGCTGACTAAGAGATTGCTTCCGTTTCCGATCACATACCACGGAACATCTGCCTTCTTGCATGCTGCAAGCACAGCTTTTAACTCCTCCACAGTCTCCGGGATGGCAAACCACTTGGCTTCGCCGCCGGCACGGAAGGATGTATGTTTCATCATCGGTTCATTGATCCTAACTTCCATGAATCGCTATTCCCTCTCGGTTCTATTTATTCAGGAACGCTCTGCGTTCTTTCTTGCCATATTGTCCTGCACACGCTTGTAAAGCTCCTGTGCAGCATTGTAGCCCATCTTCTTCTGGCGGAAATTTACTGCCGCAGACTCTACGATAACTGCCAGGTTACGACCCGGGCGAACCGGGATCTTGTGGCAGACTACTTTATTGCCCAAGTACTCCGTATACTGGTCTTCCATACCCAGTCTGTCGTACTCTCTGTCCTTGTCCCATTCTTCCAGCTGGATCACCATATCGATGGACTGAGTGTCTTTGACACTCTCCACACCAAACAGTGTCTTTACATCAATAATACCAATACCGCGAAGCTCAATAAAATACTTTGTAATGTTCGGCGCTGTACCAACCAGTGTATCATCACTGACTTTACGGATCTCCACTACGTCGTCGCTGACAAGACGGTGGCCACGCTTCACCAGTTCCAATGCTGCCTCACTCTTACCGATACCACTTTCACCGGTCAGTAAAACACCCTCGCCAAATACATCGACAAGAACGCCGTGAATGCTGATACACGGAGCCAGTTTTGCCTTCAGCCAGCGAATGATCTCTGCCATCACATCAGAGGTAGTCTTCGTTGAAAGCAGACATGGAACCCCATAATGATCACAAAGCTCCAGCACTTCTTCTTCCGGTTTCATGTTACGACAGAACACAATACACGGGATCTTGCTGGCGATCAGCTTGTCATACATCGCCATTCTGTGCTCCTTGGAAAGTCCGGAAAGGTAAGCCATTTCCACATTACCCATCAGCTGCACACGTTCATTGTCAAAATGATCATAAAAGCCTGTCAGCTGAAGCGCCGGACGGTTGATATCCGGATGAGAAACCACGATCTTGTCTGTATCCAACTCCGGTGTCAGGTTCTGAAAACCCATTTTTTTAATAATTTCAGTAATCGTAACTCCGTACATACTATTCCCCTTTCCGGTATTTCATACCTTGAGCTGCCGTATTTTCGGGCGTATTTGATTTTATCGTAACATACATTTTAGTCCTTGTCACTCGAATTATCATCTTCCGCCTTGTGAAAGAATGCATACACACTTTCTGCTGCCCGCTTGTTCATGCCTTCTGCTGCACACAACTCTTCCAGAGAAGCATCCCGGACTGCCTCCAGGGATTGGAATCTGCGCATCAGCGCTTTTCTTCTGGTCGGACCAATTCCCGGGATATCATCCAGCACAGATTTCACCTGTCCTTTGCTGCGCAGGCTGCGATGGTACTCGATCGCGAATCGATGAGCCTCGTCCTGAATGCGCGTGATCAGCTTAAATCCCTCACTGAATCGGTCGATCGGGATTTCTACATTATTATAATACAATCCACGAGTGCGATGATTGTCATCTTTTACCATACCGCAAACCGGGATGTTTAACTTCAGTTCTCCCAGCACTTTCAGAGCCACATTGACCTGGCCTCTTCCGCCGTCCATCATGATCAGATCCGGAAAGCGTGTGAAACTGCCAAACTTCGTCTCCGCATTTCCCATTTCTTCCGCTTCCAGCTCTCTCAGTTCCTCCAGGCCGTGCTCAAATCGTCTTGTAAGCACTTCTTCCATGGACGCATAATCATTCGGTCCCTGTACGGTTTTGATCTTAAACTTACGGTAATCATTTCGCTTCGGACGTCCGTCCTCATAAACTACCATGGAACCAACCGACTCAAAACCACTGATATTGGAAATGTCAAATGCCTCGATTCGTCTCACATGTTCGAGACCCAGCCATTCTCCAATCTGGTTCATGGCGCCAATGGTTCGAAGTTCCTCGCGCTTGATCTTTTCTTTGTCTTGATCCAATACCAACTGTGCATTTTTTGCAGCCAGTTCCACCAGTCGGTTTTTCTGACCTTTCTTTGGTACCACGAACTTCACACCCTGTCCGCGGCGCTTAGTCAGCCACTCTTGGATCAGCTTCATCTCACGGAATTCCTGCTGCACCCACACCTCACGCGGGATAAACGGAGTTCCTGCATAAAACTGCTTTACGAAACTTCCGATAATCTGCTTCTCATCTTCCGCAGTCGCCACGGAAACATGAAAATGCTCACGACCAATGATCTTTCCGTCACGCACAAAGAACACCTGCACCACTGCATCTTCTTGATCGCGGGCCATGGCGATGATATCACGATCCTCCATGGACTGACTGGTAATCTTCTGTTTTTCTGCGATCTGCTTCACACTCTGGATCAATTCGCGGTATTCGATGGCTCTCTCAAACTCCATCTCCTCGGACGCTTCCAGCATTTTCTTTTCCAACATCGAAAGGACCGGCTTGTGGTTTCCGTTTAAAAACTCCAGCACCTGTGCCACAGACTGTCCGTATTCTTCTCTGGAAACATATCCCTGACATGGAGCGTTGCACTGCTTGATATGATAGTTCAAACACGGACGTTCCTTGCCAATATCTTTCGGCAGATTTCTCGTGCATGTGCGAATCTTCCAGAGTTTGTGGATCAGGTCGATGGTATCGCTGACCGCTCCCGCACTGGTATACGGTCCAAAGTAACGGCTCTTATCCTTCTTCATGGTTCTGGAAAATAATACTCTTGGGAATTCTTCTTCCACCGTTACCTTGATGTACGGATAAGATTTGTCGTCTTTCAGCATCGTATTGTACTTCGGACGGTGTTCTTTGATCAGATTACACTCCAGCACCAATGCTTCCAGCTCCGAGTCCGTGATAATATACTCGAAACGTGCAATCTTGGAAACCATCTTTTCAATCTTCGCAGTCTTATTGCGGCTGCTCTGAAAATACTGGCGCACGCGGTTTTTCAGACTGATCGCCTTGCCAACATAGATGATCTCGTCATATTTGTCGTGCATGATATAAACTCCCGGAGAACCCGGGAGTTTTTTTAATTCTTCTTCAATATTAAAATTGATCTCGTGTTCCATTAACGAAGTCTCTCTCCATCGAACTTTCTGATCATCTGGATATGACGGCGGATTTCAAAAATCTGCTCTGCCACTGTATCGCCCACAGTCTGCATATCCAGTACCATACAAATGTCATCAATTTCCTTCTGAGTCGCATGGCCGGACAGTTTTGCCAGAGCCTCCAGCATCTTATCGTAATGCTTCTCATCCATAGCATCAAAAAATGCCAGTAAATATGGGCTCATGGTGTATTCCACCACTTCCTCTTCTCCCTCTTCAACCCTCTCAAAACGGTACTTCTGGGTCACATCCGGGTATTTTTCATGGTCCACTTCTTCCATAAACATGGCAAGGGGACGTACCCAGACTTTTTTCTCTCCATACTGAGCCTGATATACCACCATCGCTTCTTCTGTCTCAGAATGATATGCAATGGCAACGATCTGGTACATACGATTTTTAAAGTGCCGGTAGAAATCTCCCGGCACTGGTAATGTTCTAGTGTTTTCCATAGTTCCTTTTATCCTATTCTGCCGCAGCCTCTTCGGCCGGATGTAAATGATAACGATTTGCAGCGCTCCAAAGCATCCATTCGTCATATCCTGCGTCCAGAACCGCCTGGATCTGCTGCTGCACCTCTTCGTATCCGTAAGAAATGTACTTTCCTTCACCAAGATAGGATGCTGTAAAATCCTGCAGCCATGGTCTTACGATCGCCTGGTTGTGGATGTGGTCATCCTCATCTGCTGCCTTGTCGAGCACTGTCTTGGACTTTTTCATCGCTCCAAGGATGGTTTCGTACGGCTGTTTGTCCGGATATTCCAGTCCGAAATTGCCCGGTCCGTAATGGGATGGATACACCATCGGACAAATGTAGTCTAAATGTTTTGCCATATCGGTATAGATCTGACCAACTGCATTGGCGTCGATCTCACTTCCGATAATCGTTCCAAATACATCTGCAGAAACAAACAGTCCCTGAGATGCCAGATTTTCATATGCATACTGACAGAACTCTGTAATGACATCTGTCTTAGAACGCCCCTGTGTGCGCTCCTCATCGTAAACAACATTCTTCATCGTAGTGTCTGTGGAGAAACGAATGTAATCAAACTGAACTTCGTCAAAGCCAACTTCCTTTGCAATCGTACCCACTTCCATAAGATAGTCCCAGACTTCTTTGCAGTACGGATCTACCCAGGCCATACCCTGCTTATCTCGATAAAGCTTTCCATCGGCAGTATGCAGGCTCCACTCTGGCTTCTTCTCAGCCAGATACGGGTCACGGAATGCAACCACGCGGGCGATCACATACAGTCCGCGGTCTTTCAATGTTTTGATCAGAGCCTCGATATCCTGCACATAGTTTTTGCAGGCTCCGATCTCTGCGATGATCGGTGAATCAATGTTGCAAGTGATACGGCCTTCATCATTTTTCAAGTCGATGACCACTGTATTGATCTCTGTATTTTCCATGTCGTCCAGAATATCCTGGAACAGTCCCGGACTTCCTGCCATCGGTCCGGAAATATAAATACCTCGCACCTTTTCCGGAACACGGCCCGGGAGAGCCGGATTGTTCTTGTCTACGATCCGGACGGAAATCGTCTTATCGTTATCTTCGCCGGCATTTTCAATGACTTTGATACCGCTGGTCTCTTCCACCGCAGCCTCGGCAGTCGTTTCCTGAACAGTCTCCGCAGGCATCGACTCTTCCTTGGCTGCGCGACTGCATCCGGTTAAAGCCGCCAGACCCATCAGCCCGGCCAGACAAATTGCCAATAATTTCTTCTTCATTTTATCGATCCTCTTCCGTATTAGAAATACTAATCATAAATTCAATTCAAATTATATCTTATCATAAGTATATCCGTCTTGGGAAGAAAAAAAATCAAAAAAGCACTATTCAAAATCGAGTTTTTGTTGGATAATAGAAGATGTGAGATTATGACTAACAGGAGGAAATGAACCATGCGAAAACTGGGGTTCGACAACGAGAAATACCTGGCGATGCAGTCTGATCATATCAGAAAACGCATCAGTCAGTTCGGCGATAAATTATACCTGGAATTCGGCGGCAAACTGTTTGACGATTACCATGCATCCAGAGTCCTTCCGGGCTTTGAACCGGACAGCAAACTGCGCATGCTGATGCAGCTTGCAGATCAGGCAGAGATCATCATGGCGATCAACGCAGCCGATATTACCAATAACAAAGTGCGTTATGACCTGGGAATTACTTACGACGTGGACGTGCTCCGTCTCATCGGTGTATTTACAGAACGAGGTCTTCATGTGGGCAGCGTTGTCATCACACATTACTCTGATGTTCCGGCTATTGTTCAGTTCAAGAACAAACTGGAGAAAATGGGTGTGAAAGTATACCGTCACTACACAATCGAAGGGTATCCGAGCAATGTTCGTCACATCGTGAGCGACGAAGGCTTTGGAAAGAATGATTATATTGAAACAACAAGACCGCTGGTGATCGTGACAGCTCCGGGTCCGGGAAGTGGAAAGATGGCAACCTGTCTCTCCCAGCTGTACCATGAACACAAACGCGGTGTTAAAGCCGGCTATGCAAAATTCGAGACATTCCCGATCTGGAATCTCCCGTTAAAGCATCCGGTCAACCTGGCTTATGAAGCTGCAACTGCAGACTTAAATGACGTAAACATGATCGACCCGTTCCACCTGGAAGCATACGGTGAGACAACGGTTAACTACAACCGTGATGTTGAGATCTTCCCGGTACTGAGTGCGATCTTTGAAGAAATCTACGGAGAATGTCCGTACAAGTCTCCGACAGATATGGGTGTTAACATGGTCGGTCACTGTATCTTCGACGATGCAGCTTGCAGAGACGCTTCCAACCAGGAGATCATCCGCCGCTACTATCAGTCTCTGGAAAAAGTTGTGGATGAGGGACATTCCAAGGAAGAATCCTACAAGATCGAGATCATTATGAAACAGGCGAAGATCACTCCGAATGACCGTACTGTTGTACCGGCTGCCCAGGAACTTGCGAAAGAGCTGGGTGCTCCGGCTGCAGCTATGGAACTGCCGAATGGTAAGATCGTAGTCGGTAAGACAAAAGAACTCCTCGGTGCATCTGCTGCCCTCTTACTGAATGCAGTAAAGGAACTGGGTGGGATCGACCATGAGATCAAGCTGATCTCTCCGGAGTCCATCGCCCCGATTCAGGAATTAAAAGTAAAGTATCTCGGAAGTACTAACCCGAGACTTCACACGGACGAGATCCTGATCGCTCTTTCCACTTGTGCGGCTACGGACGAAAATGCACAGAAAGCGTTGGAGCAGCTTCCGAAACTTCGAGGCTGTCAGGTACACACAACTGTACTGCTTTCCAACATTGACAAAAAGATCTTTAAGAAACTGGGTATCGAGCTGACTGCTGATCCGGTTATCGAAGATAAAAAATCCTTTAAGTTCTAGCAACATCGAATTCATTTAGGAGGTATTACAAATGAACGAATTATTACGTGCTGATTTAAAAGCTTACATCGATGAGAATCAGGAAACCCTGATCAAACTTCTTGATACTCTCTGCCGTATCCCGGCTCCGTCCAACCACGAAGAACTTCGTGCGGAATTTATCCGTGACTGGTTTGAGAAAGAAGGATGTAAAGGCGCTTACATTGACAGTGCTCTCAACGTAATCTATCCGTACCACTGTGAGGCAGATAAGGATCTGGTCGTATTCTCCGCGCACAGCGATACCGTATTCCCGGATATGGAACCATTTGACGTTATTTATGATGGCGACATTATGCGCTGTCCGGGTGTTGGTGACAATACTTCCAACCTTTCCATTATGATGCTACTTGCAAGCTGGATCACAAAGAACAATCTGGTTCCGAAGCAGGGCATCCTCTTCCTGGCAAGTGCAGGTGAAGAAGGTCTCGGTAACTTAAAGGGCATTCGTCAGGTTATGAAAGACTACGAAGGCAAGATCGCAGAAGTCGTTGCCCTTGACGGTTCCTACACAGGTGTTGTAAATGGCGCGGTTGGTTCCCTCCGTTATAAAGTAGGCGTTCACACAGAAGGTGGACACTCCTATGGTAAGTTCGGAAACCAGAATGCAATCCAGACGCTGTCCTCCATGATCAATACTCTCTACACATACAAAGTACCGAAGCCGGGCAAGAGCACATACAACGTAGGTCTCGTTTCCGGTGGTACATCCATCAACACGATCGCTCAGTATGCAGAGATGCTTTTTGAGTACCGTTCCGACGTACGTGAGAGCCTTGCTTCCATGAATGAGTTCTTCCTTTCCGTGATCGAGACATACCGTCGCATGGACAACGTACAGGTTGACTTAGAGCTCCTTGGCGAGCGTCCGTGTACAGGTGATGTTGACCAGGAGAAACAGGATGCTCTGGTAAATAAAGCACTCGATATTATCGAGTCTTACACAGGCGAGCGCGTTGGTCTTTCCTCTGGTTCTACAGACTGCAACATTCCGCTGTCCGTTGGTGTTCCGGCAATCTGCTTCGGCGGCAATATGGCTGTTGGTGCTCATACAAGAGAGGAATATCTGGATTCCACAACATTACGTTTAGGTATGACAATCGTGGCTGCGTTCATGATGACATATTTCAACTAAATAAACGGTTTTACAACCTCTGCTTCCGATTTTCGGAGGCAGAGGTTTTCGAAAGAAAACATTTGGAGGCAATACAAATGAAATTTAAAAAGTCCGTCTACAGCTATATTATGATGCTGGGACATCTGTGTGCGGATCTTGGCGGTGGTGCCCTTCCGGCTATCCTTCCGTTCCTCATTGCACAGAAAGGAATCACTTATACTCAGGCAGCCGGTCTGACTTTTGCGCTTAGCAGTATCGGTTCTGTCATTCAGCCGGTTTTCGGAAGCATGGCTGACAAAACATCCCGTCCGTGGCTCATGTCCCTTGGTATTTTCATGGCAGGCTGCGGTATCTCCATGCTGGGCTTCATCGACAACTACTGGCTTATGTTCGTGGCAGTTGCATTTACCGGTATCGGTTCTGCCCTTTTCCATCCGGACGGAGGCCGTATGGCAAACTATGTATCCGGTACCAAAAAAGGTAAAGGTATCAGTTTATTCTCTGTTGGCGGTAACATGGGCGGTGCAGTTGGCCCGATGCTTGCTGTTTTCGGTATCACTTTGATGGGCGGCGATCTTCGCGGTGCAGCGATCCTCGCAGTTCCGGCTTTTGCAATGGCTGCATTCATGGTAACTCAGCATGGCAACCTTGCTGAATTCGCTGCAGAAGGCAACAAGAAAACAAAAGCTGCGATCGCAGCAGGTCAGAAAGACGACTGGAGTGCTTTTGGAAAACTGACTATCGTTGTTTTCCTTCGTTCCACACTGAGCATGGGTATGACAACCTTTATTCCGCTGTTCTGGATGAGCGTTCTTATGCAGTCTGAGGAAGTTTCCGGTTCCGTAACAACGATCATTTCCCTGTCCGGTGCAGCAGCTACTCTCATCGGTGGCCATCTCGCTGACAAATACGGTTTCAATAAGACCATCCGCACAGGCCTTGTACTTATGATCCCGTGCCTGATTGCAGTAACAATGTCCAGAAATGTACTGCTGTGCACCTTCATGCTGATCCCGACTGCGATGTTCTTAAACTTCGCATTCAGCCCATCCGTTGCACTCGGTCAGAAATTCATCCCGAACCACATCGGACTTGCTTCCGGTATCACCATGGGTCTCGCTTCCAGCTTCGGCGGCGTTGTTTCCCCGATGCTCGGAAAAGTTGCTGACAACACAAGTGTTCCGGTTGTTATGTGGATCCTTGTAGGAATCGCAGTTGCATCCTGCGTATTCTCCTTCTTCGTACCGGACGCTCCGCCGGAGGTTGAAGCTTAAAGCATTCTTTCATAAACCAAAAAGACGCATCTCCCAAACAGGAAATGCGTCTTTTTCATTGACCACTAATATTCAATTAGTCCTCTTTGCCATCTTCGTAAGCTTCGATGATACCGGCAATTCTGTTGAACTCGTCATCGCTCTCGATATCGATCAGCTCGAACTCGTCATCTGTTGCATCTACGTACTCATAGATGTAACCTTCTAACTCATCGTTTTCGAAGTCTGTATCTTCGTTAGCACCAACAACTACGGAAAGATACTTCTTACCTTCGATCTCGTATAAACCAGCCACAAGACACTCCTCAGAAGCGCCATCTTCGAAATCAAGTGTGATAAAATCTAATTCGCAATTCAGTTCTTTACAGCTCATTTTAAATTCCTCCTATATTTTGGAAAACATGTTCGCACATCATTATATCATATCGACCATGATTTTCACAAGACTATTGTGTAATTCCTGACAAATCTTTCTTCCTCACAATATCCTTCATCACCCACAGATATGACACGCCTGTAAATACCGCAGCAGCTGTCCAGGCAGCCGGATGACAAAATACCGCCAGTGCATAACTTCCAACTTTCATGGCGATCACTGCCACTGAAAGTCTCGCCACCAGCTCCGCAAATCCTCCCATCATCGGAAGGAAACCGTAACCACACCCCTGCATCACATTTCGGAATACAAAAATCGTGCTGAGCGGCAAGAAAAAGCTTGCACAAATATTCATATACGTTCTCGCCCACGGCATCATCGCAGCCATGTCTACACCCTCTGCAAAGAAAATGCTGATGGCCGGTTCCAGACCCACAGAAACCACGATCGCAGCGACCGCACCGTATACCATGATCGCACCAAGAGCCGCCTTCACACCGGCTTTAATCCGCTCAATATCACCTTTACCAAAGTTTTGTCCACCGTAAGTTGCAACTGCCTGTCCCATGGCTACCATACCTTGCTCGACCAGTGCCTCCAACTTGCCTGCTGCAGTGTAAGCTGCAACTGCATTGGAGCCAAACAGATTGATCGCTGACTGCATGACCATGCCGCCGGAAGCTGTGATCGCAAACTGAAATGCCATCGGAAGTCCCATGGAAAGCTGATGTTTCGAATCACTGGAATTCAATCTCCAGTGTCCTGCTTCCGGAGTCAGTGCTTTCACTTTCAGAAAAATATATCCTCCGCAAAGAATTGCGGAAACTGCCTGAGCAACCACGGTCGCCAAAGCCGCTCCTGCCACCCCCATATGGAACCATACGATAAACACCAGATCCAGCACGATATTTAAACATGCAGAAAACACCAGAAAAAACAATGGCGCCTGACTATTTCCGACTGCACGCAGATACGCGGAAAACAAGTTGTAAAATACGGTCGCGATAATGCCTCCGCTGATGATTATAATATACGTATATGCATCTACAAAAATATCCTCCGGCGTGTTCATCAAACCAAGCAGAGGACGCATCACGCCCAAACAAATCATTGTCAGAATTAACGTCGAGATCACAGCCAAGATTACACCATTGGCTACACTCCTCCGCACTCCCTGTGGATCCCCTGCTCCGAACCGTTGGGAAGTTAAAATCGAAAATCCGGACGTAATACCCTGGGCAAAACCATTGATCAGAAACATGATCGTTCCTGTCGAACCAACCGCTGCCAGCGCTCCCGCACCCACGAACCGCCCTACGATTACCGTATCGGCCATATTATAAAACTGCTGAAAAACATTTCCCAACAAAAGCGGTAACGTAAACCGCAAAAGAACCGGAAGTGGTTTTCCTTTCGTCATATCAAGTTCCATAAATTATTTCCCCTGCTCTTTCGAGCTAACAAGCTTATCCAACATAACGTAGGCAAAGCCTCTCGCCCGAGCTTCCTTCTCTGAATCCATAAACTCCGTATCGTATCCAAGGTGACGCTCTACAAGCTGTCCCAGGTAAGTAAGTCCACTGTGCTTACAATACCGCTTCAGTCCGTCTTCCCACAAATCGGCTCCTTTTTCCGGACGATATCCACAAGTTGTGATCGAAGCAACCGCCTTGCCTTTCCAAAGGGCCGGTCCCTTCTCTTCTCCATAATACTTGTTCATTCCGTATACCAATCGGTCCATCAGCGCCTTCATCGGAGCTGTACAGTACCAGCTATAGATCGGTGTTGCAAACACGATCAGATCCGCATCCAGGATCTGATCCGCAATCGCCTGCACATCATCTTTGCGAGCACAACCAAACACTGTCCAATCCTTCTGACATGCCCTGCAAGCCAAGCACGGCTGAATCTCCTTGTCGTACAACCAGATTACTTCCACGTCTTGTTTGAAGCGTTCGAATTCTCCTATGAAGATATTCATGAGCGCCGCTGTATTGCCTTCCTTACGCGGACTTCCCATTAAAATACATGTTTTCATCCTTTATCCCTCTGCATTATAACTTATCTGCTTCCATCACCAACAAATACTCCAACAATCCCTCACAACCGGCAGAAACATCTCTCCAAGTCGCACCAAAATCTCTTGTATACCACGGATCTGCCACATCTCCGGCCCTGTCCATATTTCGTTTGCCAGCCATAAGCTCCTTCCAACCATCTCCGGCAAATTCCATCATCTTATAAAACTTTCCATCCGGATCACCGCCTGTAATGCGGTTCATGTAACGAATATTAATTCCTTCCATACCGATCAGATAGTCGTATTTCGTATAATCTGCTTTCGTCAGCTGCACAGCCCGCTTGCCCTCACAACGGATCCCATGCTTTGCCAGCTCCTGCTTTGCCGGCGGATACACCGGATTTCCTACACCATTCCAGATTTCCTCCGTGCTGGTGGCAGACGATTCAATATGGAAACTTGAGGATAAGCCTCGCTTTTCTACTAAATCTTTCATAACAAACTCTGCAATAGGGGATCTGCAAATATTGCCCCAGCAGACGAACATGATGTTGATCATAATCTATATTCTCCATTTTTATCTTATTTTGATAAGTTCATCACATATATTGATTTTACCATAATACAAGTATTAATAAAATAAGTTTCTTATTTTGTTGTCTCTATATGATTTACAAAATATAACACCAAAGATAAAATGAAAATATCTTCTATGTCTATAAATTCACCACTGAAAGGAGCTCCTCTATGAAACTTCTCTGCTACGGCGATTCCAATACCTACGGCTATGATCCGCGCGGCCCGATCCCTGGCCGATATGATGCAGATGACCGCTGGTGTAATCTGCTTGCAAAACAAACCAACTGGATTGTGATCAATGGTGGAGAAAATGGACGGATTGTTCCGGAGCCATACTGGAATTACACAGATCTAAAACGAATGATAAAAGATAATGAACCGGTTGATGCGACTTGCATTATGCTGGGAACGAATGATGTGCTGATTTCCAGCCGTATGGATGTAACTCCAATTGTGAAACGTATGGAGGCACTTTTCGATTTTCTGGAAATCCATTGGCCGGATATGAAATTAGTTCTGATCACACCACCGCCGTTCGATATTCCGGAATTCCCGGAGGCAACTGTGAAGCTGGCGAATTTGATTAAAGCTTATCGTGAACTGGCAGAACGTCGTGGTATCAATTTCATTGACAACCATTCCTGGAATCTTCCGTTGGCATACGATGGTGCACACTTTTCTCCCAAAGGACATCATGTGTTCGCGGAACATATTGCGCAAGCATTAAAAGAAATATTATAGAAGAGATTAAAAATAGGGGGCTGCAATTCTTTGCAGCCCCCATATCATATTACTATTACAGATTATAAGCATCTACTAATCTGAAGATCAGCAGCTCGTGTACTTTAAATACTGTCTCCGGATCGCCTGTGAAGGAAACAGTTCTCGGAGCCAGACGTACAACACCCGGTACTAAGGATGCTGTATCAGCCATGTTGGAATCCTTGAAATCGATTTCCATTGTTAATGTCTCTGCACATGCGATCGGTTTGATCTCATCGCGTCTTGCAAGAGCAGCTTTTACACCGTTGTAGATCATCTCTCGCGCTACTGTCGGATGTACGGAAATTGCGGAGAAACGGCTGCGACCTTCTTTTACAACCACTGCTTCGATGTTCGGAACGAATGCCTTGCACTCTTCTGCAAGAGCTTTGTCACCGATACATGCAACAAGCGGTACACCGTAGAAACCTGCAACCAGACCGTTGCAGACAGTCTCTGTGTTCATAGTCACGCCGTTGAAACGAAGGTTGTAGATCTTGCCACCGTTGTAGCAATGGTCGATAACGCCGCCAAGTGTCAGACCTGCACCTGCGTGACCGAAAGAAATATATGCGTCAAAGGAACTGTCAATTCCCTCCATCTGCAGACTGCTACGCATTGCGCCGGAAACCAGCTTGCAGCGCGGGTCCATATCCTCGATAATTAAGTTCTCCATGTCGCCGTGACCGTCACATACGTAAACCTCGTCATAACCGGAGTCGAAACATGCGCGAACAGCTGCGTTCACGTCTTCTGCCAGGCGTCTGCGGCAAAGAGCGTAGTCCATGTTGCCTCTGTTAGAGCCGATACGGGAAACGTTACCCTCCATACCTTCAATATCTGCGGAAATAAATGCTTTTTTCATTTGGATCAGTTCCTTTCTTGTGTAGCTTAATCTGTACCATAATCCAGGGTACTGTCAGATTATACCACACAATGTACAAGGAAGACAAGTCAGCGTTTCGCAAGACTCTCATTAATCTCGTATGTGATCGCCAGTGTCGCGCACATCACGGTTACCACGAACCAGGCTGCACTTCCCTGTAAAACTCCTGCCACGCTACAAACAGCAAGTCCTGTAAATAATAATGACATATGGCTCTCCTCCTAATCTCTCTCTTCAAATGCCCAATCGTCCTGTTCATTGGTCTCTTCTGCAAGTTCCTTGAAAAAACGGTATCTCTTATAATAGTCAATGCGCTCTTCTCTTCCGTACTGCTTCTTTTCTGACATTGCTCCAAAATATCCCATATGGTACCTCCTTGCAAATTTTGTATCTTAACTTCGAGTGTCTCTCTATCTGATGATGTTATTATCGCATAATGGCTGTACCAAAATCCGTACTCCCATTTTGCAAAACCTTGATTTTAAGCATAAAAAAGCAGGAAACCAACATCTTTTCGCTGATTTCCTGCTTACAAATACAATTTATTTTTCTTGATAATTATTTAAAAGATTCTCCAAAAATTCCTTGTAACGTGTTCTCACACTCTCCGGGCTGACGATCCGGATTCCGGTTCCAAGGCCGGACAACCATCCAAAAAACTGCTGGCTGACTGCCACGGTAACGATCGCACGGAAATGTTCTTCGTCCGCAGCCATCATAGCCACATCTTGTCCGAAACGGTCAATGACAACGCCTGCCAGTCCGTTTATTCCCTCCAATGTAATCTTGGCATCCTCGCCACCGTACATACCAAAAGTCTTTTTCGAAAAGTCTGCCAGATCAAATCGGTCAAACTGCTCTCTGCCAAGACGCTTTTCCTGGAGCAGACTCATAGACTTCATTTTATCCACACGATAATGTTTGATCTTATCCGCCTTTTCATCATATGCAATCAAATAATAGTTTTCATCCGCCCAAGTCAGTGCCCACGGACTTACTACGTAAAACGATCCATCCTTTTTTAGCTGCAGTTCTCTTTTCACAGTCCATTCTGAATACTGGAACTGAATCTGCACATTGGAATAGATCGCATCATGAATATAATCTACATTATAAAAGATGGTCTCATTCTGAGCTTTTGCGCGGTTGTAAATATAAACCTCACGCTGAAACTGAGACGCTTCATATTTGTTGGTCAATCCTTCCAGTTTCTTGATCAGTTCCTCTGTCTTCTTTTTCGTGATAAACTTTGAGGCCTGTACTGCATCCACCAGAAGCTTTAGTTCTGCGATCTCAAAATCACGGCTTGCGATATAATATCCCGGAGTCGAACCCTTTTTCTGGACAATATCAATGCCAAATGCCTTCAGTGCTTCGATATCCGAATAGATGCTCTTTCGCTCAGCGCCGACACCGTACTCGTCCAATGCCTTGCAGAGATCTGTCGCAGACATAATATGGTTTTCATCCGTACGCTCACGCAATATCTCGAGCAGACATAATATTTTTATCTTCTGGTTTGGTCCTGCCATATGGTTCTCCTCACTCGCAAACTGTTTTTTTTATTTTACCATACTCCGATCCAAGTTGCATCTTCCAATTCATATCACAACACATTATAATATAATAAAGCAAACTCTCGGGAGGTCTCATATATGCGTTATTCCAATCTTCACACTCACACCACATATTCCGATGGCAAACACAGTCCGGAAGAAAATGTGTTATCTGCGATAGAAAAAAATATGTTGTCCCTTGGTTTCTCTGACCACAGTTTCACCTCCAATGACAGCAGTTACTGTATGCCGGAGCATCGTTATTCCGAATACTTACAGACCATAAATGATCTGAAACAGAACTATGGTTCACAGCTTGCCATTTACGTCGGCCTGGAAATGGATTATTACTCAGAAATGAGTGACCTTCCTTTTGATTATTTGATCGCAGCCGTTCATTATATCATCAAAGACGGCGTCAGCTATCCGATCGATCACAGTCCTGAACAGCAGTTAGATTGTATACAAAATGCTTTCAACGGTGATGTATTTGCCATGACACAGTTTTATTATGATATCCTCTGCGAGCATGTGGAACGGATCAAGCCAACCTATGTCGGACATTTCGATGTGATCACAAAATTCAGCCTGATGCCTGAAGACGATGTGCGCTACAGAGAAATTGCCGGAAATGCCCTCCGCCGTATTCTGAAAACTTGTCCGTATATCGAAGTCAACACAGGAGCCATCGCCCGCGGTTGGCGAAAAGCACCGTATCCTGCGGACTATTTGCTGCAGATTCTTTTAGAAGAAGGTGGAAAGCCGGTACTTGGAAGTGATTCTCATGATAAAAATAATCTAATCTTTGATTTTGATGAAACGGTAGATTTGCTTAGAACGCTTGGATTTAAACATGTCTATATGTTTAACGGAAGTGGATTTGACAGCTGTGAAATATAAGAAATGCGAAAGGGACGGTATCGCTTGAACCGTCCCTTTCAATGTCTAATGATTCAATTTTAGATCAAAATACCATTACAATGATCGATCTCATGCTGGATGATCTGTGCATTGAAACCTGTGAAAACTTTTTTCTGAAGCTTAAATGCATGATCCATGTACGCAACTTCAATCACTGCATAACGCGTTACTTTCTGCTCACCCTCATGGCAGAGGCATCCTTCCTCGGTCTCAAACGGTCCATCTTTTTTAATGATCATCGGATTGTACATAATCACCGGTGCGAATCCGAGATCCACAATAATGATCTTCTTTAACCAACCGATCATGTTTGCTGCCATACCTACACACTCATCTTTATGTGCAAGGAATGTATCTAAAAGATCCTGTGCAATTCTGGCATCATCCTGAGTTGCCGGAGCAGATTTTTTTGCTAAAAAGCCTTTATTTTTAATAATTGGTCTGACCATGTTACACCTCTGTATCACAAAATTTTGTATTTCACTATTCTACCATAAAATCCAAAATCTTGCATCTATTTTCTAATTTCAAGTAATTTGTTCTTCAGTTCATTTTCCATGCGGAGCATTTCTGCCTCCGCCTCTCTTCGCTTCTGACGACCCTCTTCCTGAATCTTCATCACTTCATCAAAGGTTTCAATCAATGCCTGATTCGTCGCTTTCAGAGTTTCAATCTCGACCACGCCACGTTCAGACTCTCTTGCAGTCTCAATTGTAGCCAGTTTCAGTTTTTCCGCATTCTTCTTTAATAGCAAGTTCGTCATGTCAGTCACTTCACGCTGCGCCTCCGCTGCCTGTGTAGAATGCTCAACACCAAGAGCGATCACCATCTGGCTCTTCCAGAGTGGAATTGTATTGACGATCGTAGACTGGATCTTTTCTACCATCATGGTATCGTTGTTCTGAACCAGACGAATCTGTGGAGCTGTCTGCATCGAGATCGTTCTTGTAAGCTCTAGATCGTGAATCTTTTTCTCAAAACGTGTACACATAGCCTCTAAATCTCTCGCTGCCTGCGCATCCTCCGGAAGTCCGCTGATCTGCGCTTTCTGGATCAGAGACTGGAGTTCACCATTTCGCACATCCTCTAACTTCTGTTTACCGGCAAGAATGTACATGGAAAGCTCTTTAAAATAAGTAAGATTCAGTTCATACATCTTGTCCAGAACGGAGATATCTTTCATCAACTGCACCTGGTGCGATTCCAGAACGTTTGTGATCTGATTGATGTTGGTCTCAGCTTTTGCGTACTGAAGCTTCATCTTTTCTAATTTGTTCGTTGTTTTTTTGAAAAGTCCAAAGAATCCTTTTTCCTCTTCCTCCGCATCAAAATCCTTCAGCTCTGCAACAACATCTGTCAACAGTGCACCAACTTCTCCGAGGTCTTTGCTACGTACCTTATCCAGTGCATTTTCGGAAAAATCTGCCATCTTTTTCTGTGTGCCTGCACCATACTGCAGGATCATATTGGAGTTGGTGAGATCAATCTGGTTAGCAAATGCAGTTACTGCTGCCTGCTCTTCCGGTGTGAGAACCGGCTCCTCAACCACAACTTCTTTCTCTTCTACAACCTGCACAGCTGTCTCTTCTTCTTTAAA
>JAZTZT010000034.1:0-2791 GCA_045637605.1 Pilosibacter sp.
GATGTTGAAACAAGGTGATAAGATCATCATGTCCGGATTTGGTGCAGGAATGACTTGGGGAGCGGTGCTTCTTGAGTGGAGATAAATTTTTTTAACTTAATACTTTGAAAATCAAATAAAATAACATAAAAAGGAGATTAGAAATCATGTTAGAGAAAATGAAAGAATTAATTGCAGACCAGTTAGGAATTGATGCGGAGGCAATCACAGCGGAGTCTAAATTCAAGGATGATCTTGGTGCAGATTCCCTTGATTTATTCGAACTTGTAATGGCACTTGAAGATGAATATTCCGTAGAGATTCCGGCTGAGGATCTTCAGGAAATGGTAACAGTGGGTGATGTGATCAACTACATCAAGAGCAAGGGTGTTGAAGAATAATTCCTGAAATAACAGAAAGCTGAAGAACAGGAGCAAAAAATGAAAACAAAAATTACCGAGTTACTTGGGATTGAATATCCGATTATCCAGGGCGGAATGGCCTGGGTAGCGGAGCATCATCTGGCGGCGGCGGTTTCAGAAGCCGGAGGCCTGGGCCTGATCGGAGCAGCCAATGCACCGGCAGATGTGGTCCGTGGGGAAATTCGTAAGGCGAAAGAACTGACAAAGAAACCGTTTGGTGTCAATATCATGCTGATGAGTCCGCATGCAGACGAAATTGCAAAGGTTGTTGTGGAAGAAGGCGTAAAGGTTGTAACAACCGGTGCCGGAAATCCAGGCAAATACATGAAAATGTGGAAAGAGGCAGAAATCAAAGTAATCCCGGTCGTGGCTTCCGTTGCTCTGGCAAGAATGATGGAAAAAGCCGGTGCTGATGCAGTTGTTGCAGAAGGTACAGAGTCCGGTGGTCATATTGGTGAAACGACGACAATGGCGTTGGTTCCTCAGGTGGTTGATGCGGTATCAATTCCGGTTATTGCAGCGGGAGGTATCGGAGATGGAAGAGGAATTGCAGCGGCTTTTATGTTGGGCGCAGAGGCGGTTCAGATGGGAACCAGATTTTTGGTGGCGAAAGAATCCGTCGTACATGCTAATTATAAAGAGCGCGTGCTCAAGGCAAAAGATATTGATTCAGCTGTTACAGGCAGAAGTCACGGGCATCCGGTCCGCAGTCTGAGAAATCAAATGACGAGAGAGTACGGAAAGCTGGAAGCAGAAGGAAAGAGTTTTGAAGAGCTTGAGTATCTGACACTTGGTGCGCTGAGAAAAGCAGTTGTTGAAGGTGATGTGACAAACGGCACAGTCATGGCTGGTCAGATTGCAGGAATGATCTCAAAAGAACAGACTTGCAGTGAGATGATTGAAGAAATGATGGAGCAGACAATGAAACTGCTTGGAAGAAGATAGAAGATACGGAGAACGTACATGGGTAAGACAGCATTTATTTTTCCCGGTCAGGGAGCGCAGGTTTGCGGTATGGGACAAGATTTTTACGAAAAGACAGAGATCGGACGCAAGATTTTTGATCGTGCATCGGAACTTTTGGGATTTTCTGTTCCGGATCTTTGTTTTGAGACCAATGATCGACTGGATATAACCGAGTATACACAGCCGGCGATGGTAACCACCAGCTTGGCTATGTGGAAAGTCATAGAAGAGATGGGAGTCAAGGCAGATGTGGCCGCGGGTCTGAGTCTGGGCGAATATCCGGCGATGGCCGCAGCGGGAGTTATGAGTGTGGAGGATGCGATTTTAACGGTACGTCGCAGGGGAATTCTCATGCAGGAAGCAGTTCCGGCAGGAATTGGCGGAATGAGTGCTGTTTTGGGAATGACTGCAGAACAGATCAATGCAGTTGTCGATCCGCTCGAGAATGTTCAGGTGGCAAATTATAATTGTCCTGGCCAGATTGTGATTTCCGGCAAACTGGATGCGGTGGAGCTTGCAGCGGAAAAACTGAAGGAGGCCGGTGCAAGACGCGTACTTCCGTTAAATGTCAGTGGCCCTTTCCATTCTTATTTGTTAGAAGAAGCAGGGAATAAACTTGGCGAGTTTCTGGAGAATATTCCGGTACATGAGCCGAACATTCCATATGTTGCAAATGTGAATGCAGAATACGTAAGAACTGCAGGAGAGGTAAAACCATTGCTGACAAAGCAGGTATCTTCTTCTGTTCGTTGGCAGCAGAGTGTAGAAGCCATGATCGCGGATGGTGTTGATCGCTTTATTGAGATTGGACCGGGCAAAACACTGGCTGGATTTATCAAAAAAATTGACCGTAATGTTACGGTGATCAATATTGAAAAAGTCGAAGACTTGGCAAAATTAAACTAGGAGTGAAATGTTATGGATTTAACCGGAAAGATTGCACTTGTTACAGGTGCGAGCCGTGGTATCGGACGTCAGATCGCAGTGACACTTGCTTGTTACGGAGCAACTGTAGTAGTCAACTATCATGGTTCCCAGGCAAAAGCTGAGGAAGTTGTAAAAGAGATTGAAGCAAATGGTGGACATGCAGAGGCAGTGCAGTGCAATGTTGCGGAATTTGAACAGGCAAAAGAGCTGATCGATGGTGTTGTAAAAACTTATGGTCGTCTGGATATTCTGGTAAACAATGCAGGAATCCAGAGAAGAAATCCGTGTGAGGACTTCTTAATGAGTGATTGGGATGATGTCATTAATGTAAATTTAAGAGCGGTATTTAAGCTTTGCCAGCTGGCAGGACGCAACATGCTTGCCCATGGCGGCGGTAAGATTATTAACTTGGCTAGTATGCTCAGCTACTTTGGTGGTTACACCGTACCGGCTTATGCGGCAGCAAAGGGCGGCGTGGCACAGCTGACCAAGGCACT
>JAZTZT010000035.1:0-13986 GCA_045637605.1 Pilosibacter sp.
TACCAGACCTTTAAGCGTGTATTCCAAGAGCAGACTGTGGATGCTTTAGATTTATCCTATTTGCGGGATGGAATGAATAAGGAATGGGAATTATATGCTTACGTAGATGATACTGGGGTAGAACAGGAAATTCCGAGTTCACATTCAGCTTTCCGAATCAATATGACGGACGATTTTAGTTGTAAAATGAGTTGGACGGATCTGGATCGTTCCATTGATTTTGACTATGATGGTGAATGGTTCTTAGGAAGTGGTGGTACTGTTCTCCTGCATAATGATGATTATGAGCATGTATGGTATGCAGGTGCGATTCAGATTGTTGCGTTAGATAAGGCGGATTCGAGTTCATTGATGGAACTGTGTCTGTACCATGATGGTGGCTGGCTCTGTTTCAGAGAAAAGGAGATTCCAGAAGTTTCAGTCCTGGATGTGATGAAGACCACGTTATCGCGAGAAGAGCATAGCGGCAGTGAACTGATCTGCTCTGCAACTTATGACAGCATTCGCCTGAGTGATGAGGACACAGAACAGTATCCGGAGCTTGCGAAAGCACTTGCGGCGTTGACACAGGAAGACATCGGTCGGATGGAAGAATCGGCAATATACATGAAAGATCTCTACGGAGAAGGGGGCTCTGTTCTCAGTACTCACTATACGGATGAGGAGATGTTATTTGTACAGCGTGCAGACAGCCAAATCCTTAGCATTCGTGATGAATTTTATTCATACAGTGGGGGTGCCCACCCGATGTACGGGGCATGGGGATATAATTTTGACACAAAGACTGGTAAAAAGCTGGAACTTGACGATGTGGTGACAGACTTTGATACGATGCTAGAGTTGGTGGAACAGAAGCTTTATGATATTTATGGTAGAGAAATGTTCTATTCGGACGTAGAAGCGTATTTTGACAATTTCACATCCCGGGATCTCAACTGGACTATGGGATATCAAGGTATTTCATTCCAGTTTAATCCGTATGCGATAGCCCCATATGCGTCAGGGTTATTGGAAGTCACACTCTGGTATCAAGATACACCGGAGTTGTTCGTTGAACGATACGTAAATGTCCCAGAAGATGGTTACGTTGTATCTCTTGCCTTGGGGCGTGAGTTTGAGTTTGACAGAGATGCTTTTGATGGTTGGGCAGACCTGATCAGTGCTTATGCAGAAACGTCTAACGGCTATGCATACGATAAGCTTACGGTCACATTAAATGGAGATTCGTATGCTGATATGGATATTTGTTTATCTGAGATTTATCCATACCTGGTTTGCTCAGGTGAACCTGGCAGATCAAACTACTACCTTTACGTATATGGCGGAGTTGAAGACGGTCACAAAATGTATGTCTATGATCTGAATCAGAAGGAAATAAAGCGAATAGAACTGAATGAGAACGTATGCTTCCCGGGAGACTGGTATACAGGAGTAGAAAAATATGAAGTATATTACGAGCCGGTGTTTACGGATCCGACCGATTTTACCATGCAGTCAAGAATGTGGACCATGGGATTATTTTTAGGAGAAAAAGACTATTATGTAAATCCGGAAACAGGAAAGATGCAGGGTAAGACAGCGTCCTATTCAGTTCCGAAGAGTACATGGCCGATCACATCAAAAGTGCCACTTACTCTTAAGACATTGGTGGAAGAAGAGCCAGTTGAGTATCCTGTAGGAAGTGTCTTCTATTACAATCGTACAGATGGTATTTCTTATGTAGATGTATTTTCTGAATCAGGAATTGAATACCGTATCGAAATTGATACTACTGGCGAATACACACTGGTCAATGGGATGAGTGTGGAAGAATGTTTCGATGGAGTGACAAAAATCTGGTAGTGTCTAAATGAAAACAAATTAATATTTCCGTAAGAAAAAAGACCCGGTATCTTCATTGACGATACTGGGTTTTTCTTTTACAATAACTGTATTAAGAGTATTAATACAGTACAAATTCAATAAGAATAAAGAAAGGAGGCTGACCATGATCATTCTGGATTATAAGGATCGAAGACCGATTTATGAGCAGGTCATCGAAAAACTGGAAGAGTTAATGTTTCTGGGAGTCCTGAAAGAACATGATCCAATGCCTTCCGTACGAAGTCTTGCTATGGAGCTTTCCATCAATCCCAATACGATCCAGCGTGCATATGCAGAGTTAGAACGTAGAGGATACATCTATGTGGTGAAGGGAAAGGGAAGTTTTGTTTCGGAGAATCGTACGATGAAGGAAAATCGAAAAAATGAATTTCTGGTGCAATTCAGTGACATGATCGATGAGGCGATCCGTCTTGGAATCTCGGATCAGGAATTATATCAGATGGTTGAAATTCAGTACAAGGCGGCAGCGAAATTTACAGGAGGTGAAGAAACTTGATTGAAGCCAAAAACTTAACGAAAAAATTTGACAATATTGTAGCCGTTGATCATGTCAATGCGACAATCCGTGACGGTTACGTATTTGGTCTGATCGGTACCAATGGAGCCGGAAAGAGTACATTTTTACGAATGGCGAGCGGTATCTTGAAACCGGATGAAGGTACGATCCAGATTGACGGAGAAGAAGTGTTTGAGAATCCGAACGTAAAGAGACGTTTCTATTATATTTCCGATGAGCAGTATTTCTTCCCAAATGCAACTCCGAAAGAAATGATCATTTACAATAAAGCGATTTATCCGGCGTTTGATGAGGGGAGATGCTTAAAATTGTTGGCATCTTTCAATTTGGATCCAAAGAGAAAGATCGCTACATTTTCCAAGGGTATGAAAAAACAGCTTTCTGTGATTCTGGGAATTTGTGCGAACACCGATTATATTTTCTGCGATGAGACATTTGATGGACTGGATCCGGTTATGCGACAGGCAGTAAAGAGCTTATTTGCCAATGATATGGCAGAGCGTAATCTGACACCGATCATTGCATCCCATAACTTACGAGAACTGGAAGATATCTGCGATCATGTAGGACTTCTTCATAAGGGCGGAATTCTTTTGTCAAAAGATCTTGATGACATGAAGTTAAATATCCACAAGGTACAATGTGTCTTGAAACCTGGAATGAAAGTAGAAGAATTACTTGAGCTTGACAAAGTAAAAGTTGAATATCGAGGAAGTCTTGCAACTATGACGGTACGTGGAAGCAGAGATGAGATAGAGGCACTGATGATGTCATACGAGCCGCTTTTCTTTGAATTGATCCCATTGTCTCTGGAAGAAATTTTTATTAGTGAAACGGAGGTGGCAGGTTATGACATCAAGAAACTTATTCTTTAAATTGATGCGAGAAGATTTGAAACGAAAAATCTGGGCTATCAGTCTGGCATTCCTGTCATTTTTCTTCTGGATGCCGGTCAATGCAGCCATGAGCATCAGCAATCTGCAGCAGACATATGAGAGATGGCTTGTAAACGGTACGACGTTTGGTGAGGGTATTACAGCGGAAAGTAGATATGCAGAGCGGTTGCTTGATATTGTGGCAACGACCATTGGATTGGAAAACGTGCTGAATGTGGCGACTGTCATAGCTGCAGCGATCATTATGGCTCTGACCGGATTTATATATCTTCATTCCAGAAAACAGATGGATTTTTACCATAGTATTCCGGTAAAACGAGAGATAATCTTTGCTGTAAAATTTATAAACGGAATCATCATTATATGGAGCATGTATCTGATCAATATGTTCCTGGCAATGGGAGTGCTTGCAATCAACAGTCTGGATGTTTCACTTCTGTTATCGACCGGATTAATATCCTTTGTTGTACATGCAGGCGGTTATTTGATCAATTACGCTTTAATGGTCATTGCAGTTATGCTGACTGGAAACTTTTTCATCTCCATCCTTGGTGGAATGGTGTTGTTTGCGTATATTCCGGCGATAATTGCTCTGGTTCAGGGGTTAATGTATCTGTTCTTTAATACGATCAATCTTAGAGGCGTTAACGTGGGTCAGATAATGATAAACGGTTCTCCTTTTTCTTACTACATCAATCTAGTGGTAGAAGGAGCGGGAATAGAGTTTGAAAACTATGGACAGTTGATGGACCGTGTGGGAATCATGTTTGCAGTTGGTGTGCTCATGACATTGATTGCTCTGGCTCTTTATAAAAAGCGTCCGTCTGAATCAGCCGGAAAAGCGATGTCATTTCATGTCACAAAGGCGCCGATCAAGATTCTTCTCGTGGTTCCGATTACCATTGCAGTGTCCCTCTTGTTCTGGAATATTTATTATAGTTTTCCGTGGGCAGTGTTCGGGTTTGCGATGGGACTTGTGGTGACACATGCAATCGTAGAAATTATTTATCATTTTGAATTTGCAAAACTATTTGCGAATCTGCACCATATGGGCCTCTCAGCAGTGCTGGCACTGATGGTCATTGCAATATTCCGGTTTGATCTGATGGGATATGACAGTTATAAACCGACAGAGAAAGAGTTTGAATCTGCTTCGGTCTATGCTGCAAGTATTCGTGACAATCAGGACTATGGTTTGCCGTATTATTATGAGTCTAATGGAAATTCACATCAGAGTTGGCGTTATGTATCCATGGACCAGTATGCAATCGATAATATGAAGTATCCAGATTATGAAGTGGTCTCCAAACTTGCTGATGCGGGAATCCTGGAAGCTGAAATGCAAAAAGAGGCATTTTACGCTAATGTTGATGTGGAACATGCGAGAGGACATTGGACTCAGTTAGAAATGGGTTATCATCTTGATAATGGAAAAACGGTATATCGAAATTACTATGTCAATGTAACAGAACTTCGAGAAGCGTTTGATCGTTTGTATGAGAGTGCAGAGTATAAGAAGGGGATCAATCCAGTATTGTCTTATAACATTGACAATATTACCGGCATCTATGAGAATCATAATTCCAAGATTCAGGAAGTAAAGGTGGACAATGCTATGCGTGCCCAGATACTGGATGCTTATAAAGAAGAAATGACAGCTCTGACACTGGAAGAACGTTCAAAGGAAACTCCGGTGACGTCCCTGCGTTTCCTGACATTGGCTGAGCATGAGTATATCCGTTCCATCAGTCACGACAGAAATCCGAATTTTACGGGTGATTTCCGATTGGAGGATATGAACAATGTTAACTTCTTCCCGGTATATCCTTCTTTCAAGAAGACACTTGGCTTATTGGCTGAAGCCGGAATTAACGATCTTGGACCAATGGATGTGGAGGATGTATTACGTATTGAAATCATCAGTGATTATTACAATGATGAAAAAGCGTATTATGATGCTCCGGTATCTTATTATGAAGAGCGTGTGGAAGTAATGGTGGAATCTGCTTCTGCTTATCCGGTTACAGTAGCAGCGGAAGATGGAATCCGTACAATTTCCCTGGAAAATGACGGCACAAAAGAGTCTGTGGAATGCATGGAACTCGTATTGAACTCAATTGTAAATCATCAGCTTGCACAGCTCAACGGACTGCAGCCGATGGAGTACGGAATCAGTGTTCGTGTATATATGAAAGATGTCAACGAGGGAAGAAGTATCAATAATCAGGAGTTTGCAGCATATAGTTTTCCGGCGGATAAAATCCCTCAGTTTGTGAAAGATGCGTATGACTATGATAACCGATTATCTAAGAATGTTAGCTACGGACTCAACATTCCCATCGAAAATTAATTGACTTTATGCTCAGAATTCGTTAAACTTAAGATAATGTAACATATATGTTTCAATTGTTACGATAGATTAATTTTGTGAAAGGGGATTAGTAATTATGGCATTTTTTAACGATTTAACACGTGGTCTTAAGGTAACTGGTCAGACTGTAGCACAGAAAACAAAGGAAATTGGTGAGACAGTTCAGATCAAGTCTCAGATCAATACAGAGAAAGAAACTATCACAAGACTTTACGCAGCAATCGGCAAACAGATTTTTGAATCCGGCAGCGAAGATGCGGAGAAGAAGTTCTTCACAGAGTTCGGTTCTATTAGAAAAGCTATGAATAAGATCGCTGAGTTAGAAGCATCCTTGACAGGTATGGATGGTTGCATCTTCTGTTCTGAGTGTGGCGCTAGAATCGACAAGAATTCCAAGTTCTGCATGAAGTGCGGTTCAGCAGTTGATGTAAATAAGATCAAACTTGGTGCAGCTGTAGCAGAGGCTATGAGAGGTGCTGAGGAAGATACAACTGGTGCAGAGTATGCCGGACAGTCTGCAGCAGCTGATACTATGGCGGATTATGTAACAAATAGATACGTATAATCGTATAAATATAAAAGGCATCCTCGAAATTGAGGATGCCTTTTAAAATTTCCTTAACCTTTACCGTTCCAGCAGTAGGTACATAATTTATCTGATGGAATACCGATTGACTCTAACATATCATCCAGACGGTGGAATCGAAGCGTTGTGAAATTCAGACGTTTTCTGATCTCTTCAACCATCTCTTGATAATTCTGGCTGTCCGGATTTGCATAATCTGCCAGCAATTCATCGGAAATGTTTTCACCTTCACGATCACGGATGATCCTTCTGGTGATCAGGTCGTAGTCGGAAGTAGAGCGGGAGAATGCAAGGTACGGGCATGCGTACATGATCGGTGGACATGCAGTTCGAATATGTACTTCGGTAGCACCGCTGTCATATAAGAACTGAGTTGTTTCTCCGAGCTGTGTGCCACGTACGATAGAGTCATCAATTAAAAGAAGGCTCTTATTCTCGATCAGGGCATGTACCGGGATCAGTTTCATTTTTGCAATCAGGTTTCTCTGCTTCTGATTGGACGGCATAAAGGAGCGCGGCCAAGTCGGTGTGTATTTTACAAACGGACGTGTGTATTCAATACCGGATTCATTGGAATAACCGATCGCATGAGCAAGACCGGAGTCCGGAACACCCGCGACACTGTCAACTCGGATGCCATCGTTGTTGTCATGTCTTGCAAGAAGACGGCCACAGTCATAACGCATCTTCTCTACGCTGACACCTTCGTAACTGGCATTCGGATAACCGTAATATACCCATAAGAAAGAACACATCTTCATCTCTTCTTTTGCAGGGCTTAAAACTTCTACTTTGTCATATGTAATATAGTCGATCTCACCAGGACCGAGTTCGGAATAGTGATGATATCCAAGGTTTAAATACGCGAAGTTTTCAAAAGACAGGCAGAAAGCATCTTCTTTCTGACCGATCGTGATCGGTGTTCGACCATAACGGTCGCGGCACGCATAGATACCATCTTTTGTCAGAAGAAGACAGGACATAGAACCAACAACTTTCTCCTGTACAAGCTGAAGTCCTTCTACGAAACTGTTACACTGATCGATGATGGTTGCAATTAGCTCTGTGGAGTTGATCTTACCGCCGCTCATGCCCATGAAATGTACATGACCATTTGCATAGAGTTCGTCGATCAGCTGCTGTTTATTATTAATCGTACCAACTGTTGTCAGTGCATATTCTCCTAAATGGGAACGAATCAAAAGTGGCTGCGGATCGGAGTCTGAAATACAGCCGATACCTACATAACCCTCTAATTCATCTAAATCACGATCAAATTTTGTACGGAATGGTGTGTTTGCGATGTTGTGAATGACACGCTGGAATCCGTTATCACCGTAAACGGCCATACCTCCACTTTTTGTTCCAAGGTGAGAGTGATAGTCAGTACCGAAGAACAGATCCATTGTACAGCTTGTTTTTGAAGCTACGCCAAAATAACCGCCCATTACAATTCTCCTTTGTTATAAATAATGTTGCATTTCTGCAAAAATATCGAAAGTAATACCTTTTTATCTTAACACATCTGATGTGATTAGAACAATAGAATAATGAAATATTTATGACGAAAAAAAATCGATATGGAGAAGAAAGATGGACATAATTACCAAAAGGAGATTGTGACAGATGGAATCTTGTTTGTTCTCTGTAAGTATGATACATTTTTGATAATTACAGTAATAATGGTACGAACTGTTTCGATGAGTTGGAGGAATTTGATGATAGATGTAAAAGAAAAAGGAAAAAGAAGTCTTACACGCCTGGTGTTCGGTCGAGCAATGTTCTTTATCCTGTTTACCATGATTCAGATCATAACATTAATTGGAGTGTTTTCATGGATCGATGAGAGATATCGTGCATACGGATATGGAACATTTACAATACTTGGAGGAATTCTGGCAATCCATATATTAAATGAAAAGCAGAATGCAAGTTTTAAGATGGCATGGTTGGTTCCTGTTTTGCTGTTTCCTGTATTTGGCGGTTTGTTTTATATGTTTGTGCAGCTGCAGATGGAACCAAAGATTCTTGCAAAGAGAATTTCAGATATCCATTCACGTACGAAGCATTTTCTACCGCAAAACCAGTCAGTATTGAGAAAGCTGAAAAAAGAAAGCCGGAGCAATTCTAATATGGCCGGATATCTGTACGAAGCCGGAGGTGCTCCTGTTTATGAAAATACGAATTACAAATATTATCCACTAGGAGAATTGTTTTATGAAGACATGATCCTGGAATTAAAAAACGCCAAGCAGTTCATTTTTCTGGAGTATTTTATCATCCAGCCGGGATATATGTGGGATAATATGCTTACAATTCTGGAGGAAAAAGTAAAAGAGGGCGTTGAGGTTCGTGTCTTATACGATGGTATGAATGTTGTGGGAAATCTTCCACCTGATTATTCGAAGACGCTGGAAGAAAAAGGAATTCGCTGCCGTGTATTTAATCCGGTTCGACCTGCAATTTCGACGAATCAGAATACCAGAGATCATAGAAAAATACTGATCATTGACGGAACGATCGCCTATACAGGCGGTGTCAATCTTGCGGATGAATACATTAACCGCAAAGTGAGGTTTGGCCATTGGAAGGATAATGCGATCTGTGTACGTGGTGATGCTGTTCGCACATTTGTTGTAATGTTTTTACAGATGTGGAATGTATGTGCGAAAAAACTGGATTTTAATGTCGATTATGGCCCATATCTGGAACCTTGTCAGGACTGTAATCTCAACGGATTGAACATTCAGGGATATTCAGTTCCCTTTGGTGACAGTCCGATGGACGATGAAAATGTCAGTCATCAGGTTTATCTGGATATTATCTACCAGGCGAGAGAATATGTGTATGTAATGACACCGTATCTTGTTCTTGACGATGACATGATCACAGCGCTCTGTTATGCTGCAAAACGAGGCGTGGAAACGATCATCGTCATGCCTCACATTCCGGATAAGAATTCGACATTTATGCTGGCTCATTCCTATTATCCGGAGTTGATCAGCGCCGGTGTAAAGATATATGAGTATCTGCCCGGATTTGTCCATTCAAAGACGATGATCAGCGACGGAGAGAAAGCAGTCGTTGGTTCTGTCAATCTGGATTTCAGAAGTCAGTATCTAAACTTTGAATGTGGTGTTTATATTTACCGGAATCCTGTAATCGAAGAGATTAAAAAGGATTTTGAGGAAACGCTTCGCAAATGTGCGAGGATGACGGTGGAAAGTTATGAGGCACTTCCGGTCGGACACCGGTTCCTTGGAAAGGCAATGCGATTGATCGGACCACTGATGTAACGCATATGAGAAGTGATCATTCTTTAGGTGTTTTACATGAATATGATGGAAAAACGTGACAAACAATAACAAAGAGCGTATAATAAAAGCGGTAGCCGGAAGGTCTGCCGCTTTTTGCGGTTTGACCGTTTAGGATATAAATAAGTATAGTTTTGTTCTGGGATATTTACGGGACAGAAAGAATAGGAGTCGGAACATGAGAGTTGCGGATATGCATTGTGATACCTTACTTGGACTGGTTGAGAGACGTGTGAAGGGTTTGAATACAGGAATTCTGGAAAATGATCTACATATTGACTTGCAGAAGATGAAAAAGGGTAATTACCTTCTTCAGAACTTTGCGATGTTTGGCCATATGGAAAATCTGAAAGATATTATGCCACTACCGGAGTACGGTTTCCGTCTTGCAGATCTGTTCTTGACAGAGATGAGAAAATATCCAGATCAGATCGGTATTGTAAAAAGTTATAAAGATATTGAAGAGAATATGAGAGCAGGCAGAATGTCTGCCATGCTGACCATGGAGGAAGGTGCGATCTGCGAGGGCAAGCTGGAATATCTGCGTATTTTCTATGAGCTCGGTGTTCGTATGTTCACATTTACTTGGAACTTTGCCAATGAACTGGCTTGGCCGAACAAAGTGATCCCGGGTGCACTGGCACCGAGTGGACTTGCAGCTCCGGGTAAATTTGTTCCAGAAACTGAACATGGTCTGACAGAGCGTGGATTTGAATTCCTCGCAGAGATGGAACGTCTTGGTATGATTTTAGATATTTCCCATCTTGGAGACAAAGGTATTTTTGATGTGATCGAGCATGCGACAAAACCGTTTGTTGCCAGCCATTCTAATGCACGTGCGATCTGCGGACATGCGAGAAACCTGAGTGATGAGATGATCCGCGGTCTGGCTGAAAAGGGCGGTGTCATGGGCATGAACTATTGTCCGGCATTCTTACGCGACCGTGAACTTTGGAGCGAAGGACAGAGTGTATCCCTGGATGACATTGTGCGTCACATCCGTCATATCATCAATGTGGGTGGCATCGATTGTATTGGTCTCGGCTCCGATTATGATGGAACGAATATTTCTTTCGAGATGAACAGTGCTGCAGATATGCCAATGTTAGAGCAGAAGCTCCGTCAGGAGAAATTCACAGAGGATGAGATCGATAAGATCTTCTATAAAAATGTACTTCGTGTATACAAAGAAGTGTTAAAATAGGGAAAATATGTGGCAATGCCTGATGTATAAGCATCAGGCATTGTTTATTATTTGCATTTTTGCAGATTTTATGGTAAACTATTACGCATGTGATTTTATCGAAACGTATGAGATTCGAAAATATGTAATAATGAACGAGAGGTATGCATGGGAGAAGATAAAAACAGGGTCGATTATATGGCTTCTATTAATAAGGCAAGAAGCAGAAAAAGAAAACCGCCATATGGAACTTATGCAGCGATTGCAGCAGGCTGTGTTCTGATTTTTGCAGGTGTTATTTTTGGTGGAAAAGCATTGATCGACCGATTCAGCAAAGAGCCAGAGGAGATTACCGTAGAGGTACCATCACAGGAGACAGGAGAAAGTGTGGAGGCAATCGCACTTGATCCGATCGTGGCGGCAGCTAATGAAGAAGAAATCAAACGTCTGGAAGACATTCAGAAAGTCATCGATTCTTATACGAATCTAGGTATTGTGAAGGTTACCGGATATCTCAATATGAGAGAAACACCGGAATCAGATGAGACAGTAGTAGGAAAACTGATGGATGGCAGTGCATGTGAGATTCTGGAAACATTGGACGGATGGCATCGTGTGACTTCCGGCGGAATTGAAGGATACATCAGTGCAGACTATGTTTTGACAGGTGATGAGGCAATCGAAGCAGCTCGTGAACTTGTAATGGACCGAGCGGTGATCACTGCAGACAGTTTAAATATTCGTAAGGAACCAACCACAGAATCAGATGTGATCGATCGATGCCTGCAGGGCGAGAAATATGAAATCATCGGAGAAACCGACGGCTGGTATCAGATCGCAAGCGGATACATTTCTTCGGAATTCGCAGAGCGTGAGTTTTCTTTAAATGAAGCAAGAAAACTGGATCTGAGGGCGATGGTTCTCAGTTATTATGATAATCCGGGTGTTTCCAATGTTTCAAACTATCTGAATATCAGACAGAAACCGGGTAAAGAAGAAAAGATCATCGGTAAACTTCCAAGTTTTGCAGGTTGTGAAATCCTTGAAGAGCAGGATGGCTGGTACAAGATCCGATCCGGTAAAATTTTGGGATATGTAAGTGCAGATTATATTCTAACCGGAGATGCAGCCCGAGAAGCAGCGATGCAGCATGCAGAACTGATGGCGATCGTTAGTACGGACGTATTAAATGCACGTATGGAGCCGACAACAGAAGCAAAGATCTGGACACAGATTACCAACAGCGAGCGTTACCATGTAGTTGAGCAGTTGGATGGCTGGGTAAAGATCGAGTTCGATGAGAGCAACGATGAAACAGGTGAATCCACATATGCATACGTATCTACAGACTACGTGGATGTTCGATATGCACTGGACGAGGCGATCAAGTTCTCTCCGGCGGAGGAAAATGCATCTCTTAGAAGCCGTATGGTAAACTATGCATTAAAATTCCTTGGCAATCCATATGTCTGGGGAGGAACAAGCTTAACAAAAGGTGCGGATTGCTCCGGATTTACCCTTTCTGTTTACAAACAGTTTGGTATTTCACTTCCGCATTATTCCGGTTCTCAGGCGCAGATGGGAACTGCTGTAAAATCCGGCAACATGCGTCCGGGCGATCTGATCTTCTACGGAAACAGCAGCGGAACCATTAACCATGTTGCTATGTATATCGGTAACGGACAGGTGGTACATGCTGCAAGTAAGAAAAGCGGTATCAAGATTTCTTCTTGGAATTATCGTAAGCCGTTAAAGATTCGCGATATTATCGGAAATAGAAAGTAATGGAATAAGAGTCTCTCTTCTGACACAAACTAAGAGAAATGTGTCAGAAGGGAGATTTTTTATGCGCAACAATCAGGCTGAAGGAGAAAAAATAAAGCAGGAAGAAGAACGGATCCGTGAAAATGGGCAGGCAACGTTACAAGGACCGGGAAAAAGTAAGATCCATTTGCTCTCGATTATCGGAGAGATCGAGGGACATGAGAATCTTTCCGGAAGTACTAAGACGACGAAGTATGAGCATATTCTTCCGGAACTGGCGAAAGTGGAAGATACAGAAGAAATCGAAGGTGTTCTTGTCTTAATCAATACTGTGGGTGGAGATGTGAGCTGCGGGCTGGCACTTGCAGAGATGTTAGCGTCCATCAGTAAGCCAACCGTTTCTCTTGTGATCGGAGACAGTCATTCCATCGGCGTTCCGTTGGCTGTATCTACGGATTATTCCTTTATCGTACCTAGCGGAACCATGTTGGTTCATCCGGTGCGGATGTCCGGAATGTTGATCGGTACATCGAAAACCTACGAATATTTTGAAATGATCCAGGATCGGATTTTATCCTTCATTTCCAGACATAGTCAGGTTCCTTACGAACGAATAAAAGAATTAATGCATAATACGAAAATGCTTTCTAAAGATCTCGGCACAGTATTGGTGGGTGAAAAAGCCGTAGAAGAAGGATTCATAAATGAGATAGGCGGAATTCAGGATGCATTGAGAAAACTATATGAGATGATTGAAAACAAGAAATAGTAGAGATTCGGGCAGGCTCAAAAGGGTCTGCCTTTTATCCTGAAATTCTTGGAGTTGCAATTTTGAATATTATTATGTATACTATAATCTGAGGTCATTTGCCTTGAATGATAAAAGGGGGCTTTCGTTTTGGCAGGAAGTGGAACAAAAAAGACAACAAAGACAAACACAACAAAAACGAATACATCTGCAAAGGGCGGTAAAAAGAATAACTCTAAGAAAATAGAGCCGGATACCAGCTTTTTACAGTCTGAGATCGCGGTATTGGGTACCTTTGCAATCTGTGTATTCTTATTTTTAAGTAATTTTCATATTTGTGGTATGGTCGGAAATTTTTTCAGCAGCATTATGCTGGGTGTTTTCGGATCCATCGGATATCTTGCACCGGTGCTTTTATTTGCGGGTGTGATTTTCTATGCCTCTAATAAGGGAAATATCCGTGCGGTATATAAGATGCTGGCAGTAGAGATTTTGCTGCTTGTACTTTGCGGCCTGGCTCAGATGTTATTCGGAGGCGGTTACAAAGAGGGACAGACCCTGTTGGAAATCTACGAACTGGCCGGTGAAAACGGAGTCGGAGGAGGTCTGATCGGAGGTGCGATCGTGTATGTACTTCATACAGCGATCGGAACGATCGGTACATATCTGGTCCTTCTGCTCAGCATGATCATTTCTCTGGTTTGCATCACTGAGAAATCTTTT
>JAZTZT010000036.1:0-4288 GCA_045637605.1 Pilosibacter sp.
ATCCGGAAGTTCCTGATTGTTGTGAGCCGCCACATACGGGAAACCGTATGCCCAAGCCAGTTTCTCAAAGCACTGGAAGGTAAGATCGCCACTATCCTCACCGATTCCAATAAACGGCTGACCAAAATGTGTTCTCTGAGTCTGTCGGATGGAATGATAACCACCGTTATTGATCAAGAAAATCTTGATCGGCATCTTGTGGTGAATGATGGTCTGAAGTTCCTGGATGTTCATCTGGATACTTCCATCACCTGTCATCAGGATGATATCCTGAGTATGGTCTGCAACACATGCACCGATCGCTGCCGGAAGATCGTAACCCATGGATGCGATCGCAGAGTTACTGATAAATCTCTGCCCCGGTTTCATCTGGTAGCAGTGACCTCCGGCTACGCACGGAGAACCATTACCAACAACTGTGATCTGACCTTCTTTTGCACGAAGACCGATCTCATTCATAGCTGCGTAAATGTTCGCCGGCTGCTCCGGACCTGCTGCATAGTGCTTCGGCTGAACCACCGGGTATTTTACCTTCCATTCCTGACAGCGGTTTACCCACCAGTCAACAGCTTCCTTATCTTTCGGACCGTATTCCTCAGATACGGACTCCTCTTCCAGAACCAATTCTAACTTCTCAAGAAGATCTTTTACATCTGCATGAACCGGCATATCTGTATGCACGCTCGGTTTCTTTAATTCTTCCGCATCGATATCGTTGTAAATAACATAAGCCTCACGAGCCCATGTCTGATAGTTGAAACCAACCTGACGAATGGAAAGACGGCTTCCAAGGGACAGAACCAGATCACTGTTCTGAACTGCGAAGTTACCCGGACGGTCACCCATATTACCTGCACGTCCTACATAAAGCGGATGTGCATCGTACATGCAGTCCTGACTGTTCCAGCCTGTGACAACCGGAATACCTAATTTCTCAACCACTCTCATAAATACGTCGTGTGCTTTACCAATGCGGATACCGTTACCTGCATTGATCACCGGACGCTTTGCTTCTCTTACTTTTTTCAGAATCTCTCTTGCTGTGTCAAGAGATACCGGCTTTGGAAGAGCAATTCTTTTCTCACCCTGTCCCGGAATGTCTTCCATGATCATACGTGCTTTGCCTTCCACTTTAATAGCCGCACACGCCATACATGCGCCACATCCCTGACCTTTGTTGGTCCATCCTGTACCGCCTGCCTCGTAATCATCTTTGTCGAAGCCCCAAAGGTCATCTGTCTCAATATACGCACCCTGTACGTTTACCGGAATGTCTAACCAGCACGGACCTGGTCTGCCAACCTGAGCCAGGTACAGCGCCTTCTCTAAACAGAAACGGATTCGCATCGGATCAATAACCATCTCACAGTACTTTGTCATACTGTCTACGGCTTTGGTAATATCAAACTCCTGGTCGCCCATAGCACGGATTCCAAGACCTGTGCTTCTTGCAGTTGTATCGTAACGAACCTGACCGGAAATGACTAACATCGGGATAGAATCCAGCCAGCCGCCAACAACACCTGTCAGTGCGTTTGTACCGCCAGGACCTGTTGTCACACAAAGAGCCGCAATTTTATTGTGAATTCTCGCATAGCTTTCCGCTGCGATCGCACTTGCCTGTTCGTGGTGATTGTACCAGCATTTGAGTCCCGGCTGATGACCAAGACCATCATTTAAATGCATCGCACCTCCACCTGTGATCATAAAACAATCTTTAATTCCTTCTTCTACTAATCGCATTGCGATGTAGTTGGAAACTTTCATTCTCATAGTCTGTTAACTCCTCTCATATAGCAAATATAGCTTTCCCATATGCATACCTCTTTTTATTTTACCACAGAATATAAGGACAGTCCAGTCATTCTACAGGGGTTTCCACCCTTGTCACCAGCTGGCAGCTCTGCCATTATCCCTCTATGGATTTTACATATAACATACCTTTATAATCAGCCCGTAAACATCCATTGACTGCGCTGATTCCAGGCGCGCTTTATAAAAAGGAGAGACTATTATGAAAAAACAGACACAAATGCTTGCAGTTATGTCTGCAGCTGCTTTTATGGCATTGCTGCCGTCGATGATCGGACAGCCTCAGACCGTATATGCTGCCGAATGCGGTTGGACAGAGGAAGATGGTTCCATGGTATATTACGACGAGGACGGAGAACTTCTCACAGACACATGGAAAAAAGAAGGAAATGACTGGATCTATCTGAATGAAGACGGTCACATTTCCAAAAGTCAGAAGATCGACGAGTTTTATGTGGATGCTGACGGTAAAATGGTGAAAAATACCTGGATTGAACTGGCTAACGAAGACGATCTGGATTCTCCGGAAGCCCCTGCATCCTTCTGGTATTATTTTGATGAAAACGGAAAATCCGTAACTTCCAACTGGTTAAAGCAGAATGAAAAATGGTACTATTTTGATGAATCCGGTCACATGCTCACTGGTAAAGTGAATATTGACGGTTCCTGGTATTATCTCGGTGATGAACATGATGGTACCATGAAAACCGGCTGGATCCAGCTAAAGGAAAATGCTTCTACCCCGGACTCTGAAGAAGGATGGTACTACTTTACAAAGAACGGTAAGATGATCGAGACACAGTACGACAGAAAAATTGACGGAAACTACTATACATTTATTGACGGCAAAATGCAGACAGGATGGGTAGAAATGCCAAAAGCAGAGGTTACTACAAGTGACAGCAACGCAGAATCCGCTGCTCCGACAATTGCCGATTACCAGTACTACGGTGCAGAAGGCGATGGAAAACGTGCGAACGGTTGGCACACCATCGATGGTATCGAAGGCATTCACGACATGGACGAGACATTTACTTTCCACTTCCGTGGCGGTAAGGCGCTTCATTCCGCAAAAGACGGCAACCAGCTCTTTACTGTAAATGGTAAGAAATATGCCTTTAATGAACTAGGTGAAATGCAGACCGGTCAGCAGATCGTAAATCTGACTGACGGCGAGATCGCAAACTTTTACTTCGGAGAAGACGGTGTAATGAAGACCGGAAAACAGAGCATTTATAATGAGGAAACAGGGGAACATGATACTTGGTTCTTCTATACAGAAGGTGACCGAAGAGGTCAGGGCTTCCATGGTCTCCGCGACAACACTCTCTACGTATACGGAAAACGTCAGGAAGCATCTTCCGACTTAAAATACGCTCCGGCGGTTCTTAATGAGACCACTTACCTTGTAAATACAAGTGGTAATGTACAGAAAGCATCTTCCTCTTCCACCTCCACTGTGAAACCGGAACTTGGTCGTGGATTTAAGGATTTAAAAGATAACAACGGAAAAATCTGGACCGTTGATGTGAACGGTATCGTACAGTAAACTTGCGGAACACACCCGTTTTGCAATCTACACACCCACTTTGCAATTAATGAAAAAGGCTTCTGCCGGATGTGGCAGAGGCCTTTTTATGTTTCTGTCATATATCGTCCGATCAATCGGTTCATTGTCATTCTCATCTGGTCAATAATCGCCAGAAGCTTTTCGTTTTCTTCTCGCAACCGCCGGTTCTCTTCTTCCAATTCGGCCATGCGTAATTCGATACTCATGATTAAGCCCCCTTTGCATGCCGTCATTCTTTTCCATCTTATGTTCCATTATAAAGCTAAACCCAGGCAGAATAAAAGGTTTTTCGACCGCAAGTTTCGACAAGAATTTTCTTCTGCCTTGCTCCATTCAGGGCAATTTTCTTGCACTCTCCGTACGTTCTATGTTATACTTGGAACAGAAAATCAAGTCATATTCAGGAGGTACTCCATGGTAAGAAAAGCAGATATCGTTTTCAAAGATAATGTACGCGGTGGTGAGGGAACCATCGAATTCCGCCACATTTTATCCGCAGATGAATTGATGGGACATGGCACTATCTACGCACACCTTATTGTTCCGCCGCACTGCAGTCTCGGTTTCCACCAGCACGTAGAAAACACAGAGCCGTATTATGTGCTCAAGGGAAAAGGAATCTTCGTGGATAATGATGGTTCCAGAACAGAGATCGTTCCGGGTGACGTTTGTGTCATCGAAGTTGGCCAGAGCCACGCAGTTGAAAACCCGTTTGAAGAGCCGCTTGAGTTCATGGCGCTGGTTATTAATCAGAGAGGAAAGATTACGGAGTAAAATGTGTATTTAATTGAGTCAACTTGGTGATAAAGAAGTCCCAGGATGACAGGAATTTTCAAGCGGACTCGCTTTCGCTCAGAGAATTGCGTAACGGTACTAAGAAGTCGGATCGTAGCCATGTCGTTCTGT
>JAZTZT010000037.1:0-2886 GCA_045637605.1 Pilosibacter sp.
GAGATACGTGTTATATGCGATCATCCTGACAATCCTTATGTGGTTTATCTGGAATAAAACTACATTCGGTAAAAATATGTTCGCCGTTGGTTCCAACGCAGAAGCTGCGAAGGTTTCCGGTGTTAACGTATTTATGACAACTGTACTTGTACATACTCTTGCAGGTGCTATGTACGGTTACGCTGGTTTCATTGAGGGCGTTCGTGCAGGTTCCGTAGCAGCCAGCACAGGTCTCAACGCAGAGTGTGATGCGATCGCAGCCTGCGTTATCGGTGGCGTTTCTTTCGTAGGTGGTACCGGTAAGATCAGCGGTATCATCCTTGGTGTATTCGTGCTCCGTATTATCTTCGTTGCCCTTACTATGCTTGGCGTAGATTCTTCTTCTCTTTACATTATCAAAGGTGCGATCATTCTCTGTGCATGTGCATTAGATATGCGTAAGTATCTGGTGAAGAAATAATGGAAGAAAATAAAAATAAGCCTGAACTGCAGGAAGAACAGGTTCCGAAATTCAGGGGTTTGTATCGCAATGTGAATATTTCAGTGAAAGCGTTGGACCGTGTTATCGGAGTCTGTATTGCGGTAATCCTGATCATCGTAGCATTGGAACTTCGCAATCCTGGTTTTGCGATTACATTTGATTCGCGAGGAGGTACAGATGTGCCTGCTCAGACACAGATGTATGGCGAATTGTTGGAAGAACCGGAAGCTCCTACAAGAGAAGGGTATTCTTTCACAGGTTGGTATACAGACAGTGCCTGTTATGCACAATGGGATATCAGTAACGACATCGTTGAATCGGGTATGCCACTTTATGCAGGATGGCAGAAATTGCAATAACCTGTACCCAAAGGACCGCCTGCACTTCAGGTGGTCCTTTTTGCAAAAATAAAATAGAACGAAATTAGCTCTGTTATCGGAGGAAATGACTATGTCTAAAACAATTCTTTATTTGGAATCTGATCAGAAGGCTGCTTTAGATACTGGATTTATGGCAGCTTTTGGTGGAAATCCAACAAAATATTTTTCTGCACCGGGACGCACAGAAGTTGCCGGAAATCACACAGATCATCAGCGTGGTCGTGTGTTGGCTGGTGCTGTCAATCTGGATACAGTTGCTGCAGTTCGTCCAAACAATACGGATATGATCCGTATTTTATCGAAAGGTTATCCGTTATATGAAGTAAACGTTACCGAGCTGGAGCCTGTTGATGCAGATATCAACTCTACACCGGCACTGGTACGTGGTATTGCAGCACGTTTCACAGAAATGGGATGTAAGGTTGGTGGTTTTGATGCCTACTGTGAATCTACGGTCCTTCCGGGATCCGGACTCAGCTCATCTGCAGCGTTTGAAGTGCTGATCGGAACCATTATCAATGGTCTGTTTTTTGATAATAAAGTATCTGCTCCGGAAATCGCTCAGATTGGTCAGTACGCAGAGAATGTATTCTTCGGAAAACCATGTGGTCTGATGGATCAGACAGCATCTGCAGTAGGAAATCTGGTAACCATTGACTTTTTTGACAAAGACCATCCAGTTATTGAACCAGTGGATTTTGACTTTGCATCTTGTGGACATGCGCTCTGCATCATTGATTCTGGTGCGGATCATGCGGATCTGACAGATGAATACGCAGCGATTCCGGGGGAGATCAAAGCAATTGCTGCTTACATGGGAAAAGAAGTTCTGACCGAGATCAAGGAGGAAGATTTCTACGCGAAAATCCCGGAACTTCGTAAGGAATGTGGTGACCGAGCTGTCATGCGTGCGATCCATTTTTATCAAGAAAATGCAAGAGTTCCGCTTCAGGTAGAAGCTCTTCGCAACGGTAATTTTGAACAGTTCCTTGCATTGGTAAAACAGAGTGGTTACTCTTCTTATATGTACTTACAGAACGTAATCCCGGCAGGATACAAGGCTCATCAGGATGTGGCGGTTGCTTTAGGAGTGTGTGAACACTTCTTGAATGGTCGAGGTGCTTACCGTGTTCACGGAGGCGGATTTGCTGGAACCATTCAGGCATTTGTACCATTTGATATGCTCGAAAGTTTCGTTGCGGGCATGGATCGTGTTCTTGGCGAAGGTGCATGCCATGTTCTGTCTATCCGTCCGCAAGGTGGAGTAGAGATGGAGGTGCAGGAATGAAAATTGAAACCTATATCGATTCATTAGTATCTTATGCAATGAATCATGGTCTTGCAGAACCGGTAGATCATATGGTTTTGACAAATCGCTTATTGGATTTGCTCAGATTGGACGATTACACTCCGTCTGAGGAGATTCAGAGTGAAGATCTGGAGGAGATATTAGCCGGTATTCTTGATTATGCAGTAGAAAAAGGACTGTGTGATGATGGTATCACAGCTAAGGATATTTTTGATACCAGGATTATGGGGGCCATTACGCCAATGCCGCGTGAGGTCATTGGTATCTTCAATCACTTATACGAAGAAGACCCAGTGAAAGCCACTGATTGGTATTATAAATTCAGCTGTGACACGGACTATATTCGTCGCTATCGTATTAAGAAAGATATGCGTTGGAAATACGAGAGTGAGTATGGTGAGCTGGATATTACCATCAACTTAAGTAAACCGGAGAAGGATCCGAAAGCCATTGCGGCGGCTAAGAATGCACCGCAGACTGCGTATCCGAAATGTCAGCTTTGTAAAGAGAATGAAGGTTATGCAGGTCGCATGAACCATCCGGCCCGTGCAAATCATAGAATTGTTCCGATCGAGATCTGCGGAGCAGACTGGTGTCTCCAATACAGTCCGTATGTATACTATAACGAACATTGTATCGTGTTTAATGCGGAACATATTCCTATGAAGATCGATAAATCTGCATTCCATAAGCTTCTTGATTTTGTTCGAATTTTC
>JAZTZT010000038.1:0-2609 GCA_045637605.1 Pilosibacter sp.
GCCTGAGCCTCAGTTTTATTTTCAAACATGTCTATTTCCTCCAAATTATGCAAACATCTCTGCGATCTGCTTGTCCATGACTGCCACTACATCTGCACCTGCTGCGTACGCCTTATACCACTCAGCAGTCAGTTCGATGGCTTCTTTCACACCATACTGCGGTTTCCAGCCAAATGTACTCTTTAACTTTGAGCAGTCCAGCTTCAGGAAGTTCGCCTCGTGCGGACCCCCATCGCTCTTGTTGATCCACTGCAAACCTTCGCCCCATGCTGCACAGACCATGTCCACCAGATTTCCGGTTGTCACACAGTCTTTATCGTCCGGGCCCACATTATAGTATCCTGCCAGGGAACCATTTTCCAACTGCGCTTTTGCGATCATCAGATAGGCAGCTAATGGCTCTAACACATGCTGATACGGTCTTGTGGAGTGTGGATTTCTTACAATGATCGATTCCTTTTTCATAGCTGCACGCATGCAGTCCGGAACGATTCGGTCGTTGGCAAAATCGCCGCCGCCGATCACGTTACCTGCACGGCTTGTGGAGATCGCACAGCGTCCATCTGCAAAAAAGGATTTCTGATAGCTGTGAGTTACCAGTTCCGAACAGGACTTACTGTTGGAATATGGATCATAACCGTCCAGACGGTCATTTTCTCTGTAACCATACTCCCATTCCATATTTTCGTACACCTTATCGGTTGTTACGTTAAGGAAAGATTTTACGCACGGGAACAGTCTGACACATTCCAGAATGTTTACGGTTCCCATCACATTTGTCTCGTAAGTGTAAACCGGATCTTTGTAGGAATCGCGGACGATTGGCTGTGCTGCCAGGTGCAGTACGATCTCCGGTTCTGTCTCTGCAAATACTTCTTTCATGTGTGCCAGATCACGGATATCTCCGATCACCGACTTCATCTTTCCTTCTAAACCTGCCATATCAAACAATGCCGGTTCTGTCGGCGGATTTAAAGAATATCCGGTGACTTCTGCACCCGCATTCACCAAAATCCTGCAAAGCCAGGTACCCTTAAATCCAGTGTGTCCGGTTACAAGGACCTTTTTTCCTTTATAAAAATCAAAAACTCCTTTAAAACTAAATGTAGAATTCATCTAAGTTCTCCTGAATGTTTTTTACTTCCAAGATTTCCACGGTGCGTTTCCGGATGCCCACATATCCTCTAACTGCATCTTATCACGCTGGGTATCCATGCACTTCCAGAAACCGGTATGATGGAATGCCATCAGCTCACCGTTCTTCGCCAGGTTTTCAAGCGGCTCTCTCTCAAGAACAGTCGTATCACCCTCGATATAATCAAAGACTTCCGGATTCATGATCATGAATCCCCCGTTGATCACACCACCGTCGTTGTCATTTTTCTCTCGGAAGGAGTTGATCTGACCATTTCCATCCATATCCAGAACACCAAATCTCTGGCCAACATTGACTGCAGAGATGGTTGCGATCTTACCATGCGCACGGTGGAACTCTTCCAGTGCTTTTAAGTCGATGTCAGAAACACCGTCTCCATATGTCAGCATGAACGGTTCATCGCCGACATAATCACGGATTCTCTTCACACGACCACCTGTCATTGTGTGCAGACCGGTATCGATCAGAGTCACTTTCCACGGCTCGGAGTAGTTATTGTGCACCTTCATGCTATTATTTGCAAGGTCGAAGGTTACATCGGATGTATGGAGGAAGTAATCTGCAAAGAATTCCTTCACCACATACTGTTTATATCCAAGGCAGATTACAAACTCATTGTAACCGTACTGGGAATAATGTTTCATAATATGCCATAAAATCGGTTTCTCACCAATCTCGATCATTGGCTTCGGTTTTAAATGGCTCTCTTCACTGATTCGTGTTCCAAAACCACCTGCCAGAATAACAACTTTCATGGTTAATCCTCCTGTTTAAAAATATTCCAACCATTGTCCCTCAGGATCCTGAGTGCCTCTTTTTTGCCTGGCTTACTGTACTCCAGATACTGTTTCAGCACCTCATCATCCTGATTTTCGAAATCCAGAAGAATTTCTTTCACTGCAAGGCTATATATTTTTCGATATGGTGCCTTGGAAACTTCTGATTTCGTAGTCATCAGATTTCCGGTAAGCACAACGACTGCAATAAACAGAGTCGCCAATGTTACGATCATATCGATTTTCTTTTTTGATTCTTTTTGTTTTGTCTTCTCTGCGTGGAGCTTCTTCCAGACAAATGCGAATGTCAGGAGAATACCTAAAATTCCCACTTGATACTGCAATGCATAACGGGAACTCATTCCGTAAGTGTCTTTCATGAAGATCCAGCGGCTAACCATAACAACCAGATGGTTCATGCCACCACCTGCCAGTAACATCAGCGGAAAGATCGTTTTCTTATAAATTCCATAATAGAAATTCATCCATAAGGCCAGAAAATAGGATGCCAGTACACCTGCTCCTGTCAAATACAAAAACAGATCCGACACATTCTGGAAATGCTCCGTTACCAATTCTACTCCAAAAATGATCGAAGAACATGATTTTAACAAAAACTTAAGGAAAAATTTCGGTTGTTCAAAAAATGTTCCGATCAATGATCCTTCCACAGCACC
>JAZTZT010000039.1:0-4189 GCA_045637605.1 Pilosibacter sp.
TACCGAAATATTTTCGAGGGGCCGGAATGGTGTCGGTCCCTCGATTTTTCTATAATCATTCACGGGGGTTATGCTTATAGAAAAGTCGAACAGATGGAAATAATAGGAGGGGGTTTATCAATGGATCAGAACAAAGAACCAAAAAAACAGAATAAATTGATGGCAAAGATCGAACCGTATATCTGGCTTGCGCCGAGCGTGATCCTTATGGTTGTTATGATCATCATTCCAATTTATACTGTATTCCAGATTTCTTTCTCTGAGGTGGGACGTACTGGTAAGATCAAAGGTTTTAACGGTATTCAGAACTATCTGGAGATATTCGAAGAACCGGCATTCTGGACAACACTTACCAACACGATTGTGTGGACAGTTGTCGTAGTTGGTTTATCTACAGTGATTGGTTTCATCCTTGCGATGGTATTAAATCAAGAATTCAAAGGACGTAAGTTTGTCCGTGCAGTTGTTATCTTCCCGTGGGCAACAGCTTTGATCATCCAGGCTGTAATCTGGAAATATATCATCAATGCGGACTACGGTTCTTTAAATGTACTTTTAAGAGAGCTGGGAATCATTAAAGAATTTATTAACTGGACTGCGACAGCAAAATCCATGTTTGCGTGGGAGTGCTGGGTAGGTATTTTTGTAACATTCCCGTTCGTTACATTCTGCGTACTGTCCGGTCTGCAGAGTATCGACACAAGCCTTTATGAGGCAGCGAACGTGGACGGTGCTACTTTCTGGCACAAACTTTTCAATATCACACTGCCGTTAGTAAGCCCGAGTCTTACAGTTTCTACTGTATTGAATATTATTTATGTATTTAACTCTTTCCCTATCGTCTGGACAATCTCCAAGGGTGCGCCGGCGGATCAGACCCATACGTTGGTTACATATCTGTACCAGTTATCCTTCGCGGATGGTAAGAGTGGACATGCAGCAGCGGTATCAGTAATCGGATTTGTGATATTATCAATCTGTGCTAGTATTTACATGATTCTGTCACTGCGCGGAGAGGAGGAGAATTAATGGGTAAAAGAAAACCTTGGCAAAATATCGCCTTATATCTTTTTGTGTTTGTTCTCTGCATCATCATTTTATATCCGTACTTTGTAATGTTTATCACGTCTGCAAAGACAAACGAGGAAATGTACGCAGTAGATCACGTTCTTCCAAACGTATGGCAGTGGTCGAACTTTACTGATATTTGGACAGCAGCTCCGGTATTCAAATACTTCCTGAACTCCATGATCGTTGCCGGTGGTGCAACTGCAATTGCAATTATCTGTGGTATTCCGGCGGCATATGCACTTGCGCGTATGAAATTTAAAGGAAAAGGTTTCTTCATGGGCGCTGTTATCATGAGCCAGATGTTCTCTCCGGTTGTATTACTGGTAGGTATCTACAAACTCATGGTTAATATGGGATTGAACGACAGTCTGATGGGCCTTATCCTGTTAAACGGTGCGTTCAATATGGCATTTGGAATCTGGCTTTTGAGAGGTACCTTTATCTCCATTTCTCCGGATATGGAGCAGGCTGCGAAGATTGATGGTTGTGGAACTGTAAGTGCGTTGATTCGTGTATTACTTCCGATGGCGGCTCCAGGTATCATCACAGCGTTAATCTTCATCTTTATTAATGCATGGAACGAGTATACAATTGCCCTGACATTGATTTCCACAGATGTATTCAAACCGATTACGGTTGGTATTAACGTATTCTATGGATTCAACTTTATCCAGTGGCAGTATCTGTTTGCGACATCTCTGTTTGCGACAATTCCGGTTGTTATTTTATTCCTGATGATCGAGAAACATCTCGTAGCAGGTCTTACATCCGGTGGTGTTAAGGGATAATAAATATTTCAAGCATAATGAGAGCGTCGTGGAAATACGACGCTCTTGTCATTTCCATCTTGCATTCATGGTAAAAGTAAGATAGTATGGTAATGCAGACGATGTGAGGCTAGTTATATAAAGAAAGGCGGATATTATGAGAATTTTAGTAAGCGGCGGTGCAGGTTATATCGGAAGCCATACATGTATTCAGTTATTAGAGCAGGGACATGAGGTTATTGTATTTGACAACCTTAGCAACTCTTCTGAGGAGTCCTTGAATCGTGTCAGAAAGATTACAGGAAAAGAGATTACGTTTTATAAAGCAGATATGTTGGATGCTCCGGCGATCAATGCGATCTTTGATAAAGAGCAGATTGATGCGGTGATTCACTTCGCAGGTTTAAAAGCAGTTGGTGAGTCTGTAGCAAAACCGTTAGAGTATTACCATAACAACATCACAGGTACTCTTGTGCTTTGCGATGCGATGAGAAAACATGGTGTAAAGAAGATGATCTTCAGTTCTTCTGCAACAGTATATGGTGATCCGGCGTTTATTCCGATTACAGAAGCATGTCCGAAGGGCAAATGCACAAACCCATACGGCCAGACAAAGAGCATGTTAGAGGAAATGTTAATAGATATCCAGAAAGCAGATCCGGAGTGGACGGTCATCCTTCTTCGTTACTTCAACCCGGTAGGTGCTCATGAGAGCGGTCTGATCGGTGAGGATCCGGCAGGTATCCCGAACAATTTGACACCGTACATCACTCAGGTGGCAGTTGGTAAGTTAAAAGAAGTTGGTGTGTTCGGTGATGATTACGATACACCGGATGGTACAGGTGTACGTGACTATATTCACGTTGTGGATCTGGCAAATGGCCATGTAAAAGCATTACAGAAATTTGAAGAGACTCCGGCCGTTCATATCTACAATCTTGGTACAGGTCATGGATACAGTGTTCTTGATATGATTAAGGCATTCTCTAAGGCAGTAGGTAAAGATATTCCATACTCCATCAAACCGAGACGTCCAGGTGATATTGCAACATGTTATGCGGATCCTGCGAAGGCAAAAGAGGAGCTTGGCTGGGTAGCAGAGCGTGGTATCGATGAGATGTGCGCAGACGGCTGGAGATGGCAGCATCAGAATCCGAATGGATATAGAGACAACTAAGGAAAAGGCATAGAAGATGAAAAAGGAATCTAATTTGTACAATATTATGGAGCAATTTGAGATTGGAACAAAAATTGTTCCATATGGTTCAGGACTGATCAACGGTACATACTTTGTTGATGTCCCTAAAGTATTGCTCCAACGGATTAACTCCGATGTTTTTAAAGATCCAGAAGCGTTAATGGAAAATATTGTTAACGTGACGGAATTTTTGAAGAAAAAGATTATCCAGGAGGGTGGCAATCCTGAGCGCGAAACACTTAGTATTATAAAAACTGTAGACGGGAAAAATCATTACATGGATGAAAACTCTAATGTATATAGAATGCTGCGGTTTGTTGAGAATACTAAGATTGTCGAAGAAGACATAACAAGTTTTGATATGTATCAGGCAGGAAGAGGATTTGGTCATTTTCAAAAACTCCTCCACGATTTTCCTGTAGATATTCTGCATGAGACGATTCCGGATTTTCATCATACTCCTAAACGTGTACAGGCATTGAAGGATGCGATAGAGAAAAATATTTCCGGTCGTGTTGATTCGGTAGAAACGGAGATACAATTCGTTTTAGAGCATGAGTATCTGGCAGATCTTGTGATAAATGGAATTGAGAATGGAGAGATTCCGATTCGTGTAACGCACAATGATACGAAGATCAATAATATTTTATTCGATCGTATCAGTGGTGAACCTGTATGTGTCATCGATCTGGATACGGTTATGCCTGGAAGTATACTGTATGATTTCGGAGATACTTTGAGAACAGGAGCATCTACCGGAGCAGAGGATGAGGTAGATCTTTCCAAAGTACAGTTTGACACAAAAGCATTTCAATCTTTTGCCAAAGGTTATCTGGAAGAGATGCGAGAGGAACTGACGGAGAAAGAGATGGAACTTCTTCCGGGAGCTGCAGCTCTTCTGACATATGAGTGCGGTGTTCGTTTCTTGACCGATTATCTGAATGGAGACACGTATTTTAAGATTCACAGACCGAATCACAACCTGGACCGTGCGAGAAACCAGTTTAAATTGGTGAAAGACATCATTCAGAAAATGGATCAGTTAAAAGCGATCATTTCCGAATTGAAATAAGAAAGACGAAGCTCTGAACGGGCTTCGTTTTTTCTGTTATAAAAGTAGAGTATTTGTAACATGAGAGTCAGACCGCTTGAG
>JAZTZT010000040.1:0-10374 GCA_045637605.1 Pilosibacter sp.
CCGCTGATAAATACTTCCGATCACGATCACTTCCGGATTTAAAATATCGATCAGGATAGACAGTCCACGTCCCAGTGCTCGTCCGCTCTCCTGGTAAATATCCAGAGCCAGTCTGTCTCCTTCGTTTGCCGCCATTGCCACAGTTTTCGCTGTCACATTCTCAATATCTGCTGCCGTCGGACACCATCCAGGAAGCAAGTTCTGCTGAAGTGCTTCTGTCAGCTTCATCTTTGCAAGCTGAGCGATTCCGCCACCACTGCAAAAGCCTTCCCAAGAACCTGCTTTTCCGTAACCAACCGGACCATAGTCAAACAATCTCACATGTCCAACCTCGCCTGCCATATCATTGGTTCCACTGTACAGCTTACCATCCAGGATCAATCCTGCACCTAGTCCGGTTCCGAATGTCAGAAAGACCACATTTTTACAACCTTTTGCTGCTCCGAATCTCCATTCTGCCACACCACAGGCATTGGCATCATTTTCCAGAACCACTCGGCAGCCATATTTTTCTTTCAAAATATCACAGATATGGACATCGTCCCATCCCGGAAGATTGGGAGGGCACTGAATGATCCCTCGCTTCGAGTCAAGCGGACCGCCACAACTGATACCAATTCCGATCAACTCATCCTCTGTCTGTGCATGGACCGCTAAAATCTCATCGATACATTCACAAAACAGCCCTATCATCTTATTATAATCAAATATATCTGTTTCAAATACACGTTTGGTCAGAAAGTCGTTTTTCGGATCCAGCGTCACACAAGATGGATCCGCGCTGACTACGGAACATTTGGTTCCGCCGATATCAATACCAATTCCATATCTCATACTATGATTCTCCTTTTCTCCAAAAATCCTATCCGTTCTTTGATTATAACACTCTCTTAAGAATTTTGTTCTTTTTCTTTCTTTTTCGTTCTAAATATTTTCGAAATTTTATTTTTCTTTTAGACATTTTCCATATTTTTGTCACATTTATCCGCTATACTATCAATGTAAGATAAATGAGACCGACAGCGGCCTAAGCGCTGGGCGATGGCAGTCGGGCTCGACCAACAACTATTCCGGGCAACCGGCGTTTACATACAGTGTAGTCTAGCTACACATAGAACCCTTACATCCCCCTTTTAGTATTTGTGAAAAAGAACCCCTGATCCTCGTGATCAGGGGTTCTTTTTTGCTTTCATTTACACTACATAAATAATTATTCTCTAAATTGAAAAGGCAGACTCCCGAATCTGGGAATCTGCCTTATTTTTTCTCTTATCTTCGAACATTCTTACGAACTAAAGCTCGTTTCAGTCTTGCTCTCGCAAGTTTGATCTCCGTATCTGTTGCATTCTTATTGGCAAGCACGGCCTGGGCTCTCTTTTCAGATGCCTCTGCACGAGCCACGTCGATCTCGTCTGCCCACTCAAAAGTAGTCGGAACAAGATTCACCACACCACCAATCACAGATACCATACCGCCGATACAAGCTGCGCGTCTGCGCTGGCCATCGATCACCACAGTCGCTTCGCCCATTCCAAGCGGCGCCACGCAATCGACATGTTTGGCCATAATGCCCATATCTCCGGTCACGGTACGTACAGTCAGAGATTCTGCCATTCCGTCAAACTCCAGTCCGTCAGGTGTAACGATTTTCAAAGGAAAACCTGTCATTATTTCTCACCCTTCCATTTTTCTACCACTTCGTCAATGGTACCTGTAAATAAGAAGTAGGACTCCGGAATCTCGTCATGCTTACCTTCGATGATCTCACGGAAACCACGAATGGTCTCTTTTAACGGAACATACTTACCTTCGTAACCTGTGAACTGCTCAGCAACTGCGAACGGCTGGGACAGGAAACGCTGTACTTTACGTGCACGGTTTACTGTCAGCTTATCTTCCTCGGATAACTCGTCCATACCCATGATGGCGATGATATCCTGAAGTTCTTTGTAACGCTGTAAGATCTGCTGAACGCCACGGGCTGTCTCGTAGTGATCCTTGCCTACAACTTCCGGAGAAAGGATACGGGAAGTAGAGCTGAGCGGATCAACTGCCGGATAAATACCGAGGGATGCGATACCACGGTCCAGAGCTGTTGTCGCGTCAAGGTGCGCGAATGTTGTAGCCGGAGCCGGGTCAGTATAGTCATCGGCCGGTACGTATACAGCCTGAACGGATGTGATGGAACCATTCTTTGTGGATGTGATACGCTCCTGAAGAGCGCCCATCTCTGTTGCAAGTGTCGGCTGGTAACCTACCGCAGACGGCATACGGCCGAGAAGCGCGGATACCTCAGAACCAGCCTGAGTGAAACGGAAAATATTGTCGATGAACAGAAGTACGTCCTGATGTTTCACATCACGGAAATACTCCGCCATTGTAAGACCGGAAAGACCTACTCTCATACGTGCTCCCGGCGGCTCGTTCATCTGACCGTAAACCATGGCTGTCTTGTTGATAACGCCGGATTCCTGCATCTCACGGTAAAGGTCATTACCCTCACGAGTACGCTCACCTACACCTGTAAATACGGAAATACCACCGTGTGCTTTCGCAACGTTATTGATAAGCTCCATGATCAATACTGTCTTACCTACGCCGGCACCGCCGAACAGACCGATCTTACCACCCTTTGCATACGGGCAGATAAGGTCAACGACTTTAATACCGGTTTCAAGGATTTCTGTAGCAGATTCCTGCTCTTCGTAGGACGGTGCCGGACGATGGATCGGCCATCTCTCTGTCTCAGCATTTACCTGCTCTTTGCCATCGATTGTCTGGCCAAGAAGGTTAAATACACGACCCAGGCACTCTTCGCCTACCGGAACGCTGATCGCTCTACCTGTATCGATTGCCGGAATACCACGGCTTAAACCATCAGTAGAACTCATCGCGATACAGCGAACCACGTTGTCACCGATGTGCTGTGCAACCTCTGCGATAACGACCTGATCACCATTCGGTACTTCAATCGCTGTCAGAAGGTCCGGCAAACATCCATCGGAGAAACGAATGTCTAAAACAGGTCCTACGACCTGAATAACTGTTCCCATATTATTCGCCATTGGGGTTAACTCTCCTTAAACTGAATTGTCCGGTCAGACATTACTGACCTGCAACAATCTCTGTAATTTCCTGAGTGATCGCAGCCTGACGTGCGCGGTTGAACTTCAGGCTCAGATCAGCGATCATATCATCAGCATTCTGAGTTGCGGAGTCCATTGCAGACTGTCTTGCTGCCTGTTCTGATGCACGGCTCTCACAGAGCGCACCATACAGAACACCTCCCAGATATTCCGGGATAATTGTTTCAAATACTTCCTCACAGCTCGGCTCGTACATAATATCGGATTTCTTGGTATCCTCCGGGATATCATCACGACGTACAAGCGGTAAAAGCTGTAAGCATTCCGGATTCTGTGATAAAACGGATACGAAACGTGTGTATGTCACGTAAATGCGATCAAATTCACCGTCCATATAACGTTTACACAGGTCCTTTGCTACCGTAAAGCAGTCGCCCAGTGACATCTCCTCTGCATCTGCATAACCTGCAGTCAGCATCGGAACTTCTTTGGATCTAAAATAATCCACAGTCTTCTTACCGATCGGAAGAACGCTGGCCTCCTGATCCGCCATCTTGGAAACAGCCAGTTTCAGTACATTACTGTTGTAGCCGCCTGCAAGACCACGGTCACCGGAGATCACGATGTGTGCAGCTTTCTTGCCGCCTCTGTCTACCAGATACGGGGAAGAAAGGTCACTGTTGGACTCTGCGATCTCGTGGATCGCTGCATATAAGATTTCAAAATAAGGACGAGAGGAAGTTACCTGGGCCTGGGCACGGCGCAGCTTGGAAGCCGCTACCATCTGCATTGCCTTGGTAATCTGCCTTGTGCTTTCCATGCTCCGGATTCGGTTTTTGATTTCCTTAGTGGAAACACCAGCCATACTGCTCCTCCTCCCTTATTCTGTCACGAATTCTTTCAGTACTTCATTCAGTGCGTTCTTTAAGATTTCCTCAGAAGCCTTCTCCATCTTACCTGTTGTACGGATCTCAGCCAGTGCCTCTGCACCGTTCACATCCATGTACTCACGAAGACGAACTTCGAACTCCGGAATCTGATCAACACTAAGTTTGTTCAGATAGCCATTGGTTACTGCATAGAAAATGCAAACCTGATGAGCTACCTCTACCGGTGCATTGTTCTTCTGTTTGAGAACCGCAACGATTCTCTCACCAAGAGCAAGACGAGCCTTTGTATCTGCGTCAAGGTCGGAACCGAACTGCGCGAAGCTCTGAAGCTCTCTGTACTGAGAATACAGAAGTTTTAAGGAACCGGATACCTTCTTCATCGCCTTGATCTGCGCTGCACCACCAACTCGGGATACGGAGATACCCGGGTTAACCGCCGGCATAATACCGGAGTTGAAGAGCTCAGACTCAAGGAAGATCTGACCGTCTGTAATGGAAATAACGTTGGTCGGGATGTATGCAGATACGTCTCCGGCCTGTGTCTCGATGATCGGGAGAGCTGTAAGGCTACCGCCACCCTTTTCTGCGGACAGCTGCGCTGCACGCTCTAAGAGTCTGGAGTGAAGATAGAATACATCACCCGGATAAGCCTCACGTCCCGGCGGACGGCGGATCAGAAGGGAGATTGCACGATATGCAACCGCATGTTTACTTAAATCATCGTAAATAACCAGAACGTCTTTACCCTGGTGCATGAAGTGCTCACCCATTGTACAGCCTGTGTACGGAGCGATGTACTGCATCGGAGCAAGCTCGGAAGGTGTCGCAGATACAACGATTGTGTAATCCATAGCACCTGCGTTTGTAAGGTTTTCTACGATACCTGCAACAGTAGAACGTTTCTGACCGATGGCAACGTAAATACAGATTACATCTTTGCCCTTCTGGTTGATGATTGTGTCTGTTGCGATAGTTGTTTTACCGGTCTGACGGTCACCGATGATAAGCTCACGCTGACCACGACCGATGGGGATCATAGAGTCGATGGCCTTGATACCTGTCTGTAACGGTACGTTTACCGGTTCTCTGTCAATGATACCCGGAGCCGGCATCTCGATCGGACGGAATCCTTCAGATTCGATCACACCCTTGCCATCGATCGGCTCACCAAGAGCATCTACTACACGGCCGATCAGTTTCTCGCCTACCGGTACGGATACAACGCGACCGGTACGTTTTACTGTATCGCCTTCTTTGATACCATTGTCAGTACCTAAAACTACGATAGAAACTGTATTCTCTTCCAGGTTCTGTGCAAGACCGTAGGAGCCGTTCGGGAATTCCACAAGCTCGCCGGCTACGCACTTATCAAGACCGGAAACTCTTGCGATACCGTCACCTACGAGGATAACGATACCAGTTTCGCTTGTCTCGATCTTATTTTCGTAGTTCTTGATCTGACTGCGTATAATTTTCGTAATTTCTTCAGATCTTAATTCCATTTACTGTCCCTGCTTTCTAGCTTATAGTACGGTATTTTTCAGCAGGCCGCCAATGGCTTCCAGCCGGTGTGCTACCGTATCGTCCAGGCGTTTTCCGTCAAAGTCCAGACGCACACCGCCAATACAATCAGCATCTACCTGATTAACAATCATGACTGTTTTACCCGTAATACCGGATAATTTCTTTGTCAGCTTTTCTGTCTGCTCCTTGGAGAGCGGGATCGCTGTCACTGCCTTAACCGGAAGAATGCCATGGTCCTCATTGTACTGGGACTCATACATCTCACAGCAATCAAAAAACTGACGTGCATAGCCCTTCTCTGTAAGAATCTTCAAGAAATTCAATACATACGGCTGCACTTTTCCACGGAGACTGTCGTCCACGATCTTACAACGCTCGTCTTTTGTCAGACTCGCTGCTGCAAGCAGACGCAGAAACTCCGGTTCCTCGGAAAAACTTTCCTTCAGAACGTTTAATTCTTCTAAGACCACACTGGCCAGTCCCTCATCTTTTGCAAGGGAATACAGTGCCTGTCCATAAACATTTCCGACTTGGGTCATTGATTAGTCCCCCAATTCATTAATGAATTCATCTACCAGCTTCGCCTGGTCCACGTCATTTAACTCACGGCCAACAACCTTCTCTGCAATCGCCATAGCCATTTCAGAAATCTCGTTCTTAGCATCGTTGAGTGCTTTCTTCTTTTCCTGAGCGATATCAGCTGCTGCCTTATCAAGGATCGCTCTCGCCTCAGCGTTCGCCTGGCTGATAATCTCATCCTGACGGTTCTGACCTCTCGCTACAGCTTCCTTCACCATACGGTCGCTTGTCTGCTGAGCCTGAGCCAGTTTCTCTTTATACTCGTTCTCGAGTGCCTGTGCGCTTTCCTTTGCTGCACCGGCTGCATCATACATGGCATCGATCTCTTTCTGGCGGCTGTCGATCATATTTTTCACCGGCACAAATAAGAATTTCTTCGCAACAAAGAAAATCGCCAGTGTGTTCATCAATACGAAAAACGCAGTCCAGAAATTAATCCCAATAAAACTCTCAAACACTTTGTTTCACTCCTCTCTGTGGGATACGGAAAAAAGCGCTGATTACAGAACGAACAGAATCAGGAATGCGATTAACAGGGAGTAGATACCTGTTGTCTCCGCGATCGCACAACCAAGGATCATGTTGATACGAAGATTATCTGCTACTTCCGGCTGACGTGCCATACCATCGAGTGCGTGACCTACTGCAGTACCCTCACCAACACCAGGTCCGATAGCACCGATACCCATACATAAACCTGCACCAATTGCTTTACCTGCGATTGCAATAGCTGCTGCTAATTCCATAAATGTTTCCTCCTAAGAAAAAAATTATAAAGATTTTAAAACTTAACAAAGCCTACGCTTCCACTTCATCGCTCGGTCCCGGGAGAGAACCGGAGATGTATACCATGGATAATAAAGTAAATACCAGTGCCTGTACAAATCCGGAGAAAATATCAAAGTAACAGGAAAGTACCGCCGGAATACCGAAGGAAAGAATCGGAATACCGGATAAAATTCCCATTGCCTGAAGAACACCGAACAGACCAAGCACAAAGCTGACAGCTCCGAAGATCTTGAACACTAACTTGTCCTTTTTCACGATCCAGAGTGCTGCGCCTACTGCCATCAGAATTGCTCCTACCAGCCATCCCTGGGACGCGATCAGCCCAAGAACCAGTGTAGACAACATGCTGAAAGCAGTGTAAATGATAGAGTTGATAACACCGCCGCCCGCGATATTACCAAAATGACGGAACGCCATAGAAATCGGCTGAGCGATCTCACTGATCACGTTCATCGGTGTCATAACTGCGATCGGTTCCGCAAAACCTTTCAGCCAGCCAACCACGCCATTATGCTTAATGTTGTTGTACCAGATGATTACAGATACCATCAATGCCCATACAAGTGTACAGCTCAGATCCGCAGTTGCAGAACGTAAAAAGCCTGTCAGACCGATCAAGCTGCCGCCCGCACTGCAAAGGAAGATTGTACCCATCAGTGGCGCCCAGTCAGCATTGTGTGCGCCCATCGCACTGATCGTCAGATCATAGATCAGGCTGACGCCTTTCTCGACAAGCACTTGAACACCTGTCGGTCGCTTCTGCAGATTCTTGCCCAACTTGATACAAGCTGTGATCAGGAGGATTGTGACGATCCACGAAGACACTGCTGTCTGAGTGATCGGAATTCCGCCTAAGATCGGGATTGTAAAATAGACAAATGCACCATCAACACTTATGTTCATGCTTTCTTAATCACCTGCCTTTCTAAAAAATTCAGCTACCGTAATGGTAGGGCGAACCATTACAAACGGAATGACCATCGAGAGAGGATCACAAAGCCCACTCTTTGCGAATGCGATCAAAATAACGAAGATCGCAATCATTCGAGTCATCATAAAGCTCTGCATCAGTTTCTGTCCGCTCTTCACATCCTGATTCATCGCTCTGTCCGCCGCCATATCTGCCGACAGGGCCATAAAAAAGAAGTTCAAAACAGAGATAACAGCTCCCACGATACCGCCAAGCAGTACTGTCCGATCGAAGTGACCGAGCAGGGCATAAATCCCCCACATCGCAGCCACACCGATACACTCTCCGATCGCAATGATCCTGGTTTCCTTGAGAACAAATTTACGAACAGCCATAAATCTCCTCCGGTATCAGTTATGATCATTAAAAAATACAGACGGAGCGTCTTTCTTCTTATTCTTATTGTGCATCTCACTGAGGATTTTCATACTCTGTACAAATCCGTGTATCGCACAATACATTCCGATAAAAATTCCGACGAAAATAACCCAGACTCCCAGTTCCAATGTCTGTCTGATCCAGATTGACACCCAAATAAAACCAATCAGTGGAAACGCCACAGAAAGACCAAGCTGAGTCAGCCATACAAGTAAGCTCAGTTCCTTCAGAGTTATCATCTCCTTTGCATTTTTCAATCAATTATACACCAAGAAAAGCGTTCCGACAATCGTTTCTTATTGGAAACCTGTCACAATTCGTAATTTTTTTAACAGATACTATATCCTTTTCTTCCATATAAAAACCGCCCCGGCCAAGCCGGAGCGGTTTTTATATCTTTAAAGATTATTATTTTGTCATTAAATCAAGGCAAAGAAGAGCTGTCTTGTTTAAATCTTCAATCTTGATGCACTCTTCTGTTGTATGTACTTTTGTCATACCAACGCCGAGAACAACACCCTTAACACCCTTAAGAGCCATTACGTTGAGGTCAGATCCGCCGCCGCCCTTAGCTGTGAAGAAGTTGTAGCCAAGTCTGTCGCAAGAAGATTTGATTCTCTGAACAAGGTCATCCTCTTCCGGAACGTTGAAGCTTACGTAGTTAGTAAGGAGCTGGCAATCAAGTGTTGCACCCATCTCATCACAAGCTGCCTGTAAGCAATCTTTGATGTGAGCTGCCTGAGCGTTTAACTTGTCAAGGTTACGGGAACGAACTTCAGCGATGAATTCGCACTTATCCGGAACGATGTTTGTAGCGTACTCAGCTTTTAATGTACCGATGTTACATGTTGTCTCTTCGTCGATTCTGAGAAGGTTCATGTTAGCGATACCCTTAGCAGCTACCTGGATAGCGGAAATACCGTTCTCCGGAGCAAGACCAGCGTGGGATGTTTTACCATTGATAGTAGCGATGATCTTGATCTGGCCCGGGCCACATGTGATAACTTTACCTACGTCTCCGCTGGAGTCAAGAACGATTGCTTCTTTACCTTTGATCATGGACCAATCCATGTTCTTGATACCGTTCATACCGCCTTCTTCGCCGATGGAGAAGAGGATCTCAGTATTTCTGCACGGAATGTTGTTCTCTTTGATTGTCTGAACTGCTTCCATAATAGCAGCTACGCCACATTTGTCGTCGCCTGCAAGGATAGTGGAACCGTCTGTGTGAACAACGCCGTCTGTGATGATCGGTTTGATACCGTTGCCCGGTTTAACTGTGTCGAGGTGTGCGGAGAAGATTGTCGGCTCGCCGCCAAGCTCACCCGGCATATATGCGTGAACGTTGTAACCGTTGGAACCGAAGCCTTCGCCAGCTTTGTCAGTCTGTACTTCGAAACCAAGTGCCTGAAGGTCAGCTACCATTCTGTCGCACATGTTTTTCTCATTTCTTGTTTCACTGTCGATCTGAACATACGCAAGGAAGTTGTCCAGAAGTCTTTTTTCGTTAATCATTGTAAACCCCTCCTGATTAATTTTATATAATACGCAGGCTGTGAATCCCCCCACAGCTGCTTAATTACCATTTTTTGAATTCAACAGAGCCCATACCCCTATTTGATCAGTCCATTTTTTATAATAGAAGAAACACGTTCAAAATCGTACTGAGCATCTTTTACAAAAGACTGTTTCTGATACCAGACCTTTAACTCCTGGTACGTTGTAGAGTTGGATCCATAGCCCAGATACAGTTCCGGTGTGGAATAAATATCGGCAAATACAACCAGTGGCTGGATCTTGATACGTTTAATTCCGTTGTCAGCCAGGACCTTCTGGATACCGGCAACGCCTTTTCTCAGATCGATCAGCGGATTCGGAATCTCCCTCCGTTCCTTGTTCGCAGTTACACGATCGGACTCTTCCAGTCTCCAGACCTCACCTTCCGGTGTACCAAACACTTTCAGTCCCCAACCAAATACCTTAACCACATAGATGCCACTCTTGTCCAATAACACAGCATCAAACGTCTGATCGCCGTCCGGCAGTTTCAGTGTGACATCTTTCAAAAGAAGATGCGGTTTTTTCGCGAGCTTTCCGAGACGTTTCCACACTCTCTCTTTTCCCTTTTGCTCATTTCTCTGATTCTTATAGTGGCGAT
>JAZTZT010000041.1:0-9584 GCA_045637605.1 Pilosibacter sp.
TGGTTTCCAGAAAAAAGAGTGGTTGCGTGGTTTCCATCAAAGATGGCAGATACAACATCGACAATCAGCTTGCTGAAGCAATTTTGATTTAAAGAATAATCCATATATGTGGTGAGGGATCACCACATATATTTTGGAAAATAGTTAGTTATAACTACCTAAAGTTAGTTACACATAATCAAAAAGAGAGTAAAATACGGCTGCTTCCAACAGTAGTCGGAGATATTAGAAATACAGGGAGGAAAACAGAATGAGAATTGCTTTAACCGGTAATCCGAACAGTGGTAAGACCACCATGTACAACGCTCTCACTGGAAGAAGTGAGAAGGTTGGTAACTGGGCCGGCGTAACAGTTGATAAGAAAGAAAGTCCGATCAAAAAGAATTACTATAATGGAAGTGAGGATCTGGTCGCAGTTGACTTACCGGGTGCGTACTCCATGTCTCCGTTTACTTCCGAAGAAAGTGTTACAAGCAGCTACGTAAAAAATGAGCATCCGGACGCGATCATCAACATCGTAGATGCGACAAACTTAAGCCGCAGCTTATTCTTCACAACACAGCTGTTAGAGCTTGGTATTCCGGTTGTTGTAGCTCTGAATAAGAGCGATGTCAATGAGAAGAAAGAAACAGAGATCGATGCAGATAAGCTTTCCAAATTATTAGGCTGCCCGGTGGTGAAGACGGTTTCGACATCCAGCAGCGATAAAGGACTTGCAGAAGTGGTAAAAGTTGCAGTATCCTTAAAGGGCAAGGTGCAGAGAGCTCCGTATGCTCAGGGAGATGTGGATCTTACAAGCAAAGAAGCAGTGAAAGCAGCGGACAGAAAGCGATTCGAATTTGTAAATAGAGTAGTAAAAGAAGTGGAGTCCCGTAAGGTTCTTACAAAAGATACAAACTTCCATGATAAGATCGATGACATTCTTACCAATAAGTTCCTCGGTATTCCGATCTTTGCATTGGTGATGTTCCTCGTATTTGATATTTCCCAGTCCACACTTGGTCCGGCGATCGCAGATTTACTGGTTGGTTGGATCGAGAGTTTCCAGGAAGTGGCTGCAGGTATGGCAGAAAATGCTTCTCCGTTCTTACAGGCTCTCCTGATCGACGGTATCATCGGTGGTGTCGGTGCAGTTGTTGGTTTCTTACCACTCGTAATGGTAATGTACTTCTTGATCGCATTACTCGAAGACTGTGGTTACATGGCTCGTGTCTCCGTAGTTATGGATCCAATCTTCAAAAAGGTTGGTCTTTCCGGTAAATCTGTTATCCCGATGGTGATCGGTACCGGCTGTGCGATCCCGGGTGTTATGGCTTGCCGTACGATCCGTAACGAGCGTGAGCGCAGAGCAACAGCAATGTTAGCTCCGTTTATGCCGTGTGGTGCGAAACTTCCGGTTATCGCATTATTCGCAGGAGCATTCTTTGAGGATGCAACATGGGTTGGTACGACCATGTACTTTGCAGGTATTCTTCTGATCTTCTTTGGATCACTCCTTGTAAATAAGGTGGCAGGCCATAAGGCAAAGAAATCCTTCTTCATTATGGAGCTTCCGGAGTACAAGATCCCAAGCTTATCCCGTGCATTTATGTCCATGCTCGAGCGTGGTAAATCTTACATCATCAAAGCCGGTACGATCATTCTTGTTTGTAACACAGCAGTACAGATCATGCAGTCCTTTAACTTCCAGCTCCAGCTTGTGGAAGAGGGTATGGAAAGTACATCCATCCTTGCAGGTATTGCAGGTCCGTTCTCTTACTTACTGATCCCGATCGTAGGTTTTGCCTCCTGGCAGCTTGCAGCAGCAGCTGTTACAGGCCTCATCGCAAAAGAAAACGTTGTTGGTACACTGGCAGTTTGCTTTGCAATCACAAACTTCATCGATACAGAAGAACTTGCACTGATTGGCGGTGCCAATGAAGTAGCGGTTACTATGGGACTTACAAAAGTCGCAGCCCTGGCTTATCTGATGTTCAACCTGTTCACTCCGCCGTGCTTTGCAGCACTTGGTGCGATGAATTCTGAGATTAACGACAGAAAGTGGTTCTGGGGCGGTGTGGCACTTCAGTTTGCAACAGGCTTCATCGTAGCATTCTTCGTATACCAGATCGGTACACTGATCACAGAAGGTACTGTTGGCGGCGGATTTATTCCGGGCCTCATTGCAGTGATCGTGATCACAGCGATCGTGCTCAGCCTGATTAAGAAAAATGAGAAAAAATAATTGACGAAAAGGAGTTTCCGTATGGCAGATATCATTGTTGTAGCAATCTTGTTGATCATTGTCGGATCAGCCATATCCTACATTCGAAGAGAGAAGAAACGCGGTGTGACATGCATCGGCTGTCCGCATGCGGGAACCTGTGCGAAAAAACGTCAAGGCGGCTGCAGCAGTCATGACGATATGAATTAGAGATTACTAAATACATATAAATGAATCCTTTAATGTTTGGGGGAGATTCCTATATGCCAGGGAATCTTCCTCTTTTTCTTTAGAGAAAGTTATGATACAATAGAAAAATGAATCCGCAAAACGGAAAATGTATGTCAGGGAGAAGTTACAATGGAACAAATGAAAAAAGAAGAAAATGTAATTTTATCAGATATTTTTAATGCGATCAGAACACATCAGGCGGGAAAAGGTGAGGTAGAGCTGCATGGTGTTATCAATGCCTTTGCACGCTCCATGCGGGAAGGAAAGCAGTGTCTGATCTTATTTAGAAGTGAGATGAGAAATGGAAAAACAAGACGTGAATTTGCTATGATGGGTGATAAAGCAGGTCATAAATTATTTCCGTTATTCACAGATATGACTAAGATCATGCCGGTTCAGATGGCGATGGAAAAACAGGGAAACAAGATGGAAATCGGAGTTATGGGATTAAAGGAGCTTATTCTTATGCTCACTTCCCAGAAGATGTGTGATGGAATCATCGTGAACCCATTCATGCAGAATTTTAATGCAAAACTGGAGTTCTTTGCCAATATTCTGCGTGTCAAACCGATTTCCCATATTACACTGATCCAGGCAGAGACTGCAAATTTACATACAGACGCAATCGTATGTCCGACCGACGCTTTGATCAGCGGAAAGATGGCGTTAGATTCTGCGATCCGTCAGGCAGGCGGCGATAGTTATGATGAGGTCATCAAAGAAGCACTCCAGGGAGAAGCGATGGAGACGGCTGATGTGACTGTGGTACAGGGACACAACCAGATTCATGGAAAGTATGTGCTGTTTGTTAATGTTCCGGAACACTCTGCTCAGACAAACACAAAAGATCTTCTGGACAGCTACCTGAACTGCATGAACGCAGCGAAAGAATTAAACTGTAAGAGCATCACTTTCCCGTGTACAAGTGCAGCAATGAAGGGACTTCCGTTGGAGGCAGTGATCGGCGCATCCACAACTGCTGTAACAGCATGGATGGCGAAGCATCAGGATTATGCGATTGATGTATATTTCTACTGTGAGACAGAGGCTGAAACAGCAATGTATCGTAAATTCTTTGACGGACTTCAGAAAAAATAATGGAAAAAAGAGCACTTCAAAGATGGAGTGGCGCTATTGAATAAAAGTAGAATTAATAGTATAATTATTACAATTAGGTCCATATGGACAGTGTTATGAAAATATCATTTAAGGGGGAACCGAATATGGTTACATGGACAAATTTAGATAAGCTTGCTTCCTATCAGGAGCTTGCAAATGCAGAGATTGTAAATCTTGCAGAAGTAATGACAGGCGAGAACGGTGCTGAGCGTGTGAGAAAGTACAACGTTCCGATGGGTGCTGGTCTTGTTTACAACTTCGCATCCAAGAAAGTAGATGATACAACCCTTGATCTTCTTGCAAAGTTTGCAGAGGAAGCAGAGTTAGTTGACAAATTTGAAGTTCTTTACAACGGTGAGGTTGTAAACACAGGTGAGAAACGTCTGGTTCTTCATCACATGACACGCGGACAGCTGGGCGAGGCTGTTGTGGCTGACGGCGTTGATAAGCGCACATTCTATACAGCTCAGCAGAGCGCGATCGCAGAGTTTGCTAACAAAGTACATGCAGGCGAGATCACAAACGCAGCAGGCGAGAAGTTCACAACAGTTGTTCAGATCGGTATCGGCGGCAGCGACCTTGGTCCGCGCGCAATCTACCTTGCTCTTGAAAACTGGGCGAAGAAGAACGATGCGTTCAAGATGGAAGCGAAATTTATCTCCAACGTAGACCCGGATGATGCAGCAGCAGTTCTCAACTCCATCGACGTTGCTCACTCCTTATTCGTTCTTGTTTCTAAGTCTGGTACAACACTTGAGACATTAACAAACGAGTCCTTCGTAAAAGACGCATTAAAGAATGCAGGTCTTGATGCTTCTAAGCATATGGTAGCAGTTACAAGTGAGACATCCCCGCTTGCAAAGAGCGCAGATTATCTCGCAGCATTCTTCATGGATGATTATATCGGTGGTCGTTATTCCTCCACATCCGCGGTAGGTGGCTGTGTATTATCTCTGGCATTCGGTCCGGAAGTATTTGCTCAGTTCCTTGACGGCGCTGCAGAGGCAGACGCACTTGCAAAGAATAAAAATATCATGGAGAACCCGGCACTCTTAGACGCGATCATCGGTGTTCATGAGCGCAACGTGCTTGGTCACCTTTGCACAGCAGTTCTTCCGTACTCCCAGGCTCTCAGCCGTTTCCCGGCACACTTACAGCAGCTTGATATGGAGTCCAACGGTAAGTCTGTAAACAGATTTGGTGAGCCGGTTGACTACGTAACAGGTCCGGTTATTTTCGGTGAGCCGGGTACAAACGGTCAGCACTCCTTCTACCAGCTCCTTCACCAGGGCACAGACATCATCCCGCTTCAGTTCATCGGCTTCAAGAACAGCCAGTGCGGTATGGATGTTGTGATCGAAGGCAGCACAAGCCAGCAGAAACTTGGCGCAAACGTAGTGGCTCAGATCGTAGCATTCGCTTGCGGTAAGGACGATACAAATGCAAATAAGAAATTCGACGGCGGTCGTCCGTCCAGCATCATCATCGGCGAACAGTTAACACCGGCAGCTATGGGTGCACTTCTTGCTCACTTTGAGAACAAAGTTATGTTCCAGGGCTTCGCATGGAACCTGAACAGCTTTGACCAGGAAGGCGTACAGCTCGGTAAAGTTCTTGCAAAACGTGTTCTTGCACATGATACAGACGGTGCTCTGAAAGTATATAGTGAGATGTTAAATATCTAATATATAAATGCGCCCTGAGAGATCAGGGCGCATTTTGGTCCAAAGGGCGGCATAGAGATGAAGGTGCAGGAAAGAGACACCTTGTTTTAGATCCCAATAATAATATTCACATAGAAAGGAGTAGTACATTATGAAGAGTATTATTGTTAATCCAGCCCACAACTTCCAGGCAGTGGAGAAAGAAAAACCGGTAGCTGGCAATGGAAGAGTTGTGATCAAAACCAAGTATGTAGCAATTTGCGGTTCTGACAATATGATGTGGAGCGCATATCCGGGAATGGTTCTCGGTCATGAGTTCTCAGGTTATATCGAAGATCCAGGTGATTTCCCATTTAAAAAGGGAACACGAGTGTGCGCTGCAGAGTTCAATTCCTGCGGAACATGTGAGTTCTGTAAGGCAGGAAAAGAGCAGCTGTGTGCGCAGATGATGCTTGACAATCCGGGCGTTTCTCTTGATGGTGGATTTGGTGAATATCTGACTGTTCGTGGAGATTATGTATTAGAAATGCCGGATGATGTTCCGCTCGAGTTAGGTGCTATCGTGGAGCCGATCGCAGTTTCTCTCCATGGTGTGAAGTACTGTAATATCAAAGAGGGTGATACCGTTCTCATTTGGGGTAACGGACCGATCGGTATTTATGCAGCTGCTTGTGCAAAGATTTTAGGCGCAGGAAAAGTATACATGGTTGGTCGTGGTATGGGACGAGTAAACTTCTGCAATCAGTTTGATTTTATCGATGAGTGCTTCAGTACAAAAGATGAAAACTTTGAAGAGAAGTTAAATGCTGTAAAACCTGCAGAAGGATTCGCTTGCGCGATCGATGCCCTTGGTTTACCGAGTTACGATCAGTTGATCAGCCTGATGAAATCCGGTGCAACGATCTCCATTCTTGGAATGCATGCACAGCAGACACAGTTCGCTCCGATGCCATTCTACTTAAAAGAGTTATCCATCCGCTCCGGTCTGTACTTCTCATGGCAGGATTACAAAGATGCGTTTAAGATGGTTTGTGAAAATAAGGAAATGTTCTTAAAGACAATCACATCACATATCAAAGCAGACCCGGATGAGATTCAGCAGATGTTTATCAAACTGTTTGAATCCGGATCCAATGATGAATGCAAAGTTCTTGTGGAGCATGAAGATTAATAAAATGCCTGTGATTCCATTGGGATCACAGGCATTTTGCTTTTTACATGGTCTGAACGAATTCATTTACATAGTGGATTGCTGCTCCTACCGCGGCAGCCTCTGTTGTATAGTGACAGCTTCGAATGAAGTCTCCGTTTTTTTCGAATGGGTTTAACTCCAGAGCTTTGTTTTGGATTTCTTTTATATAATCTTTCAGATGTGCACCAACAGTACCACCAAGAATAATATCACAATCGTAACACATACGTAAATTATTGATGGCGATAGCAAGATAGTTAATGTATTCGTTGAAAACACGTTGATATCCTTTGTTTCCGGCATTTAATTCGTCGAAAAACTGTTCTAAAACTCCATTGGTGAATGCAGTAAACTCTTTAGAAGAACAATAGGCATCCAAACAGCCATAACGGCCGCAGTAGCACTGCCGTCCGTTTGGAACGATGCACATATGACCAAATTCCGAAGCACGATTATTTACTCCTGGGAAAAGTGTGCCGGAATTTAAAAATGCGCCGCCGACACTGCCGCTGAGGAATAGATATACAGACGGAGCATCTGTGTGGAAAAAGGAACTTTCGGCAATTCCTGCTGAGCTGGCATCGTTGAAAAATAAGAACGGATATTTCAATTTGGCCTTTAGGTTCTGATATACATTTCCAGAAACCTGGATGACAGAAGCATAGGATATGGTCATATGATCTGCCTCAATGATAACTGGAAGAGAAACGCCGACTCCAAGAAGCTTATCTCGATTCAAATTCTGTGAATCTAAAAATAATTCTAATTCTTCGCACAAAACAGTGTAGTAATTGGGTGTGTCTTCAAAAGCTATACGCATTCTTTTTTTTGCAATAATTTCCAAATTTAAATTGATAAGAACCATGGATAGATGATATCTGGTTATATCGATTCCTACAGCATAGCGTGCATTAGGCACACAACTGAATATATTTGCTTTTCTGCCGCCAGAGGAGTTGCAGGTGCCGGATAAATGGATGAGATTATGTTCTTTTAGTAGATTTAGTCCCTGTGTAACTGTTGGGAGGCTGATTCCGAGCTGATCGGAGATCTGTTGTCTGGAACACTGCTTTTCTTTATATATAAATCGATAGATATTGCCAAAATCTCTGGTCTTTGTTTTTACGTCCTCCATTGATTTACCTCCGATAATTCGTTGTATTAAATAAGGTAAGAACTATATTTTATTATACTAGGAATTTGAGGATAAAACAAGGGAACTTTTGAAAAGAAATAAATAAAAGTGTTTCAAAACAAGAAACAATAAAGAAAATGATTTACAGAAGTAAAAGTAAAAAAGTTCAAAAAACGGGATGTTTAATCATGAAAACCTAACGGAATGCACAAAATTAAGAACAAAGCATAAAAAGACGATGCAAACTTAAATAAAACAATTGACAAAACATATGTAAAAGTGTACATTTAATATGAAAATAAGAAGGGAGGGACAGTAAGATGGATGAAATTAAAATGAGAGTATCTGGTGTGGAAAAATCATTTCCGGGTGTAAAAGCACTTAGTGGTATTGATTTTGCTGTCAGAAAAGGAACGGTTCATGCACTGTGCGGAGAAAATGGTGCAGGAAAGTCTACACTTATGAAGATTATTATGGGACTTCATAAGGCTGATAAAGGACAGATTTATATCGACGAAAAACCTGTTGATATCAAGAATCCGATTCAGGCAAGAGAGTATGGCATTTCCATGATCGCTCAGGAATTAAACTATGTTCCGGAATTGACAGTTGAAGAAAACTTATTCCTGGGACGCTTACCAGTTAACAAGTTTGGAAAAGTTGACTGGAAAAAAGTTCGTAATGAAGCGACAAAATTCCTGGAAGAGGAAGGTCTTACATACGCACCGAACCAGAAACTAAAAACTCTGACAGTATCTGATATCCAGATGCTGGAAATTATTAAGGCCATTACAAATAATGCAGAGATCATTATTATGGATGAGCCGACTTCTTCCATTACTGACAAAGAGGTTGCACTGTTATTTGACAAGATTGCAGAACTGAAGGCAAAGGGTGTTTCGATTATCTATATTTCTCATAAGATGGACGAAGTATTTAAGATTGCTGATGATATCAGTATCCTGCGAGATGGTGCTGTTGTTTCTACTGACCGTGCGGAAGATCTTGATCTGGATACAGTTATTGCCAGAATGGTAGGCCGTAAGATTGACAATGTTTACCCGAAGGAAGAGGTTCCGACAGGAGACTATGCACTGGAGGTAGAACATTTTTCACAGTCCGGTCTGTTTGAAGATATTAATTTTAATGTACGCAAAGGCGAAATCGTAGGATTTGCAGGTCTGGTAGGTGCCGGCCGAACAGAGACTATGAGAGCAGTCTTTGGTCTGGATCCGCATGAATCCGGAACCGTCAAGATCAATGGCAAGGAAGTTCAGATTAAAAACGCCCGTGACAGCATTGAACATAAGCTTGTAATGTTATCTGAAAGCCGAAGAGATGACGGTATTGTTGCAGTTAGAAGCGTAAAAGAAAATGCAACATTAGCTTCTTTAAAAGATTACATCTATGGTGGATACACACATGCGAAAAAGGAAACCGAATATGTACAGAATATGTTCCAGAAAATGAACGTGAAAACCCCTTCTCTGGATACAGAAATCGGTAAATTATCCGGTGGTAATCAGCAGAAAGTATTGCTGACAAGATGGATGCTTTGCAATCCGGAAGTTATGATCCTTGACGAGCCGACAAGAGGTATCGACGTAGGTGCAAAATTTGAGATTTACAAGCTCATCACTGAGATTGTAAAGGATGATAAGGCAGTTATTATGGTTTCTTCTGAGTTGCCGGAGCTGATCGGTATGTGTGATCGAATCTATGTAATGTGTCAGGGTCGTATTACAGGATGTATCACAAAAGAAGAGTTCTCTCAGGAAGCTATCATGAGATATGCAACTGGTGTTGCAACCCAAGAATAAAGGAGGAGAAGACAATGAATATGAAGAAAAATGCTCAGCATTATATGCAGAGATTCAGTATTTATATTGTTTTGTGCGTATTATTTGTTGCATGTAGTTTGATCAGTCCATATTTCCTTCAGAGCAGCAACCTGATCAATGTTTCCAAACAGTTATGTGTAGGTATTCTGATCGCATTTGGTGAGATGATCCTTATCATCAGTGGTTTCCTTGATCTTTC
>JAZTZT010000042.1:0-3472 GCA_045637605.1 Pilosibacter sp.
CTAGTATCATTCATTACCAACTCTTCAAATACTAATCTATCCGGCAAATGATTCAGTTTTAATACCGGGATACCAAGAGTCTCTTCAATCTCTTTATAAGCTATTTGTAAATCACCTGTTTTTACAATATTCTCTCCGCCATTTAAAACAAATCCCTTTTCTTTATCTCGTTGACTTAAGAAAGAGCTATTTCCACCTATCGTACTAACTCCAGCGCCCACCACCAGCGCAGCCGCAATACCAACAACCAACCATTTCTTTTTCTTACTAATCTTTCTGATCGGTGTCGGATCGGAAGCAGGAATCTCAGCAGACGTTGCTCCTTCTTCGGAAAGAATAGAACTCTCTTCTCTTTCTGCCTCCCTCGCCTTTATTCTCGCGTAGATTCTATCCTCTGCGCCAACAAATTCATCGTCGGACAGAGATGCTTCGAGTTCCTCTAACTCTGCGAGGAGCTGTTCGTCGGATAGACCGTAGGCTTCCTGTATGCAATTTTTAAGGGCTTCGTCTTCACGTCTCTCCTTTTCTGTCACGGCTCCAACACCTCTCTTCCTTTTGATCAAATTTGTTTTTGGGGTTGACTTTTCTGCCCCAGGGGTTACTATTAGATATAGTCCGTGTGATTTACACGAAATTCATGGAGGTAATGATTAATGAAAACCATTATACTCACCGGCGGAGGAACTGCCGGTCATGTTACACCGAACCTGGCTCTTCTTCCTTCTCTCAAGGAAGCCGGCTATGATGTACACTACATTGGTTCTTACAATGGTATCGAGCGCAAACTGATTGAAAATGCGGGCATTCCTTATGAAGGAATTTCTTCCGGCAAGCTGCGCCGTTACTTTGATTTAAAGAATTTTACAGATCCTCTTCGTGTCGTAAAAGGCTACTTTGAGGCTTGTAAATTAATGAGGAAGCACAAACCGGATGTCGTATTTTCAAAAGGTGGCTTCGTCGCTGTTCCGGTTGTTCTGGCTGCGAAACGTTATAAAGTTCCGACAATCATCCACGAGTCCGATATGACTCCGGGCCTTGCAAACAAGTTATGTATTCCGTCTGCAAAGAAGGTTTGCTGTAATTTCCCGGAAACCTTAAAGTATCTTCCGAAGGATAAGGCAATCCTCAGCGGTTCTCCAATCCGTGAGGAGTTGCTGACAGGCGATCGTCTTTCCGGTCTGCAGTATACTAATCTTTCTGCTGCAAAACCGATCATCCTTGTAATTGGCGGAAGCCTTGGTTCCGTTAAGGTAAATACTGCTATCCGCAGCATTCTTCCGAAGCTTCTTGAGAAGTTCCAGGTAATTCATATCTGTGGTAAGGGACATATCGATGAATCTCTCATTGGTACAGCCGGTTATGTACAGTATGAATATGTTGACAGCCCGTTAAAGCATCTGTTTGCTGCTGCCAATATCATCGTTTCCCGCGCAGGTGCAAATTCCATTTGCGAAATCCTTGCACTGAGAAAACCGAACGTGTTAATTCCATTATCTGCTGCTGCCAGCCGCGGCGACCAGATCTTAAATGCAAATTCGTTTAAAAAGCAGGGTTACTCCACAGTCCTTGAAGAAGAGACAGTTAACGATGAAACGCTTTATGACGCGATCGCAGCAACCTATGAGAATCGCCATACATTCATCGAAACAATGGAGCAGAGCCAGTTAAACAATGCGGTCGACACGATCATGCAGCTGATAAATCAGTACGCTGGAAATTAACCACTTCGAAATTCTTTTAATTCATCTTCCAAGAACTTTCTGGCCCTTGAGACTCGGGCGCGACATACTTCCTCCGAGACTCCAAGGGCCTCACTGATTTCTGTATACGTTCGCTCTTCCAAGAAATACATGACCGCAACATCGCGCCATGTGGGCTTTAGATTTTCTATCACATTGCGGATTCTTCGGTAATTGTCTTCAGCGATCACTTGCTTCTCCGGATCGTACTTCGGGGACGCCTTAATACCAAACAGCTCTCCAATGTCTTCCCTAATCGTTAACTCTTCTTCTGTTTTATACTTTCTATATCGATCTATACATTTATTCTTGATAATACGCGCCATCATGATCTTTGTTTCTCTCTCATTTAACTTTCCATAATGATCTGAATCGTAGAATGACCAGACAGCATCCATTACGATATCTTCTGCGTCGTCATACGGAGCTCCATTTCGAACAGCAAATGACAGAAACAAGTTCGTGTATTTATCAAGCAGGTCTCGCAGCAGTTTATCATCTTTCTGCGACATACTTTCTCCCTGGTAAAATAAATGTATTATAATGCGTTTTTAATCTTTTCTGCAGTCTGTGCAAGAACTTCCGGATCTTCTTTACCTGGTGTCCAAGTTACCATCTCCGGACCATTCTCATAGCGCGGAATTACATGCATATGGAAATGGAATACGGTCTGTCCTGCTGCCGCACCATTATTCTGAACCAGGTTGAAACCTGCACATCCCAGTGCTTCCTTCATCGCCGCACCAATCTTTGCTCCCAGCGGAAGTACTTTTGCAGCAACTACTTCATCTAATTCACAAACGTCTTTAAAATGCTCTTTCGGAAGAATCAATGCATGACCCTTCGCAGCCGGGCCAAGATCCAAGATTACACGAAAATCCTGATCCTCGTATACAGTAGAGGACGGAATCTCTCCATTGGCAATTTTACAGAAAATACAATTAGAATCCTTCATAATAATTCTCCCTTCTATCTACATCTCTTTTCGGTTTACGATATAATATCAATCCAAATATAATACCCAGCAGTAATCCTGCGACATGAGCCACATTGTCCACACCACTCTCTGTAAATCCAAGATACAGTGACAATACAACCATGAATGCCAATTGTCGGATATTCAGATCTTCCAGTCTTCCTTTATTCCTTAAGACTGCGGTCAAAAGTCCACCGACCACACCAAAAATCGCTCCGGAAGCTCCTGCCGAGACAATCATCGAATCCGGTCCGCTTATTAATAAGGAAATCAGGTTTGATCCGACTCCGCAGGCCAGATATAAGATCAAATATTTCACATGTCCGAGTGCTCGCTCCAGATTATCTCCTAAAGCAAACAATACGATCATATTGTTTATAATATGGTCAATTCCAAAATGCATGAATATAGCTGTCAGCAAACGATAATATTCTTTGTCATAAACTACCGCCGGCGCAAACACCGCTCCTGACTCTGCCATAAAACGTACATCTTGTGATGACCCTGCAATCTCCAGATACAAAAAGGTTATCACGTTACATGCAATCAGGACTCCGGTGACATAGCTTTTCTTCCTGAGCGTATATCCCATCGCAAAAACTCCTTTGAACATCTGATGAAATCATACCATAATTTAGGGTAAACCGCAATGTAAATTTTCTGCAAATTACACAAGTTTTCCGAAAACACATTCTTTCCAACTACTGAAATCGGAACAGAGTTCCTGCAAAATCCAGTTCATCACCAATCTGAATCT
>JAZTZT010000043.1:0-30669 GCA_045637605.1 Pilosibacter sp.
GGAGTTCGCTGCGATCGCAACGGTAGGCGATGTCATGAAACTGAAGGACGAAAACAGGATCATTGTCAAATTCGGACTTCGGAGAATGGCAGTTACGAAGAATCTTGGTCTCAGGAAGCTGGCGGAGAAGTGTGGATTAGATATTACCGCATTGAGTGCATATCATATTGGTTTTGTGATCGGTCCATGCCTGAATGCAGGCGGACGACTTCAGACAGCGAAGCTGGCGTTACGCTTGCTGCTTTCTCAAGATGAGGCAGAAGCAGATCGAATGGCGGAGGAATTGAAGTCTCTAAATGACCTGAGAAAGGATATGACGAAACAGGGAGAGGATGAAGCTATTCACCAGGTGGAAACATTGTATCCAGACGACAAGGTACTGGTAGTCTATTTACCGGAGTGTCATGAGTCTTTGGCAGGTATTATTGCCGGCCGTGTAAGGGAACGCTTTAATAAACCGACAATCGTGCTGACGCGAGGTGAGGAGTCGGTCAAAGGATCCGGACGTTCCATTGAGCAGTATCATATGTATCAGGGACTTACGAAGGTGGCAGACCTGCTCCCGAAGTTTGGAGGACATCCAATGGCAGCAGGCCTTTCTATAGAAGAAAGAGACATTGAGGAATTCCGAAGAAGGCTCAATGCAGATGCTGAATTGACCGAGGAAGACTTTGTTCCGAAGATCTGGATCGATGTTCCGATGCCTTTAGAATATGTTTCCAGTGGGCTTGTTGAGGAACTGAAACAACTGGAACCGTATGGTCAGGGAAATGAAAAGCCACTGTTTGCTCAGAAAAAATTGTACATCCGTAATATGAGAATTCTTGGAAAGACAAAGAATCTGGTAAAAATGAATCTGATCACAGAAAACGGATTGGCAATGGATGGATTATTGTTCACAAATGGAGATGAATTTCTAGAAGAAATCGGAAATAAAAAATGGATTGATGTAGTTTACTATCCGGACATTAACGAGTATAATGGTGTCAAAACATTACAGATTGTAATAAAGAATTATCAGTTTTGTGAAGGAGGCAGTTAGATGGTAAATGAAATTATGAAAATGATCTCAGCGTATGACAGTGAGGTAGGTGCTGCGATCGAAGCTGAGGCTGCCAGACAGAGAAGAAATCTGGAATTGATCGCGTCTGAAAATATTGTTTCTGAGGCAGTGATGATCACCATGGGAACAGTACTTACCAACAAGTATGCGGAAGGTTATTCCGGAAAGCGTTACTATGGTGGCTGTGAGTGTGTAGATGTGGTGGAGACACTTGCGATCGAGCGTGCGAAGAAACTGTTTGGTTGTGATTATGCAAATGTACAGCCGCATTCCGGCGCGCAGGCCAATATGGCAGTGTTTATGGCGATGTTAGAGGCTGGTGATACGGTTATGGGTATGAACCTGGATCATGGCGGACATCTTTCCCACGGAAGCCCTGTAAATTTCTCTGGACGGTTTTTCAACATTGTACCGTACGGTGTAAATAGTGAAGGTTACATTGATTACGAAGAACTTGAGAGAAAAGCGATGGAGTGCAAACCGAAGCTGATCGTAGCAGGTGCCAGCGCATATGCGCGTGAGATCGACTTTAAACGTTTCCGCGAAGTTTGCGATAAATGTGGTGCGAACCTGATGGTTGATATCGCGCATATCGCAGGTCTTGTGGCAGCAGGCGTGCATCCGAGCCCATTCCCGTATGCGGATGTTGTGACGACGACAACACATAAGACATTAAGAGGACCGCGTGGCGGTATGATCCTTGCTAATAAGGAAGCGGCAGATAAGTTCAACTTTAACAAAGCGATTTTCCCAGGCTCTCAGGGCGGTCCGCTTGAGCACGTGATCGCTGCAAAGGCAGTATGTTTTGGTGAGGCATTAAAACCGGAATTCAAGATATATCAGGAGCAGGTGGTTAAGAATGCGAAAGCACTGGCAGCAGCTCTTGAGAAGGAAGGATTTAAGGTGCTTACAGGCGGTACAGACAACCACTTGATGTTAGTGGATCTTCGCGGTATGGAAATTTCCGGTAAGGAACTCCAGAACCGTTGTGATGAAGTTTATATCACACTGAACAAGAACACAGTTCCGAATGATCCGAGAAGCCCGTTCGTGACATCCGGTGTTCGTATTGGTACTCCGGCGATCACATCCAGAGGTCTGGTTGAGAGTGACATGGCAGAGATCGCACATCTGATCTGGTTGACAGCAACTGATTTCGAGAATAAGGCAGATGAGATCCGTGCAGCAGTGACAAAGATCTGCGAGAAATATCCGATCTATCCGTAAGGATACGGAGTGCGAATACACTTCAAAAAATAAGTAATTACATAGGAGAAATAATATGAGTAAGTTAATGAGTGAGTTTAAGAAGTTTGCTGTACAGGGCAATATGCTTGATATGGCAGTTGGTATGATCATTGGTACAGCGTTCAAGGATATTGTGAATTCTGTAGTAAATGATCTAATCATGCCAGTTGTAAGTATTTTCACAGGTAAAGTGGACTTTACAAATATGTTTATCGCATTGGATGGCGGTACATATGCAACTCTTGCAGATGCGGAGGCAGTAGCAGCTCCGGTTCTGAAATACGGTACATTTATCACAGAAGTGATCAACTTTGTCATCTTAGCATTTGTGATCTTCATGATGGTAAGAACGATAAATAAGATCCGTACAGCAGCTGAGAAGAAGGAAGAGGCACCGGCACCGGCAGCTCCGGCTGAGCCGACAGAGAAGACTTGTCCGTTCTGTCAGTCCACAATCAGCATCAAGGCTACAAGATGCCCGCATTGTACATCTGAATTGACAGAATAAGCAATATCCGCTATACTGTCTGCGGCAGAAAATGAATTTTATGATCCCCGGAAGGTGATGGAAACATGCCAACCGGGGATTTCTTATATTTAGAGGATATCAAAATGAGGAAAAATATTAAAATTGTTTTGGAATATGATGGTTCCAGATATGATGGCTGGCAGAAACAGGGAAACACGGATAATACCATTCAGGGAAAGATTGAAGCGATCCTTTTAAAATGGAGTGGAGAAGAGATTGAAATTCATGGGTCCGGCCGTACGGATGCAGGTGTTCATGCCAGAGGTCAGGTCGCTAATTTTCATATTGATGAGAAAATCTGTCCGAGTGGGAAAGTTGCGATGGAATACCTGAATCAGTATCTTCCGGAAGATGTTCGTGTCTTGAGCGCAGAAGAGATGCCGGAACGATTTCACAGCAGATTATTAGCGATTAGAAAAACTTACACTTATTCTATAGATATGGCCCCGAAGAAAAATGTATTTGAGCGAAAGTATGTATGGGGGTTGGGAGAAAATCTGGATATTGCATCTATGTGCAGGGCCGCCGAGTATTTGATCGGAGAGCATGATTTTAAGAGTTTCTGTTCTAACAAGAAAATGAAAAAAAGCACTGTCCGCACGATAGAGTCGATTCATATAGAAGAAATGGGATCAAAGGTAGTGTTTTCCTATACCGGAAATGGTTTCTTGTACAATATGGTGCGTATTTTGACAGGAACACTGGTGGAAGTAGGACTGGGAAAACGTAAACCGGAGGAGATGAAGGATATCCTGGCAGCAATGAATCGTGAGGCAGCAGGAATGACTGCACCGCCGGAAGGGTTATTCTTAGAGTCAGTTGAATATTAGAAACAGGAAGAAAAATCCTGATTTTTGATTTGGTAAAATTTTTTGAAAAAATTTGAAAATAATACTTGACGAATTACTTATATTGAGATATAATGACATTCGTTCAAGCGATGGGCTATCGCCAAATGGTAAGGCAACGGACTCTGACTCCGTCATTTTCAAGGTTCGAATCCTTGTAGCCCAGCTAGGTTACTCTAAGTAACCGATGTCACAATTTTATAATGGGCTATCGCCAAATGGTAAGGCAACGGACTCTGACTCCGTCATTTTCAAGGTTCGAATCCTTGTAGCCCAGCTGAGAATCCAGGAATTATATCCTGGATTTTTTGTTTTGCAGAAAATATAATCAAATCCTATGCATAGGACAAAAGTCCCAAAAGGAAGGGAAGAAAGTCCTTTTTTTCTAAGATACGTAAAGATATGAGGACAAGAGTCCTAGACATCTTTTTCTCGAAAAATGTATAATAAAAGAGGCGGTTTTTTACAGCGTATACTACAGCTGTCATGTCATTTGTCAACGAAAAATGTCGCATTTTCTGTATGTTTTGAATAGAAAACACGACACAAAACGACAATAAATGAGAGAAGTGCACAAAAACATTGACAAGTAAAACTGAGGGGTGTATTCTGTAGTAATAGAAGAAATAGTGGGATTATCAGGCCCTTTTGAAAACCGGGAGAAAGCGTGAAATTGTAAATGATGATAGAACGAAAGACGCATTCGATGGAAATTGTTTTGTCGAAGCAGTTTTATTGGAATATCTTAGTTTTGTCTTTTCCAGTGATTTTGCAGCAGCTTCTGCGTGTCAGTGTAGATACGCTTGACAGCATTATGCTTGGTCATATTGATCAGCTTCAGATGAGTGCTGTCTCACAGGCGCAACAGATTTTCTTTGTTTTTTATACAGTTTGTTGCGGTATCGGTGCCGGAGGTTGTGTTTTGGTTGCCCAGTATTGGGGAAAACGTGACCAAGATACGATCAAAACATTAGGTGCGATCGGGATCAAGAGTGCAGTTGTATTTGGTGTGATCTTCGCGGTTATTGTGATGATTTGGCCGGATAGATTGCTTCGCATATACAGTAGTGATCCGGAATTGATCCGAATTGGTGCATCCTACCTTAGGATCGCAGCTTTGATGTATCCGGTATGTGCAGTCAGCACAGTTATGTTTGCATGGTGCAGAGGTATTGAGGAGATGAGTGTGTCGTTCACCACGAACGCGATTTCCTACCCGCTCAATGTTGTGTTAGATTACTGTTTGATCTTTGGCAAGTTCGGTATGCCGGAACTGGGTATCCAGGGTGCAGCACTCGGTGCAGTCATTGCCCGGGTAGTGGAACTTCTTATATTGAGTCGTTTTGTATTTAAAAAGGATAAGAAGATCTCCATGAGACTTTCGGATCTGAACAGAAAAGATAAGCAGTTGACAAAAGACTTCTGGATGGTAAGTGCTCCGATCATCGGCCATGAGCTGATCTGGTCCACAGGAACTACGGCAGGAAGTTCGATCACAGGTCAGATGGGAACGACGATTGTTTCGGGTTATAATGTGGCGAACGTATTCTATCAGCTGGTAAGCAGTCTGATGAACGGTATTCTTCACGCTTGTTCTGTTGTGATGGGTAAGACCATTGGTTCAGGAAGCGACAAAAAGAGGATTCAGAAAGAAGCATACAGTATGATCATGATCGGTCTTGTTGGTGGTTCTTTGGTAGGTATCGTAACTCTGCTCTTTGGAAGTCCGTTTGTAAGCCTGTATGCCCTTAGTCCGGAGGCGGCGGTATATGCCAGAAACTTCATGTTGATCTTTGCGGCAATCTGGCCATTTTCCGGTGTTGAGATGACCGGAATGGTTGCGGTATTGAGAGCCGGCGGTGATGGCAAGATGGGATTGATCTGTGATATTTTCTCGATGTGGCTTTTGACGATCCCGGCAGCAGCAATCTGTGCCTTTTGGTTTGGTGCGTCACCGTACCTGGTAGTGACGATCATCAAATTAAACATTGCGATCGAAGCGATCGTGAGTGTATTAAGAATTTATAGCGAAAAATGGATAAGAAATTTAACACATTAAGCGAAATTTGTGTTATAATGTTTTAGTAACCATTTTATAAAAGTGCGCGAAAGCGAGTCCCTAAGGGGGATTAGTTTCATTATAAATATTTAAGGAGGAGAAATATGAAACTTAAAAAATTAGTAAGCGTAGCTCTTGCAGGTGCAATGGCACTTTCCCTCACAGCTTGTGGAGGCGGCGAGACAGCAGCAACAACAGCAGCAGCTAAAGAAGAAGCAACAGCAACAGAGGCACCGGCAGCAACAGATGCACCGAAAGCTGAAGCTACAGACCTTGACAAAACAATCTGTCACGTAGTAGGTAACCTTGGTGACAAATCCTTCTCTGACTCTGCAGAGGCAGGTATGGTAACATTAAGAAGCGAAGGCTGGGACGCTAAGACAATCGAAGTTGGTGATGCAACAAAATCCGATAAATGGGAAGATGCGATCCTCGATGTTCTTGATGAAGGTTACCAGTATGTAGTTGGTGGTTCCACATTCACAGACATTATGTTAAAGCTCGCTGAAGAGTATCCGGACAACAAGTTCGTAATTTACGATGACTCCCTCGATGAGGAGCTTATCCCGGAGAACGTAGCTTATATTCTTTACGCTCAGAACGAAGGTTCCTACATGGTAGGTCAGATGGCAGCTGGTCTTTCCGAGACAGGCGTTATCGCTGTTAACGTTGGTATGGACAACCCGGTTATCGAGGACTTCGTAACAGGTTTCGTACAGGGTGCTGTTGATTACAATCCGGAAATCAAAGTTATCAAAGGTACAGTAGGTTCCTGGACAGAGCCGGCTAAGATGAAAGAGCTTTGCTTAAGCCAGGCTAGAGATAAGAACGCTGACGTATTCTACCAGGTAGCTGGTGGTTCTGGTGCAGGTCTCTTCGAGGCATGTCAGGAACTCGGTACATGGGCTATCGGCGTTGACTCCGACCAGTATGCATACTACAAAGATTCCGAGAACCCGGAAATCGCTGACGTTATCGTTACATCCATGTTAAAAGAAGTTGGTAACTCCCTCGTATCCTTCTTCCATAGCGAAGAAGCTGGCGAAGCTCAGTGGAAGAAAGTTACAACACTCGGCTTAAAAGAAGCTGCTGTTGGTTATGTAGACAACGAGTTCTTCCAGGCAAATGTTCCGGCAGAAGTTAGAGAGAAAATGGCTGAGACAAATGCAAAGATCCTTTCTGGTGAGATGACAGTTAAATCTTACTTCGATTTTGCAGACGAGGCTGAATATCAGGCATTCCTGGGTGCTGTAGCTCCGTAATAACTGGATTGTTTGAAAAAATGATTTTGAATCAGCAGGATTAACTTGTTAATCCTGCTGATATCGTATTGGGTAGGAGGAAAAGGTATGGCCAAGGAAATTCTGAGAATGGAAAACATTACCAAGATCTATGATAATGGTTTTGTTGCCAACAAAGATGTTACATTCTGGCTTAATGAGGGTGAGATTCTTGCGCTAGCTGGCGAGAACGGTGCCGGAAAAACAACTCTTATGAAGGTTCTTTTCGGTCTTGAGAAACCGCAGACCGGTAAGGTTCTTCTGTACGGCGAAGATGCAAATATCAAGAATACTCTGGATGCGATCGGCAAAGGTATTGGTATGGTTCACCAGCACTTCATGCAGGTTCCGTCTTTAACAGTAGCAGAAAACGTACTTCTCGGTATCGAGCCGATGAAGAACGGTCTCTTTGATTTCGACAAAGCAGTTGAAATGACAAGAGAAGTATCTGAAAAATATAATTTCCATGTAGATCCGTTAGCACGTGTCTGTGATCTGTCCGTAGGTCAGAAACAGAAAGTTGAGATCATGAAAGTTCTCATCAAGGGTGCAAAGATCATCATCATGGACGAGCCGACAGCGGTATTAACACCGCAGGAGACAGATGAGCTCTTTGAGCAGCTTCTTCGTCTCCGTGATGATGGACATTCCTTCATCTTCATTTCTCATAAACTTGAAGAGGTTAAGAGAATCTGTTCCAGAATCACAATCCTTCGTCGCGGCAACTGCTTAGGCAGCTATGACCTCTCTGATATGAGCGAGGCAGATATCTCCCGTCTCATGGTAGGCCGTGACGTAGTATTACAGTTTGAAAAAGAAGACCCGACACCGGGTGACGCGATCGTCAAGGTAAGAGATCTTGTAAAGATCAATGCAGACGGTAAGAGAGTTCTTGATGGTCTTTCCTTCGATATCAGAGCCGGTGAAGTTATCGGTATCGCAGGCGTTGAGGGCAATGGTCAGAGCGAACTTTCCGACGTACTTTCCGGTATGGACGGCTTCGCTTCCGGTACCGTTGAACTGAATGGTCAGTCCATCGATGGCAAATCCGTATTTGAAATCCGCCAGATGGGTATGGCACTTATCCCGGAAGACCGTATGATCCACGGTGCTGCAGGCGAGATGTCCATCTGTGACAACATTATCTCTGATCGTTATTTTAAACCGGGTTACAAGAAAGGCATGTTCATCAATAAGAAGTATATTGAGAGCGTTGCTGATGAGTATATCAAAGAATTCCAGATCGCCTGTGACAACAAGAAACAGGCAGTTCGTTTCCTTTCCGGTGGTAACATCCAGAAGGTAGTAGTTGCCCGTGAGTTCACAACAGGCGGCAACTTTATCGTTGCAAACCAGCCAACACGTGGTATTGACGTTGGTGCGGCTGAGATGATCAGAAAAGCGATCGTTAGAAAATCCAGAGAAGAAGGAACAGCAACTCTTCTTATTTCTGCTGACTTAAATGAAGTTCTTGGATGCTCCGATAAACTTTTCGTAATGCGTAAAGGTAAAATCGTTGCGGTATTCCCGAAAGCAAGTGAAGTATCTGAAGCTGAGCTTGGTGAGTACATGCTTGGACTTAAGACAATGACAGAAAAGGATATGGAGGGTCTGTTATGAATAAAACCAGTAAAGTAGAATTTACCGTTGAATTGGTTCGTATCATTGCAGCGGTAGCAATTGCTTACGCAGTTGCACTGATCACTCTGTTTGTCATCAGTGATGATCCTGTTTATATTATCCAGCAGTTCGTATTAGGACCGTTCTCTTCTCCAAGACGTATCGGTAGTATTATCAACCTGGCAATTCCGTTTACATTCACAGGTCTTTGCATGTGCTTTATGTATGCGGTAAACAAATTCAACCTGTCCGGTGAAGGTATCTTCATGATCTCCGGTTGTGTGATTTCCATGGTAGCTCTGAAGATCGGTGATTCCCTTCCGGGTCCGGTTGGCATTCTTGTACTGTTTGCAGTTGGTGCAGCAGTAGGTGCTTTCATCTCCTCCATTCCGGCTGTTATGGAAGCCAAGTTTAATGCGAATATCGTAGTAGCATCCCTTATGCTGAATAACATTCTTGTATTCCTTGCAATTTATCTCCTGAAATATTTCATGAGAGACAGCTCCATCGGTTTCCTTGGTTCCTTACCGCTTCCGGAAGTGATCAAGTTCCCGGGCATCTTTGGAAAAATGAGAGTTCAGGCAGGTTTCTTTGTTGCTGTTATCGCAGTTATCCTTGTAGCTCTTCTTTTCTATAAGATGGTATTTGGTTACAAGATGCGTGTGGTTGGTAACAACCCGCAGTTCGCAAAAGCTTCCGGTATCAACATGATGGGAACAATCATCGGTGCACAGCTTATTGGTGGTGCTCTTGCAGGTATCGGCGGTACTGTTGAGATTCTTGGTAACTACGATCGTTTCCAGTGGACAGCAAGTACACAGCACGGTTTCGATGGTCTTATGGTAGCAGTTCTTGCGAGAAAGAACCCGCTTCTTGTTCCGGTAGCAGCCCTTCTTCTTGCATATATCCGTATCGGTGCTGACGTAGTTAACTCCAAGGGTGATATCCCGATCGAGTTCATTACTATCATTCAGGGTATCGTTATCCTCATGGTAGCGGCTGAAGAGTTCATGGGTAACTACAAGAAGAAACTCATCTACAAAGCTGCTGCAGAGGATCTGGCTGCAAAAGAGAAAGCAGCTCAGAAGACAGCATAAGAGAGGAGAGATTATATGTCTACAATGGATTGGATTGGAAACTTTGGTTTCTCAGTATTACGTTTATCAACCCCTCTGATCTATGCTGGTCTCGCAGCCGTTATTAGTGCTAAAGCAGGAATGATGAACATGGCTTTAGAGGGTATGATGCTTGTAGCTGCACTTGCAGGTGTTGTTGTTTCCGGTATGACAGGAAACTTATGGATCGGTTTAGCAGCAGCTATCTTATTTGGTGTTCTTACTGGCGGTGTGATCGCGTTTGCAAGTATCTCCGGTAAAACAGACCTGTACCTTACCTGTATCGCTACAAACCTTGCAGCAGCAGGTGGTACTGTATTTGTAATGTATCTCTTAACAGGTGAGAAGGCTACAACTTCCGCTGCAATTAAGGCATACACAATTCCGTCTATCACAATTCCGGTACTTGACAGTATTCCGGTTATCGGTCCGATGCTTTCCGGACACAACCTTTTAACATACGTTGCTTTCTTCAGTATCTGGGCAGTTTGGTTCTTCCTTAAGAGAACAAGACTTGGTCTCCGATTAAGAGCGGTTGGTGAGAATCCGACAGCGGCATCTTCTGTAGGTATCAGCGTTAAGAATATTGGTTATATCTCTTTCTTAATCTCTGGCGTACTTTGCGGCCTCGCAGGTGCATTTATGTCCATGGGTTGGGTAAGCTTCTTCATGAAGGGTATGATCAACGGTCGTGGTTACATCGGTCTTTCCACAAGTAACATCGCGTCTGCAAACCCGGCAGGTGCAGGTATTGTAGCTATTTTCTTCGGATTTACAGATGCGCTTGCAACATCTCTGAAGAGTGGTTCCAGCTTCCCGTCCGAGTTTATCGAGATGATTCCGTACGCTTCTACAATGCTTGCAGTAGTTGTGATCGGTATTATCCGTACAAGTCGTGCAAGAAAGATTGCAAAAGGCGGTCACTAATTTGCAATGTCATTTAGTTGATATTTAATAAAAAAACTCCCAACAAATTTTTCGTTTGTTGGGAGTTTTTTTATTAAAAGATTACCACTGTGAGATAATGCCTTTTACTAAAGTAACAAGATTCTTTTCTGCTTTGTTAGCAATTTCAACTACTTCTGCATGGCTTAATTCAGCATTTCCTAATCCAGCTGCTCTGTTTGTGATTAAGGAAATTCCAAGTGTTGTCTGTCCGCCATGTCTAGCTGCAATTGCTTCCGGTACTGTTGACATACCAACTGCATCTGCTCCGAGTGCACGGTAAGCTAAGATTTCTGCCGGAGATTCATACATTGGACCTGGGAAGTATGCATACACGCCATCTGTTACTTCGATACCGTTTTCAGCTGCAACTTTGCGAGCAATATTACCAGCTGCTTTGCTGTATACCTCTGTCATGTCTTTGAATCTTGGTCCAAATTCATCGTAGTTTTCTCCTCTTAAAACAGATGGGCAGAAAAGACCGATGTGATCTCTGATGATCATGATAGATCCCGGAACTAAATCTTCGCGAATACCGCCACATGCATTTGTCAGGATTAATTTTTCAATACCTAATCTCTGGAATACACGTACGCCGAGCTGAACGATTTCCATATCGTGTCCTTCGTAATAGTGGAAACGACCTTTCATCGCTACAACTGTTTTATCGCCAATCGTTCCGATGATTAATTTTCCGGCATGACCTGCTAAGGTTGGAGTTGGGAAGTATGGAATATCAGCATAATCGAGTTCGATAGGATTTTCGATTTCGTCAGCCAATGGTCCAAGGCCGGATCCTAATACGATAGCAATATCAATTTTACCATCAAATTTGGATCTGATATATTCGGTTGCCGCATCAATTTTTTTGTACATAATCATGCACCTCCTCTATAATTCAAAGCACAATTGCGCCTTGTTACATGTACAATTATAATATAATGCGAATGCCAGATAAAACGACGTTTGTCATATTTGGATCACATTTATACATTTCGTCCAATCTTGACAAGATATTCCACTGATGTTATTCTGTTGTGAAGAAATTAAAATGAAGAAAGAACAGAAAAAATGAAATTAAAAATCAGTTTAATTCTTCCGATCGTATTATGCCTGGCGCTGTCTGCCTGTGGTGCAGGTGACAGTATGAATGAGAAAACGGAAGCAGTTTCTGCAGGCTCTGAAGTGAATGGAACAGAAGCTGAGGAATCGGATGAAACACAGATATATGTTATATATAGCGGAGAAAACCAAAGAGAGTCCTATAATCGGCTGTTCAGCGAAGGCGTGAAGTCATTTGCTGAGGAACCGGGGATTGTTGTGACGGAATTGGAAGGTGAAAATGCACAGGAATTAGAATCTGCAGTGCGTTTGGCATGTGAAAATGGAGCAGATATGATCCTTGCGGCATCTGCTGAGCCGGGAGAGTATCTTGCAAAATACGGTGAACTGTATCCGGAGATTCGATTTGTCTCTGTAGATGTATCGATTGATTTGCCAAATGTACAATCCGTGTACATGGAAAAGAAGGAGAGTTTTTTCGTTGCCGGAGCAGCTGCTGCGATGTTTACAGAATCCACGGAGTCAGCCGGTATCAATGAAGATCCTGTAATCGGATGGATCGGAGGTATGAATATTCCGATTGTTCAGGAGTATTATCAGTCTTTTGAACAGGGAGCCAGATTCGTTAATCCCGAAATCGTAGTTCTGGAAGATTACGTGGGCAGCTGGGACGATATGCAGAAAGGAAAAGATGCGGTACTTTCTCAGATTGAGCAGAAGGCAGATATTGTTATGTCTGTTGCTTCCACAGCAGGGCAGGGGATCCTGGAAGGTGCCCAGGAACATGGTGTACATCTAATTGAGATGGAAACAGAACTTTCCGGTCTGATTGAAGAACCTACGTTTGAGAATCAGACGATCACAACAGAATCTGATGCAGAAATAAAATGCCATGGAGCAGTTGCTGCATCAATCGTAGAAAAGCCGGAACAGGCTGCGGCGATTCTGATGGAAGAACTGATTAATAATCGTTTTGAAGGAGGAACCGTTCGTTATCTTACATTGAAGGATGAGGCGGTGGATTTTATTTTCAATACAACCTCAGATGGAATCTTACTTTTGCCGGAAGAAATTCGTACGCAGTGTAAGGAGATTGCAGAAAAAATTCGGTCCGGTGAAATCCTTGTCGGGAATCCTTGACAAAGAATATAAAGCATATTAAAATTAATACGCGTACAGCAATGGCTCTGATTTCGCACGAAATTGGAGCTTTTCCGTTATGAAGGACAGGAGTATTACATGTATAGTTTTAACAGTCGTGTCCGCTTTAGTGAGACTGACACCAACAGAAAACTTTCCATTATCGGTTTGATGAATTATCTTCAGGATTGCTCGATCTTTCAGTCAGAAGATGCCGGACTTGGTTTTGCTCACGTTCAGGAAACTAAGAAATCCTGGTTATTGTCTGCCTGGAATGTGGAAGTGGTTCGTAGACCGGATGTGGCAGAAGAGATTACGATCGCCACATGGCCATATGATTTCAAGGGAATCTACGGATTGCGAAACTTTGCGATTTTAGATAAGAGTGGCAATTATCTTGTGAAAGCGGATTCTTGTTGGTTTCTGACCGACATTGTTACTGGAAGACCGGTACGTCTGACACCAGAAGAAACCAGCCTTTATCCAGTGGTAGAGCCAAGACTTGACATGGAAGATCTCCCAAGGAAGATCGCACTTCCGAAAGAGATGGAAGTATTCGGAACGATTCCGGTTATGCAACAGCATTTGGACACCAATCTTCATGTGAACAATGCACAGTATGTAGCAATTGCTTCTGAGGTGCTTCCGAAGGGAGCTGAGATTTGCGGAATTCGTGCGGAGTATCGAAAAGCGGCTGTGCTCGGAGATATTCTTACCTTGAAAGTGGCAGTGGAAGGGAACAAATATGTGGTTTCCCTCTGCGCAGAAGACGGAAGTGTGTATGCAAATGTGGAGTTGAAAGTCAGTACTCAATAGAAGAGAAAGAGAGGACGAAAGACATGTTAGAGCTTGGAAAGCTGCAGACCTTAGAGGTCATTAAAGAAAAGGATTTTGGTGTATATCTGGCTGAAGAAGGCTGGACCCCGAATAGCCCGGAGAGAGGCGTATTGCTTCCGAAGAAGATGGTTCCGGAAGGAACAAAGATCGGCAGCCTGCTGGATGTTTTCTTATATAAAGATTCCGAAGACAGAATGATCGCAACAACGAATGTTCCGAAACTGACTTTGGGAGAAACTGCGATCCTGGAGGTGCGTGATACATCTAAGATCGGTGCATTCCTGGATATGGGCCTGGAGAAAGATCTTCTGCTCCCGTTCAAAGAGCAGACTCATCAGGTGAGAAAGGGTGAGCACGTTCTGGTTGCTCTCTATATTGATAAGAGCAATCGTCTTGCGGCGACTATGAAGGTGTATCAGTTCCTCAGTACAGATTCCCAATATCATACTGGCGATGAGGTTGATGGATTTATATTCCAGATTAATCCGGAAATCGGCGCGTTTGTAGCTGGGGATGAGAAGTTTCAGGGATTGATCCCGACAAGAGAGCTGTTTGGCGGATTTAAAGTTGGACAGAGAGTACATGCACGCGTGACAAAAGTGCGAGAAGATGGTAAACTGGATTTAAGCGCAAGAGACAAAGCTCACAACCAGATTTTCACAGATGCAGAGCTTGTGATGCAGGTGATCGATGAATTTGACGGTGTACTCCCGTTCAATGACAAAGCGGATCCGGAAGTGATCGCAAGAGAGTTCAAACTCAGCAAAAATGCGTTCAAGCGTGCAGTCGGCCATCTGTTAAAAGAAGGTAAGGTTGAGATTACGGAGAAAAGTATCCGTGCGATCAAGCGTTGATCGTTGCTACAAGAGTAAGCTATGGTAGTCGTTCCGACTATCGGTTCGATTACAAAAATAAATATAATAGTGGAGGTAACTATAATGAAAATTGAGATCAAGACAAACAATGCACCGGCAGCTATCGGCCCGTATTCCCAGGCTATTGAAGCAAACGGCTTCGTATTCGCATCTGGCCAGATCCCGGTAAACCCGGCTACAGGCGAAGTTCCGGAAGGTGTTGAGGCACAGGCAGAGCAGGTTATGCAGAATATGACAAACCTTCTTGCAGCAGCTGGCACATCTATGGAAAAAGTTGTTAAGACTTGCGTATTCATCCAGAACATGGACGATTTCGCAGCCATCAACGCAATCTATGCAAAACATTTCCCGACTCCGTGTCCGGCACGTTCCTGCGTAGAAGTTGCAAAACTTCCGAAGGGTGTATTACTTGAGATGGAAGCAATCGCTATCAAATAAGTATTGCGAGAAAAGAAAAATCGTCATTTTTTACAAAAGCGTCCTCTATGAGGGCGCTTTTTTCGTGTAATGAAAGGAAAAACTTCCAACGTGCAGTCTGGCATATACAAATTTCATGGAAAAACGTTCAATATTTTGGCGTTTTGCCATATGGAAAAAACACAAGAAGTTGTGTACCATATATTTATAAAGTCTGTATATTGGGAGGAGACCGATGTCCCGTTTATTATTAAAAAATGTAAACAAAACATATCCTGGCGGTCGACATGCGATCCGGGATTTTAATTTAGAGATCAAAGATCATGAACTTCTTGTTCTTTCTGGTCCGGACGGATGCGGAAAATCTACATTACTTCGCATGATCGCAGGTTTGGAAGAAATTACTTCCGGTTCTCTGTATATTGATGGTGTTGATATGACCAATGCAGAGCCGCGTGAGAGAAGTGTGGCGATGATCTTCCGCAATAGTGTATTATATCCGCATATGACAGTTCTGGAAAATTTGTCCTTTGCACTCCGTATGGCGAAGATGAGCCAGGAGAAGATTGACAAACGAGTAGAAGAGATGGTGACGGTACTGAATCTTAGTACTATTTTAGACAAGCTCCCGGAAGAATTGACACCTCTTCAGACATTTCAGGTACTGATGGGACGTGCATTGGTCCGCAAACCGAAGATCCTTCTGTTGGACAGCACGATCGCCGATCTGGATGAAGAGCTTCAGGAAGTGATCCGCCGGAGATTCTTAAATATCCACGAGAAGATGGATATGACGGTGATCTATGTGACAGAAAACCAGAAGACTGCCATGACAGTAGGCAGACGTATGATCGTTATGAATGATGGTGAGATTTGTCAGGATGACACACCAGTGAACTTGTTGACATGTCCGAAGAATCGATATGTGGCAGGTGTGGTTGGTTATCCGCCGATGAATTTCTTTACAGCGAACGTCTATGAGGAGAACGGCACGGTTGGCCTCAGTTTCAAAAAAGGAAAGGTCCTGCTTCCGGATGAAAAGGGAAGAGAGCTTTTAGAGCGTGGTTACTTAAAGAAGGAAGTTCTGGTGGGTGTGAGAGCAGATGCACTGAGTGTAGTGGACGGTAAGAAGAAGGGCAGTGAAGGGGAACTGACATGTAAAGTGCAGGGAATGGAAGATCTTTATTCCAGACCGATGCTTCGTTTTATGATGGAGGAGACCTCCGGTCTTTGTGTGACGGATGAGATGCCGGCAGGCGGAGAAGGAAGTACGGTAATTCTGGCATTAGATGTAACCAGGATCCAGATTTTTGACAGAGAAACAGAACGCACAATTATATATTAGACTATTTGAACAGAAACCGGGACGATATTTCGTTTCGGTTTCGCTGTTTGTACGAAAAAATAAATACATTTTGTACAAAAATACAAAATTTTGCTTTTCTTTTTGGTGATTTTGTATTAAAATACTAATTGGATATGTCTATTATTTCGAAAAGGAGAGGACGCTATGATTTCCAACCAAATTTTGCAGTCCAATATTGATGGACTGAAAGATATTACGAGGATTGACCTTTGCGTCTGCGACGTGGAGGGTAAAGTATTAGCATCCACATTTGAGCGCGCAGAGGATTATGAGAGTTCTGTTCTCGCTTTTGCCGCATCTCCGGCTGACAGTCAGGTGATTTCCGGCTATCAATTCTTCAAAGTATTCGATGAGCACCAGTTAGAGTACATCCTGCTCGCAAAAGGCGGCAGCGATGATGTTTACATGGTAGGTAAACTCGCAGCATTCCAGATTCAGAATCTGCTGGTGGCTTATAAAGAACGTTTTGACAAGGATAACTTTATTAAGAATCTCCTTCTGGACAACCTTCTTCTGGTTGATATCTACAACCGTGCGAAGAAGCTCCACATCGAGACTAATGTGAAGCGTGTCGTTTTCCTGATCGAGACGAAGAATGAGAAGGATGTTAATGCTCTTGAAACCGTGAGAAGTCTGTTCTCTACAAAGACAAAAGATTTCATTACAGCGGTAGATGAGAAGAATATCATTCTGGTTCGTGAAGTGAAACCGGGGGAAACCTATGAGGATCTGGAGAAGACAGCGAATACGATCCTGGATATGCTAAACACAGAGGCGATGTCCAAAGTGCATATTGCCTTTGGTACGATTGTCAGTGAAATTAAAGATGTTTCCCGTTCCTATAAAGAGGCGAAGATGGCTCTTGATGTAGGAAAGATTTTCTATAGCGGTAAGAATGTGGTGGCGTATTCCAATCTTGGTATCGGACGTCTGATCTATCAGCTCCCGCTTCCGCTTTGCCGTATGTTCATTAAGGAGATCTTCGATGGTAAGAATCCGGATGAATTTGACGAGGAGACTCTGACTACGATCAACAAATTCTTCGAAAACAGTCTGAACGTATCTGAGACTTCCAGACAGTTGTATATTCACAGAAATACTTTGGTATACCGTCTGGATAAGCTTCAGAAGAGTACAGGATTGGATCTTCGTGTCTTTGAAGATGCGATCACATTTAAGATTGCGCTTATGGTCGTGAAGTACATGAAGTATATGGAGAACCTGGATTACTAAAATGATAGAAATTAATAATTTGACAAAGACTTACGATAAGAGCAGCCGTGCGCTCAAAGGCGTAGACATCTCGATCGAAGATGGTGAATTTGTCTTTATTACCGGCCGGAGTGGTTCCGGAAAATCCACTCTTTTGAGAATTCTCTTGAAAGAGGTTGAACCGACTTCCGGCCGTGTTGTCGTTAATGATATGGATCTTGGTGCGATGCCGAGACGTTATGTTCCGAGGTATCGGAGAACGCTTGGGGTTGTGTTCCAGGATTTCCGTTTATTAAAGGACAGGACAGTTTACGAAAATATTGCCTTTGCTCAGAGAGTGATCGGTGTACCGGGGCGAACCATCAAAGAGGCGGTTCCGCGTATGCTGAAACTGGTCGGTCTCTCATCGAAATATAAAGCGTTCCCGCACCAGCTTTCCGGTGGTGAGCAGTAGCGCGTGGCGATTGCCAGAGCGTTGATCAACCAGCCGGCAGTTTTACTGGCTGATGAGCCTACGGGAAATTTAGACCCGCAGAATGCAATGGAGATCATGAAACTGCTGGAGGAGATCAATCATCGCGGAACGACCGTGATCGTAGTGACTCACAGCCGTGAACTGGTAAATATGATGAAAAAACGTGTGATCACCATGGACAAAGGTGTCGTGATCAGTGACGTAAAAGAAGGCGGGTATCGATATGAGAATTAGCACATTCTGGTACTGTTTTAAACAGGGTATTATAAATATATGCAGAAATATCTGGTTCTCCCTTGCGTCTACCGCGATCATTTCTGCATGTATTTTTTTATTTTGCGTATTCTTTTCTGTGATCACCAATGTACAGCACATGGTGGTGACAGCGGAGTCTACGATGGGAATTACGGTTTTCTTTGAGGAAACACTTTCCGACTCAGAAATTCAGGAGATTGGAGAGAAGATCCGACAGGAGAAACTAACTGCAATCAAGGATATGAAATTTGTCTCTGCAGACGCAGCATGGGAGGAATTCCAGGCAGAATATTTTGGAGAGAATACGGATCTGGCAGCAGGATTTGCGGAGGACAATCCATTAGCCGGGTCTGCTTCCTATGAGATTTATCTGTATGATATCGCGGATCAGGGACCGATGGTCGACTACCTGCAGAACGTGGCAGGCGTGAGAAAGGTAAATTATTCCAATAGTGCAGTGGCGGGTCTTTCTAGTTTTAATAAAATCCTGACATTGCTGTGCGGAGTGATCCTTACAATGCTGCTTGCGGTTGCAGTATTCCTGATCAGCAATACGATCAATGTGGCAGCAGAGTTTCGAAAGAATGAGAACAAGATCATGCGCCTCATTGGTGCGACGAATTTTATGATCCGGGCACCGTTTGTAGTGGAAGGTACATTGCTTGGTCTGGTGGGTGCGGCGATCCCTCTTGGAGCTATGTTCTTCCTATATAATAGTGCAGTGGAATTTGTCATGGAACGATTCCAGTTATTGTCCGGAATCATTCAGTTCCTTCCGATTGGAGAGGTATATCCGACGATGACAGGAGTTTCCCTGGTGCTTGGAGGCGGACTTGGTTTTATCGTCAGTTTTATGACGATTCGCAGACATCTGCGTGTGTAGGAGCATATAGAATGAAGAAAAAGAGATGGTTAGTGATTGCTCTTACCTTTGTGTGTTGTGGTTTGGCAGCATTTCCGTCATTTGCGACGAAGAGTAGTCTGACGGATGCGAAAAAGAAAAAGACAGCCATTGAGCAGGAGATGAAACGTGCGAAAGAGACACTTGCAAAACTGGAGGCGTTAAAGGGCGATGCGGTCGCTTATGTAAAGCAGATGGACGCAACGCTGGAGGCCCTTGGAGAGGAGTTGTCACAGCTCAGCGCGGACATTGAAGCGAAAGAAGAGCGGATTACAATTACGACAACAGAACTGCAGACGGCCGAAGAGATGGAGGCCGAGCAGTATGAAGCGATGAAGCTTCGAATTAAATATATGTATGAGAAAGGTGACAGTTCCTATGTGGATCTGTTACTTCAGGCGAGATCACTATCCGAACTGTTAAATAAAGCGGAATATATCGGAAAGATTTCGGAATACGACAGAGAAAAGCTGGATGAATACATTGCTACCAAACAGCAGATCGCTGAGACAAAAGTGGTTCTGGAGACAGAACACGCAGAGCTTCTGGAACTGCAGGAACAGACAGAGGCAAAACATGCTTCGGTTGAGGAGCTTATGGTAGCCAAGCAGGCGGAAATAAAAGCGGTTGAGAGTCAGATTGATGCGGCGGAAGAGGATGTTTCGGAATATCAGAAAGACTTGAAGAAGCAGGAGAATTCCATCAAGGCGATCGAGGCTGAGATCAAACGCCAGGAAGACGAGGCAAAGAAGAAAGCGGCAGCTTCCGGAACAACGTATAAAACACAGAGTATCGGAGATATTAAGTTTATATGGCCGATTCCGGCTAGCGGAAGGATCACATCAAAATTTGGTGCAAGAACATCACCGACCAAAGGTGCGTCCTCGAATCATCAGGGTATCGATGTGGGAGCTCCGACCGGAACGAATATTCTGGCGGCCGCAGGTGGAACGGTGGTTGTATCCACGTATAGTTATTCGGCAGGAAACTACGTGATGCTCAATCATGGAGGCGGTGTTTATACGGTCTACATGCACGCTTCCAAGCTGCTTTGCAAGGTGGGGGATACGGTAAAACAGGGTCAGGTGATCGCAAAAGTTGGTTCTACCGGTTATTCGACAGGCCCGCATCTGCATTTTGGTATTCGCGTGAACGGTACATATGTGAATCCAAGTAAGTATGTGAGTCCGTAAAGACAGCAGGGATTGACAGAACAGGAGATGGGACGTTGGAAGAAAGAGAGAATAGAAATAAATTTTGGAAAGGTGTGCTGATCGGTGCACTGATCACAGCATTTTGTGCCATGGCGGTTGTGGGGATCGCGTCCGGAATCTGGCTCGTAGCACGCAGCACCAAAGGAACGGGGAGCGGTGCTTCGGGAGAGTCTTCCGGATCTCATATCATTGCGGAACATGAAGTGACGGACGAAGAGATGGAATTGTATGAGATCGGATATAAGCTCGATTACATCGAGAAACTGATCGATACGTACTTTTTGTTCGATGAAGAGACCGAGCGAGAAGATCCGATGGATTGGATGTACATTGGTTATGTTGCCTCTCTTCGCGATCCATATTCTTCTTATTATTCGGAAGAAGAGTATCAGAGCCTCATAGAGAGCACAGAAGGCGAGTATTGTGGCATTGGCGTTATGGTCAGTCAGAATGTCTACACCGGCATTGTGACCGTCGTTAAGGTCTTTAAGGACGCTCCTGCGGACATTGCGGGAATGCTTCCCGGAGATATTATTACAGCGGTTGAAGGAATGGATATTTCCGGTATGGATCTGAGTCTGGTGGTTAGCGATCACATCAAAGGAGAAGAGGGAACGGAAGTTTCGCTGACTGTATATCGCGAGTCTGTTGAAGATTATGTGGATCTGACTATGACTCGTCGGATCGTACAGAATCCGACAGTAGAATACGAAATGCTGGAAGAAAAGATTGGTTATATAGCATTGTCTTCCTTTGAAGATGTATCAACTACTCAGTTTATTGATGCAGTAGATGTATTAGAAGAAGAGGGAATGCAGGGACTGATCGTAGACCTTCGCAATAACGGAGGTGGTGTTGTGAGCGCGGCTGAGGGCATTGCAGACTATCTGATCCCGGATGGAAAGGATATCGTAAGCTTTAAAGGCAAAGGTGTGGAAGACAGCACATACGTAGCGCAGGATGGTCATCAGATGGATATTCCGATGGTAGTGCTTGTCAATGGTGAAAGTGCAAGTGCATCGGAAGTACTGACCGGTGCCCTGAAGGATCATGAACTGGCAACGGTGGTAGGAACCAAGACATTCGGAAAGGGCATTGCACAGGGAATCTTCCCACTTCCGGATGGAAGTGCTCTGAAGCTGACAACAGCATACTATTATGTACCGTCCGGTGAGTGCATTCATAAAGAGGGTATTGAACCGGATGTGCTTGTGGAGCTGGATAAAGAACTGGAGACTCTGGTAGAAATCCCGAAGGAAGATGATAATCAGATTCGTGCAGCCATTGATGTGCTTTTGCAAGGTGAAGAAGCTGTAAAGGCGAAACTGGAAGCAGATGCGAGAGTAAAGGAAGAGGAAACGGCAGTGGCTGATTAAAGAATAGAACATTAATTATAGAAGAAACGCGCACGGGACAGCGGCAGGTGATGCAAAAAGGATGTATTTTGCAGTCGAAATGTTGAAGAAAATGCGTGTTTCTTCTATATAAAAGGAAGATATCCACAAAGTAAATTGTATGGATAAAAAAACAGAAAAAAAAGAAAAAATGCTTGCAATTTTTTTGATGATATGATATCTTTATGGAGCTGTGGCATGATAGCTGTGAAGCGTGAGGTTGCCACCGAAGAAATCGGTGGGTTTTCCGTGGAGCGAATGTCAATTTATAAAAATGGCGACAAGTCACTGTACCAAGTTAACAGTTGCTCAGGGTAAGGGGCAATAACAACGCGTAAATCGCTCTGCGATTCACTGTGTGAATCTGGAGGATACACGCGAGACCGTGTACAGTCACCCACTTGTCGTACTTCGTTAAAAGTGCGAAAAGGAGGCGACTTTTTTTATGGCAAGTCAGGTTATGAGAATCACATTAAAAGCATACGACCACAAATTAGTTGATCAGAGTGCTGCAAAGATCATCGAGACAGTAAAGAAAACAGGATCTCAGGTGAGCGGACCGGTACCGCTTCCGACTAAGAAAGAGGTTGTAACAATCTTAAGAGCTGTTCACAAGTACAAAGATTCCAGAGAGCAGTTTGAGCAGAGAACTCATAAGAGACTCATCGATATCACAAGCCCGAGCCAGAAGACAGTAGATGCACTGTCCAGACTCGAAATGCCGGCTGGTGTTTATATCGACATCAAAATGAAGAATAAATAATTCCTGAATTATTTATTCGAAATGCTACCCAAACGAAGCAAAGCGGAGTTCGGGTTTCCCGATGGGGCACAGTGAGAAATGAACTGGCCTTGGGACAAAAATAATTAAGGTAAAAATCCTGAATGGTTCTGATATAAAAGCAACACTTTCCTGAATGGGAATCAACATCGTCGCGATATGCGATGTCATAGTGTTCCACCTATGTTGGGCTGCTCTAGGATGAACGTACAGCAAAGCTGATTACGTTCCGCTGTAGATTAGTAACAGGAGGTAAAAACAATGAAGAAAGCGATCTTAGCTACAAAAGTCGGAATGACACAGATCTTCAATGCAGAAGGCGTACTTGTTCCGGTAACAGTTCTTCAGGCTGGCCCGTGTGTAGTTACACAGGTTAAGACAGAAGAAAACGACGGCTACAAAGCCGTACAGGTAGGTTTTGTTGACAAGAGAGAGAAACTCGTTAACAAACCGGTTAAAGGCCATTTTGATAAGGCTGGCGTATCCTACAAGAGATACGTAAGAGAATTCAGATTTGAGAATGCTGAAGAGTACAACGTAAAAGATGAAATCAAAGCTGACATCTTCGCTGAAGGCGACAAAGTAGATGCAACAGCAATCTCCAAAGGTAAAGGTTTCCAGGGTGCTATTAAGAGATATGGTCAGCACAGAGGACCGATGGCTCATGGTTCCAAGTTCCATCGTCATCAGGGTTCCAACGGTTCTGCAACAACTCCGGGCCGCGTATTCAAAGGTAAGGGTATGCCGGGTCACATGGGAGCAAAGAAAGTTACTACTCAGAACCTTGAAGTAGTAAGAATCGATGCAGAGAACAATCTGATCCTGATCAAGGGCGCAGTTCCGGGCCCGAAGAAGTGCTTAGTAACACTGAAAGAGACAGTAAAAGCTGGTAAGTAAGCTTTTATAAGAAAGGAGGAAACTAGAAATGGCAAACGTAACCGTATTTAATATGGAAGGTATCGAAGTTGGCACAATGGAATTAAACGATGCTGTATTCGGTGTTGAAGTAAATGAGCACCTTTTACACCTCGCAGTTGTAGCACAGCTTGCAAATAAACGTCAGGGAACACAGAAAGCAAAAACACGCGCTGAAGTTTCCGGTGGTGGTAGAAAACCGTGGAGACAGAAAGGAACAGGTCACGCTAGACAGGGTTCCACAAGAGCTCCGCAGTGGACAGGCGGCGGCGTAGTATTCGCTCCGACACCGAGAGATTACACAATCCGTCTTAACAAGAAAGAGAAGAGAGCGGCTCTCAAATCCGCTTTAACAAGCAGAGTACAGAACGGTCAGTTCGTAGTAGTTGACGAGCTTAAGTTCGAAGAGATCAAGACAAAGAACTTCAAGGCTGTTATGAACAACCTCAAAGTTTCCAAGGCTCTTGTAGTTCTTAACGAGAACGATCAGAACACAGTTCTTTCCGCAAGAAACATTCCGGAAGTTAAGACAGCACTTGTAAACACAATCAATGTTTACGACATTCTGAAATATAACACAGTAGTAGCTACTAAAGCTGCTGTAGCATCTATCGAGGAGGTATACGCATAATGGGAAACGTACAGTACTACGACGTAATCCTCAAACCGGTTGTAACAGAGAAGTCCATGAACGCTATGGCTGAGAAGAAGTATACATTCTTCGTACATCCGGAAGCAAACAAGACAATGATCAAAGAAGCTGTTGAGAAAATGTTCCCGGGCACAAAAGTTGAGTCCGTTAACACAATGAACAGCGATGGCAAGAACAAGAGACGCGGTCTTGTATTTGGTAAGACAGCAAAAACTAAAAAAGCTATCGTTAAGTTAACAGCTGACAGCAAAGATATCGAGATCTTCCAGGGTCTGTAAGATTTGCTGGGGAGTCTGAGCTCCCAATGAACCTATGCGACAAGCAAAGTCGCGATAATTAAAATAGAAACGCCAGAAGGCGTTGAAAGGAGCACAAAATGGGAATTAAAACCTATAACCCATATACACCTTCCAGAAGAAACATGACTGGCTCTGATTTCGCAGAGATTACAAAGTCCACTCCGGAGAAATCCTTAGTAGTTTCTTTAAAGAAGAACGCTGGCCGTAACAACCAGGGTAAGATCACTGTTAGACACCACGGTGGCGGCAGCAGAAGAAAATACAGAATCATCGACTTCAAGAGAAATTCCAAAGATGGAATTCCGGCAACAGTAATCGGTATCGAGTACGATCCGAACAGAAGCGCAAACATCGCTCTTATCTGCTATGCAGATGGCGAGAAAGCATACATCCTTGCTCCGCAGGGTCTTACAGATGGTATGAAAGTTATGTCCGGCGAAACAGCTGAGGCAAGAGTAGGTAACTGCTTACCGTTATCCAAGATCCCGGTAGGTGCACAGGTACACAACATTGAGATGCAGCCAGGTAAAGGTGGTCAGTTAGCACGTTCCGCAGGTAATGCAGCTCAGTTAATGGCTAAAGAAGGCAAATACGCAACTCTTCGTTTACCGTCTGGTGAAATGAGAATGGTTCCGGTAGCATGCCGCGCAACAATCGGTGTTGTAGGTAACGCTGACCACAACCTTATCAAAGTTGGTAAAGCTGGTAGAAAACGTCACATGGGTATCCGTCCGACAGTTCGCGGTTCCGTAATGAACCCGAATGACCATCCGCATGGTGGTGGTGAAGGTAAGTGTGGTATCGGTCGTCCGGGTCCGAGCACACCGTGGGGCAAGCCGGCTCTTGGTCTTAAGACTAGAAAGAAAAACAAACAGTCCAACAAGTTAATCGTAAGAAGAAGAAACGGTTAATTATCAATTAGGAGGTAAAACGATGAGTCGTTCACTTAAAAAAGGCCCATTTGCTGATGCTAGCTTACTTAAGAAAGTAGACGCTATGAACGAAGCTGGACAGAAACAGGTTATCAAAACCTGGTCCCGCCGTTCTACAATCTTCCCGCAGATGGTAGGTCATACAATTGCAGTTCACGACGGCAGAAAGCATGTGCCGGTATATGTAACAGAAGATATGGTAGGCCATAAGCTCGGTGAGTTCGTTGCAACAAGAACTTACAGAGGTCATGGTAAAGACGAGAAGAAGTCTGGACGTAGATAATAAGACGCTTTGAAAGGAGGTTTTCGCAATGGCTAAAGGACATAGAAGTCAGATTAAAAGAGAGAGAAATGCTCAGAAGGATACAAGACCGTCTGCAAAGCTGTCTTATGCAAGAGTATCCGTTCAGAAGGCTTGCTTCGTATTAGATGCTATCAGAGGCAAAGATGTACAGAGTGCACTTGGTATTGTAACTTACAACCCGAGATATGCTTCTAGCTTAATTGAGAAATTATTAAAATCTGCAATCGCAAACGCAGAGAATAACAACGGTATGAATGTTGAGAACCTGTATGTAGCAGAGTGCTACGCTGATCAGGGCCCGACAATGAAGAGAGTAAAACCGAGAGCACAGGGTAGAGCTTACAGAATCGAGAAGAGAATGAGCCACATCACAGTAGTGCTTGATGAGAAATAATAGGAGGCAAGTATGGGACAGAAAGTTAATCCACACGGCATGAGAGTCGGCGTTATCAAAGACTGGAATTCCAGATGGTACGCTGAGGCTGATTTTGCTGACAACCTCGTAGAGGACAACAAGATCAGAACATACGTAAAGAAAAGATTATACAGCGCCGGTGTTTCCAAAATCGAAATCGAGCGCGCTTCTGATAGAGTAAAAGTTATCGTTCACACAGCTAAACCGGGCGTTGTTATCGGTAAGGGTGGTGCTGAGATTGAGAAATTAAAAGCAGAAATCCAGAAGATGACAGAGAAAAAGCTCTTTGTTGATATCAAAGAGATCAAAAGACCGGACCGTGAAGCTCAGCTTGTAGCAGAGTCCATCGCTCAGCAGCTTGAGAACCGTGTATCTTTCCGTCGTGCTATGAAGTCCACAATGTCCAGATCCATGAAGGCTGGCGTTATGGGTATCAAGACAGCGGTAAGCGGTCGTCTTGGTGGTGCTGATATCGCTCGTACAGAGTTCTACAGCGAAGGTACTATTCCGCTTCAGACATTAAGAGCTGATATTGACTATGGTTTCGCAGAGGCAGATACAACTTACGGCAAACTTGGCGTAAAAGTTTGGATCTACAAAGGCGAGGTTCTTCCGACAAGAGGAAACAAGGAGGGCGATAAATAATGTTAATGCCGAAGAGAGTAAAGCGCCGCAAACAGTTCCGTGGAACTATGGCAGGTAAAGCTTTAAGAGGAAATAAAATCTCCAACGGTGAGTTCGGTCTTGTAGCAGCTGAGCCGTGTTGGATCAGATCTAACCAGATCGAGGCAGCCCGTGTTGCTATGACTCGTTACATCAAACGTGGTGGTAAAGTTTGGATCAAAATTTTCCCGGATAAACCAGTAACAGCTAAACCGGCTGAGACACGTATGGGTTCCGGTAAAGGTGCTCTTGAGTACTGGGTAGCAGTTGTTAAACCGGGCCGCGTAATGTTCGAAATCGCTGGCGTTCCGGAAGAGACAGCAAGAGAGGCTCTTCGTCTCGCTATGCACAAGCTGCCGTGTAAGTGTAAGATTGTTTCTAAAGCAGATTTAGAAGGCGGTGATAACAGTGAAAACTAATAAATACGTAGAAGAATTAAAAGCAAAGACAGCTGCAGAGTTAAACGATGAATTAGTTGCAGCAAAAAAGGAACTCTTTAACCTGAGATTCCAGAACGCAACCAACCAGTTAGATAACACAAGCAGAATCAAAGAGGTTCGTAAGAACATTGCTAGAATTCAGACTGTTATCACAGAGAAGGCAAACTAGGTTGCTAACTAATATCAATATCATAACTTTGCGCCGATCTGCTTAGAGCAGTTCCGGCCTATGTTATGACACACGCCAATGCGTGTGACGAATCGTAATTTGAAAGGAGATTATCCGTCGTGGAAAGAAATCTTAGAAAAACACGTGTGGGTAAAGTAGTTAGCAACAAGATGGACAAAACAATCGTAGTTGCTATCGAAAACCACGTAAAACATCCGTTAATCGGTAAGATTGTTAAGAACACATATAAATTAAAAGCTCATGATGAGAACAATGAGTGTGGTATCGGCGATACAGTTAAAGTGATGGAAACAAGACCGTTATCCAAGGATAAGAGATGGAGACTTGTTGAAATCATCGAGAAAGCAAGATAATCGATAGTTAATCGAGGAAGGAGTATCAGGCATGATTCAGCAGGAAACCAGATTAAAGGTTGCCGACAATACAGGTGCTAGAGAGCTTCTCTGCATCCGCGTAATGGGCGGCTCCACAAGAAGATATGCTAACATCGGCGATATCATCGTAGCTTCCGTTAAAGATGCAACACCAGGCGGCGTTGTTAAGAAGGGCGATGTAGTTAAGGCCGTTGTAGTTCGTACAGTAAAAGGCGCTCGTCGTAAAGACGGTTCTTATATTAAGTTTGATGAAAACGCAGCAGTTATCATTAAAGATGACAAGACTCCGAAGGGTACACGTATCTTCGGACCGGTTGCAAGAGAGCTTCGTGAGAAACAGTTCATGAAGATCGTTTCCCTTGCTCCGGAAGTATTATAAGGAGGGTGCCAGTTATGATGAAAATCAAGAAAGACGATATGGTTATCGTTATCGCAGGTAAAGATAAAGACAAAACTGGTAAAGTTCTCAGCGTAAAAGATGGCAAAGTTATCGTTGAAGGCGTTAACGTTGTTAAGAAGCACACAAAACCGAACCAGATGAACCAGAATGGCGGCATCGTAGAGAAAGAAGCTGCTATCGACGTTTCCAACGTAATGCTTCTCGTTGATGGAAAAGCTACAAGAGTTGGCTTCGAAGTTAAAGATGGCAAGAAAGTACGTGTTGCAAAAGCAACAGGTAAAGTTATCGACTAATTAGCAGAGAGGAGGAAAAAAAGTTGGCTAGATTAAAAGAAATGTACCAGAACGAGATCGTTGAAGCAATGATCAAAAAGTTTGGTTATAAGAATATCATGGAAGTGCCGAAGCTCGATAAGATCGTTATCAACATGGGTGTAGGCGAAGCTAAAGACAACGCGAAAGTCCTTGACTCTGCAGTTCGTGACCTTGAGATCATCACAGGTCAGAAAGCAGTTCTGACAAAGGCTAAAAAATCCGTTGCTAACTTCAAACTCAGAGAGGGTATGGCTATCGGCTGTAAAGTAACTCTCCGTGGTGAGAAGATGTACGAGTTTGCAGATCGTCTTATCAACCTTGCTCTTCCGCGTGTACGTGACTTCCGTGGTGTAAATGCTAACGCATTTGACGGCAGAGGTAACTACGCTCTCGGTATCAAAGAGCAGCTCATCTTCCCGGAGATCGAGTACGATAAAGTTGATAAAGTTAGAGGTATGGACATCATTTTTGTTACAACCGCTAAGACAGACGAAGAGGCACGTGAACTGTTAAGATTATTCAACATGCCGTTTGCAAAATAAGTAGGAGGATTTATCCATGGCTAAAACTTCAATGAAGATTAAACAGCAGCGTCCGGCAAAGTTCTCCACAAGAGAATACAACCGTTGCAGAATCTGTGGTCGTCCACATGCATATCTGAGAAAATACGGCATCTGCCGTATCTGCTTCCGTGAGCTTGCTTACAAGGGCGAGATTCCGGGTGTTAAGAAGGCTAGCTGGTAAGCTGGAAATAAACTTGACCAAATGCTTGACGAGGTTCGTAAGAACCTCATCAAGTTAGATGGCAAGTCAGCTGTTCTCTGTTTTCCGCAGGGAACTGTACTGTGAAGCGCAGCAATGAGCTGCGAACCGACAGTGTAACAACCAACAATCCATAAGGAGGAAAATTAAAATGACAATGAGTGATCCGATTGCAGATATGCTTACTAGAATTCGTAATGCAAATACTGCTAAACATGATACAGTAGACGTTCCGGCTTCCAAGATGAAATTAGCTATCGCTAATATTCTTTTAGAGGAAGGTTACATCAAGAAATACGAAATCGTAGAAGATGGTGGTTTCCAGACAATCCGCATCTCCTTAAAATATAACAACAACAAGAGCGAGAGAATCATCTCCGGCATCAAGAAGATCTCCAAACCGGGTCTTCGTATCTACGCTGGTAAAGAAGATATGCCGAAAGTACTTGGCGGTCTCGGCATCGCTATCGTTTCCACAAACCAGGGCGTTATCACAGACAAAAAGGCTCGTGAGCTCGGTGTTGGCGGCGAAGTACTTGCATTCGTTTGGTAATCATTGTACTTATTTAAGTACTTGCAATTATTTGACGATTAGTATATAATATCCAAGGTTATGCTCACCCGTCGCCTGCAAAGCCCAATAATATGGGAAGGGCGGCGTTTGGTGCGGCCTTTGTGCGTTTACAAAGGAGTATAACCCTTTGTAACTCGAAGGCAATAACATAGAAACTGAAAACAGGGAGTGTAAAAGCACTCTCCGAGAATCTAAGTAGGAGGTATTTGGCATGTCACGTATTGGTAGAATGCCGATCGCGATTCCGGCAGGCGTAACTGTTACAATCGCAGAGAGAAACGTAGTATCCGTTAAAGGCCCGAAGGGCGAGCTGGTAAGAGAATTACCGGTTGAAATGGAAATCAAAGAAGAAGAAGGCAAGATCATCGTTACTAGACCGAACGACTTAAAGAGAATGAAATCTCTCCACGGTCTTACAAGAACTTTAATCGCTAACATGATCACAGGTGTTACAGCTGGTTATGAGAAGAAGCTTGAGATCAACGGTGTTGGTTATAGAGCAGCAAAACAGGGTAAAGAGCTGCACCTGACTTTGGGTTACTCTCATCCCGTAGTAATGGTTGATCCCGAAGGTATCGAAACTGAAGTTCAGGGCCAGAACGTAATTATCGTTCGCGGTATCAACAAAGAAAATGTTGGTCAGTTTGCGGCTGAAATCCGCTTCAAACGTCCTCCGGAACCCTACAAGGGCAAAGGAATTAAGTACGCTGATGAAGTGATTCGTCGTAAAGAAGGTAAGACCGGTAAATAAGGTAAAGGGGTGACATTCCAATATGATTAAAAAAGCATCTAGCAATCG
>JAZTZT010000044.1:0-5125 GCA_045637605.1 Pilosibacter sp.
AACTCTGTTTCCGGGTTTACACTGCCTGCACGGCAAGGCTCATATTCCTGACCTGTCAGCTGGTGTTTCAAATTCGCATAACAGATGGCAGAACAAATTGAGTCTGTATCCGGATTGCGATGACCAACTACCAAACTTTTCTTATCTGTCTGATTTGCCATAAGTCACTGCCCTTTCTATACATATGTTGTACTTTTTAAATATTTATCATAACTGTTCTTAATTGTACAGATTTTCACTAGCAAATGCAAGTTCTTGCTTACTCCAACAAGATTGCTTTCGCCCTCGTATATTTCTTTCTCCAATACGCAAGCTGCTCCTCCGTAAGTTCAGATCCTTCTGATCTGGACTCATCCGAATTGTGATCAAGATCCGCCATCTTCACTTTTCTCGCGATCGGATTCTTTTTTGCTTCCTTCACATATTCAAAATAATCCACAGTTTTATCATGTGTCAGCAACGCCACAGCCTCAACCACGTCCGTAGGAAACTCTTTTCTCAGATCCTCTAAGGTTACTTCCGTGTCCTCTACCACATCATGCAATAATGCAACTGTGCAACTAATCTCGTCTGTCATCTGTTCAGCCACATGATATGGATGAAAAATGTATGGGACATCATTATGATCAACCTGTCCTAAGTGGGCCTGGTATGCCAACTTCATTGCCTTGATTGTCATTGGTGTATATATCATAAATCCACCTCCGAACTCATTATATCATAAAAAAAGCGCCTCATAAACTACTTACGAAGCGCATTTCCCTTTATTATTCATTTATATTTATTTGCCGGAGTCTAACCAAAAACCATAGGCCGCAGCCACAAACATCATTACTGACATGATCGCCACAAAAATATTATCTGTCATCCAAAAACCTCCTGCTCTGTTCTGTACGATTATCATATCAAAATAATAATTATTCGCATAGTTAATATAAACAGAGCGCAAGTTCAAATTTTGTTAAGACTCGTTCACAAAATAGTTACAAATAAATTCTGCATATTTTTGCATATTAAGTCGGAAGGTTAGTCCATCATATTTCTTTCCTCTGACCATACGGATCGCAACTTTTCTTCGGCACTCCTCAAAGCCCAGTCGCTCCGCAATGTGGATCATCCGTAAATTCCCTGACCAGGTTTGCAGATAAATATCTTTCTCGCCATGATTCAGCAGATAATCAATAAACAACCTCAAAGCCTGATATGAGTAGCCGTGCCCGCGCGCAGACTGATCCGGAATATCAATTCCCACCGCACATCGATTCGTGATATCCTTCGTAAACACATAATTTTCCGTCAGATAATAAGAAGCTACCCAGCCAATAAGCCTCGGTTCCTCGTCACGCACTTCAATCTGAAACGATTTTCGCTTCTCATCATCCTTCCAGATATGTACCGCCTGCGTATGCATTGCATGGATACGCCTCTCTATATTCCTCCGCTTCTCTGCACCTGCTAACCCTTCAAATTCCCACGGTCCATCCCACAGCTGCCATTCCGTTTCCACTGTTTCCCATTCGGTCCGCTTGGAAATATCTGACATCTGCAAATCCCTTAGAATTATATCCTTTGTCTCAAGCATCGCGTACCTCTCTTACATGTTGGAACTCGTACTTCCTTACCTCAAGTAAGAATACAATATCTCCCGCGTCATGACCGGAGCATGTCCGCTAATGCATCTTGCAAAATCCAGCTTATCCAACACCTGTAAATAAGCCTCAACCTTCTCGCGATCATATGGAAGTGCATCCGTTACGGGAACAAAATCCTCCTCATGCTCAATATCAAAATGCCACGGCAGACCATAGAGATCCTTGCAGTCACTATCTCCTAAAAACAGGAAATCATCCGACGGAATATAACAGATCACGGAATCCGAAGAATGCGGCCCCTTCGCATGGATCAAATGACAAACCACACCACCACCAAGATCAATCTCCATTCGCTCCTCAAACACGATATCAGCAGGTACAACCTGGATCTGATCTCTGTCCTCATACTCTCGTTTGATCATCTCACAGCAAAATGTAATATCCTCACGATTCGCAACTCGCTCATCCATAGATTGATCGTCCCATTTCCAAGTCTGAACGACCTTTAACTGCTCGTTCGTTTCCTTTCCGGCAATAGACGGACACTCCCATGAAGACATCGCAAAGCTATGATCCCAGTGCCAATGGCTGATCGCCACAAAATCCGGCTGCGGAAGATTCTGCTCCTCCAAATCCTTTTTTATCAACTCCACATGCGCCGCGGAATTACCCGCCTCAAAAAGGAGTGCTCGCTTCTCTCCTACGATCAACCCGATATTCGGACGGTCGGTGTATCCATTAAACGGATATACATAAATATGATCTGTTACTTTTTCAAACATAATTTCTCCCCCTAGTTTGATTGTCAAACACGTTCTATTATACCATAGAATGATTGGCAAAAAACCGGAACATCATTTTTTTGCCACAAGCAGAAACCTATGAATCGTTCCTTCAATAACACCTTTTTGATCCAAATTCTCCTGTAACGCATATAACTGGTCTAAACTGCTTTGCACAGAAAAACCCGGAAACTCCCATTCAATGATATGTGCAAACCATACCAGAGCACCGACATCCCAGAACTTGATTGGTCGGAATGCCTCCTGTTTTTCAATGATTGAAAATCCAGTTTCTTCAAACTTTTCAACTGCAATATCCAAATACTGTTCCGGAAATGGCATCGGTGGAACTATCGCTAATAATTGAGCCACCAAATCTCTGTCGTTTTCAGCACCCACCTGCTCCGTTATAAAAATACCATTTGGTTTCATTACACGGTAAATCTCTTCCGGATTGTAACTTCCGTGTCGATTGATTACCAAATCGAATGTACTGTCTGCAAATGGTAATTCGCCGATACAATCTGCTTCTTTGAAGGTAATTCCTAACGGTGACAATACTTTTTCACATAACTGGACATTTGGAGCATACGCCTCAGTTGCACTTGTCCTTTCATATGGATGTTTTAATGAAAGCAGAAATTCTCCACCGCCGGTATCCATGTCTAACAAATCATGATCCGGTTTCAAATAATGCTTCACAAGTCTTGCATAATCCCAAGGTAAATCATTTTCTTCGTCATATTTACCTTGGATATGTGAAAAATCCCAACCATGGATATGCGCCACACGTTCTTCTTCCAACCAAATTTTCAATAATTCACTTTTGTTCATTTTACAATTTCCTTTTCGGCTTGATACCATCCGCGTATTCAAACTCTCACTCGTTCGAAATCCTTTCGATGCACCAGAATCTCATACATATACATCTGGTCTGCTACTCCCAGACTTCCAAAACGGCTTCTATTTCCGGATCGTTCGCCTGCACGACTGCGAACTTTATACTTGTATTTAATTCCCATGGCATCTAACTGATCGCGAACTGCACAGGCTTTCTGTAAATCCGTTCCAATATAGACTGTTTCCGAATTCCAAAATGTAATCATACAGAACTCCTTTCCAAAGTATATTCTACAACCATTTTGATCTCTTAATGATACAAAAGTATGTATCAGTTTCTACAGATCTTTGCAACAACCTGCTCGGGAGTCATATCTGTTGTGTCAATACAGGGATATTCGAATTCATCATAGAATGAAAATGTCATTTCCATTCCGCGCTTGATTCGTAATTCTTCCCTTCCATCTTTTCGTGCACGTTTTTCATTTTCTTCTCTGGAACACTTTAAAATATAAATCCTCTCTTCAAACTGAATCATGTCTTGCTTTAAACGATTTATTACTGTGTCATAGATCTCTTTTCTATCACCATGCCACGCATATGGAAACACAACGTTCTCAATATCATCACACATCAGATAATTTCTCAGAAGACAATAAATATTATCTATTACTGTTTGTTTGGTCTTTTCAGTAAGTGCGAATGGATTCATGACACGACACCAATCCGAATCCACATATGCGGTTTTAGCTGTTAGAGTCAGCAACACTTCGGCAGTAGTGCTTTTCCCTACTCCATTTGGACCAATAAGGACAATTAGTTGTTTCATTCAGCCGCCTCCGTAACATCCCTATATATCAATTCCACAGCATCTTCCATACTCAAATCCTTATCAATCATAGTCTGAGGAATTATATCCAGGTAATCCTTCTCTTTCCACCAACGCCGCATATCCTCTTCACCAAAATCATTTCGATTTGGTTTTGTGCCGTGTCTGCGTAACGTTTCCTCAAATGGGATATCCCAATAATAAGAGTAGATGTCACTGCCAAACTCCTCAACAGCCGCATCAAATAACTGTGCATAATCTTTCGAAGGCAAAATCCCTTCCATGATTGTTATTTCCGAATTACGTTTTCCGTATTTCATTAATTCAATCATTAACGGCTGTGATTTTTCAACGCCCTCTCTACTCCACACATGCAAAATTTGTTTACGGACCATATCATGTGAAATCAGCATTGTATTGGACCCAAATTTTTCCTGCAATTTCTTTGCAACAGTAGTTTTGCCACTACCGGAATTTCCTCTCAATAAAATTAATTTGCTCATTTTTATCTCCCAGAGTAACACCAAGTTATGTATTTGGCATGCCGACTATGTATAATCTTCAACGATCTCTACAACTTCTATTTTTCCACCTAATAATGTTTCTTCCAATACACCCAACAATTCGCCAGACCAATACCGATTTGCTTGTTTGATTTTTTCATCAAAGCTATCACCATTTACCTCCGGAAGCAGGGATGCATCACCAGTAAAGGCCGGAGCATCAGACTTCAATTTTACCAACTGCAATACGGTTCGATTGTAGCTTTCAAAATTCTGCTTCCATTTCATTGCCTTTTCTTTTGTATCACATACATAAAGACATGATAGTCTTGAAGGATACTGCGAAAATGAATTCACACGCACTAGTTCTGTTATCGTTTCTCTTACAGCTCTTGATTGGCAGAAAACATAATTCACAAGTACTTTGTGCTCTTCATCATTCAGTGTTCTCTTTTCATTTAATATATCAAACGTGTCCCTTCCGTCCTCTGTTCTGTCCTCACGTTTCATCCAAAATTCGTATAATCGGTTATGTTCACCGTTTGAAAAATCTATAATCTGACCTTTATACATTGGTAT
>JAZTZT010000045.1:0-3336 GCA_045637605.1 Pilosibacter sp.
TATCCTTTGTTCCGTACTTGCTTCCACAGGTCTTTTCTCTCCGCAGGCACTTGCAATGGCATGTGGTACAGGTTCTGCTTCCATGATGTCCGCATCCCTTGGTGCTGTTATCGAAGCATTCCCGACAATGGCTGAGGAGCTTCAGGCTCTTTCCGCTTCTTCCCAGCTTCTGTCTTCCGTTGACGGTCTTTACATGACACTCTTCATGGCTCTTCCGATGACTGAGTGGATGTACAAGATGTTCACAAAGAACAACAAGAACTACGTAAACGGCGAGCCGGTTAAGAAAAATGCATAATAGGAGGAAATAAGAATGAACGCATCTGTATGGGCAAAAAGAATTAAATGTCTGGTTCTCGTTTCTATCTTCGCAGTAATCGGTAACTGGATCAGCACAACTAAAGCAGGCGCACCGGTAGATATCATGGGTGGTCTTCCGGGTATGGCTATGATTTTCGGTATCACAGTTGTTGGCTGTGCTATCACAGACTTAATTGACAAAGTACTTCCGAAGAACCTTCCGGCAATCGCTTACATCTCTTTAGTAGCGATTATCGTAACAATTCCGGGCTTCCCGGGCGCTGAGTTTGCTTACGCAAGCATGAACAAGATCGGTCTTCTTCCGTTATGTACACCGATCCTTGCTTACGCAGGTATCTCCCTTGGTAAAGACTTTGGCGTATTCAAATCCCAGGGTCTCCCGATCGTATGCGTAGCTTTACTTACATTCGTAGGTACATACGTAGGTTCCGCTGTTATCGCTGAGGTAGTTCTCAAACTTACAGGCGCAATCTAATACGAGATTGACAATTTGATTAATTGGTAAATAAAGAATCCTTGTGGTGGTGAGTTATCTCCATCACAGGGATTTTTTTGTTCTTAAGGTGCAAAAATTGAGTGGAATTGTTGCACAAGTCTGAGATATGAACTATAATTAAATAGAATGTTTGATATATTTGGGTTCTGTTGAAGGAATTTGTCCGGGGGGATTACAGAAATGAAGACGGAAAAGAAAAGGGCATTTTTGATCAATGTTGCATATTTTGGCGTGATGGTGGCGATCGCATATTTTGTGATCCAATATCTGCTTCCGATCGTGATGCCATTTGTGGTCGCATTTATCATCGCTTATTTTCTTCAGGGACCGGTTGGATTTATGGAAAAGAGATTCGGCTTGCCTCATAAACCAATGGCAATGCTGGCAGTTCTCATGTTTTATGTGATCGTAGGCGGTTTGATCGCTTTGATCGGAACAAAGATCGTATCTTCGGTGATCAGACTTGTTGGGGAACTTCCGTCTTTTTATATTAAACAGGTATATCCGTTTTTCGTGGATGTGTTGCATGACGTGGAACGTGTTCTGATCAAGCTGGAGCTCGGGGCACTGAGTGCAGCCAATGGAAGCACAGGCCAGGTGATCCAGTCATTCAGTGAGATGGTTTCCGGACTTCCGGGAAAGGTTGTGGATATTGCTACAAGTTTTGCGGTCTCTGTTCCTGGATTGTTTGTGGATATTGTGATCATGATCATAAGCACATTCTTTATTACCATTGACTACAGACGATTGACCGGTTTCTGCATGCGCCAGTTGGATGAGGATTCGAAGAAGCTGTTCTTAGAAATCAAGGAATATGTGGTGGGAACCTTGCTGGTTTGCATCGGATCCTATGCAGTGATCATGTCCATTACATTTGTAGAATTATCCCTTGCATTTTCTTTGATCGGTATGAACCATGCGATCATTGTAGCTGCGTGTATTTCGATCTTTGATATTCTGCCGGTGCTTGGAACCGGTGGTATTATGATCCCGTGGTCATTGTTTATGCTGGTGTATGGAAATTATCCACTGGCTCTGGAATTATTCTTGATCTATGTGATCATCACTGTGATCAGAAATATTATCGAACCGAAGATCATCGGTGGCCAGCTGGGACTTCACCCGGTTGTGACTCTTATCAGTATGTTTGTTGGTGTGGGATTCTTCGGACCGATTGGACTGTTCGGTCTTCCGATCCTGCTGTCATTGATCCGACATTTGAATGATCATGGAGTGATCAAGGTGTTGAAGTAATAGAGAGATTTATTGGTTGATGTTGAAAAAGAGAGGGGTATCTTGTGTTGGGAAGAATTCTGATCGTATATTTACTTGTCGTAAATGTTGTTGCATTTGCGATGTATGGAATTGATAAGAGAAAAGCGATAAAGGATCAGTGGAGGATACCGGAGAAGACGTTGTTATTGGCTGCTCTTGTCGGTGGAAGTCTTGGCGCATTTGTGGGAATGCAGGTATTTCACCATAAGACCAAACACTGGAAGTTTATCTTGGGAGTTCCGGCGTGCATGATCTTGCATGTTGCGCTTGGAGTGCTATACTGGTGGTATTTCCTTTTATAGGGTTAGAATTGGGAGAAGGTTATGGCGAAGTATGTAATGGCGCTGGATGCGGGTACGACCAGCAGCAGATGTATTTTATTTAATAAAGAAGGCACGATGGTCAGTGTGGCACAGAAAGAATTCACGCAGTATTTCCCGAAACCGGGCTGGGTAGAGCACGATGCCAACGAGATCTGGTCAACACAGCTTGGTGTGGCTGTGGAAGCAGTACTGAAAGCAGGGGCAACTGCGGCGGACATTGCGGCGATCGGAATTACAAACCAGCGTGAGACGACGATCGTATGGGATAAAGTGACTGGAGAGCCGGTTTGCAATGCAATCGTATGGCAGTGCAGAAGAACTTCTGAATATTGTGATTCTTTAAAGGAAAAGGGACTGGTAGAGACATTCCGTCAGAAAACCGGTCTGGTGATCGATGCATATTTCTCCGGAACCAAGCTGAAATGGATATTGGATCATGTTCCGGGTGCACGTGAACGTGCGGAACATGGAGAATTATTATTCGGAACTGTGGAGACATGGCTGATCTGGAAGTTGACAAAGGGAAAGGTTCATGTAACGGATTATTCGAATGCATCCAGAACCATGCTCTTTAATATTAACACCTTGGAGTGGGATGATGAGATTCTGGATGAGCTGAACATTCCGAAATGTATGCTGCCGGAAGTAAAACCGTCCAGCTGTGTGTACGGAGAAACAGATTCACAATTCTTTGGTGCTCCGGTTGCCATCGGAGGTGCTGCCGGTGATCAGCAGGCGGCGTTGTTTGGTCAGACCTGTTTTGAGCCGGGAGAGGCGAAGAATACATACGGTACCGGATGCTTTATGTTGATGAACACCGGAGAAAAACCGGTATTTTCTAATAATGGATTGGTAACGACCATTGCCTGGGGATTGGATGGAAAAGTGGAGTATGCATTGGAGGGTTCCATTTTCGTGGCG
>JAZTZT010000046.1:0-4146 GCA_045637605.1 Pilosibacter sp.
CGTTCCGTACAACATTTTCCGGAGCATTGGCTCATTACGAGATGGAAGAGCCGAAGGGCGAGTGCGTGATCGTTGTGGAAGGAAGGACTCACGAGGATATTAAGAAAGAGAAAGAGCAGGCATGGGAGACAATGCCGATTGAGGATCATATGGAGAAATATCTTTCTCAGGGAATCGATAAAAAAGAGGCCATGAAACTGGTGGCGAAGGATCGCGGTATCAGTAAGAGAGATGTGTATCAGTATTTGATGAATTTAGATGATTAAATAAAAAGGACTGATTACAGAAGGATAAGGGAAATTATCCATATCTGTAACCAGTCCTTTTAAATTGTAGATTTTATCAGGCAACTTTTTTACAAATATCACGAATTGCCGGGGATTTGCTCAGAATCATATAGGCAGCTCCGCCTAAAATAACGCCTGCTGCGCTCTGGCAGCCTGTGGTAAAAAGCTCACCGATAGCAAGTGCCATTCCGTAGAGTGGGATTTTTACCAGTGTGTATCCGATAGTGTGCGCAATGCCGCCAATAATGGCACCAACGAGCCATGAATATTTGTAGTTTGGCATAAGTTTGTACATAATGGTTCCGAGAATGAATGCCCACATGGCTTTCATAAACATTGTAGGAATTACCCAAACCGGATAGCCTCCGATTAGGTCCGCAAGACCTGCACCGATGGAACCGGCCAGTACACCTCGCTTTGTTCCGAACAGGCAGACTGTAAGAATAATCATGCAATCGCCCAGATGTGTGTATCCAAATGTAGATGGAATCTTAAAAAAATATGTTCCGGTAAAAACCAGAGCTGCCATGAGACCGGTAATTGCAATGTCCATGGTGGATGTTTTTGTTTGTTTCATACTAGTACCTTCCATTTGTTATCAATATTTACTTTAAGCCCATAAGTTTTGCTGCGTTGTTGTAAAAAATATTTTCCAGTCCTTCTTCATCAACACCGCAAGCCATTACTTTCTGGATTTCTACGGTTGGCTGGTGGAACGGAGAGTCAATACCAAACATTACCTTTTCGTGTCCAACAGTATCATACGCATTTTTAATCTGGCAGCTCATGGATGTGCCCGAAGTTTCCAGCCAGATATTGTCATATCTCTTCGCCATTGTGATTGCGGCATCCACATAGACACCGTGGGCATGGCCCATATGAATCATAACGATTGGAAGATGCGGATGGCGCTCAGCTAAAAGGCCAATCTGCCATGGAAGCGAGAATGGCGGATGTCCAGAGTGGATAAATAATGGTTTTCCATATTTTTCACAGATTTCTGCAACAGGGTCTACACATGGAGCATCGGCGGTATAACCGTCGAATAAGGACTGAAGTTTTGCACCTGCAAAGTGTTCGTCGCGGATGTAATGCTCCAATAAATCGTATGCCGGCTGACCTTCTGCACAGTTAATCCACATGAGCGGAATAATTTTATCCATATGTGGCTTGAACGCTGCGACCGTGTCTTCATTGGAATGCGGACCGGATGCACAGAGAATTGTTTTTTCAATATTGTAGGTATTCATCTGCTCAAGCAGACGGTCGGTATCAAAGTTAATGTTAAATGGGCTGCCAAATGCACCAATATGGGTGTGGGCATCAATTTTTTTGATTCTGCTAAATTCGTTCATGATAATCTCCTTATATTCATACTGCTTAAATGCAAGGATTAAATGGTTATGAAGATATCATATAAAAAATGTGGTATTACTTATATGTCCAATTTTAGAATATTTAATATATCCAGATGATTATTTATCAAAAACCTTAGATGAGATGTATGAGTGATAATTCTTGAGCTTCCGACCAAACAATAGTATAATGGAAATAAGTTTCAGGTAAAGGAGATAGAGAATGATCGCTTTAACAAACTGCAAAGCCGTTACAATTGCAAACGGTATTTTAGACAATGCAACCATTTTGGTGGATGAAGGACTGATTCAGGCTGTTGGTGTGGACGTGGAGATTCCGACAGATGCGGAAGTGATGGATTTAGGTGGAAAATGGGTGACTCCGGGATTTATCGATGCTCACTGTCATTTTTCTGCTATGAGTGAGCCAAGAACAAAAGGAATGGGTGATGACGGTAATGAAGTGACCAATCCGGTTACTGCACATATTCGCATTATCGATGCGCTGAATCCCTTTGGTATTGCGTATGAGCCGGTTCGCAAAGCCGGTTTTACCACATGTTATACGATGCCTGGTTCTGCTAACGTGATCGGTGGTACAGGTATTGCGTTTAAGCTGAAAAACGGAAGATGTATTGAGGATATCATTATTCCGGGAACGGAAATGATGAAGATGGCTTTGGGTGAGAATCCGAAGGGTGCTTATGGCGGTCAGAAAAAGATGCCGATGACTCGTATGGGTACTGGCGCTGTACTCCGTGAGGCGTTGTTCCAGGCGAAACAGTATTCTGATGATCTTCTTGCTGAAAAAGAAGACAAGAAAGTAAAAAGAGATTTTAAATTAGAGGCTCTTGTTCCGGTTGTTCGAGGTGAGATGCGCTGCAGAATCCATTGTCATCGTGCGGACGATATCATGACGGCAATCCGAATTGCAGAGGAATTTGGTCTGGAATTTACGATAGAGCATGCAACTGAAGGTTATAAGATTGCAGATATTCTTGCGGAAAAGAATGTCACATGTGTGGTTGGTCCGATGCGCATGATTCCGGGTAAGATGGAAGTGTGGGATTGTACTATTGAAAATCCGGCGCTGTTAGAGAAAGCAGGTGTTGAGTTCGCATTGACTGCAGATGCAGAAACTGCGACACAGTGGCTTCCGGAGGAGACTGGCGTAGCGATGGCATATGGTCTTTCTGAGGAAACAGCGTTTAAAGCATTAACAATCAATGCAGCGAAAGTATTGAAACTGGATCACAGAATCGGAAGTCTCGAAGCAGGAAAAGATGCAGATCTGGCGATTTTCGACGGACATCCGCTGAGCAATATGACTCGTTGTAAGGCAACGATGATTGATGGCAAATTCTGGTATAATGAATTGAATTAATAAGAAAAATTATAAATAGACTGGTCAGGAATGATTTTGGCCAGTCTGTTTTTATTTTTATGAAAAAATATTCTTGACAAATTTTGAAACTCAAAGTATTATGTGCGTATAGTTTGAAACTCAAACTAATAAAAATATTGGAAAAGCGCAGGAAAGTACTATGACAGCCAGAATTGCAGGAATCGGTGCATATGTACCGCAAACAATTGTGACGAATGACGATTTGGCGAAGATTGTTGAAACAAGTGATGAGTGGATTTCCAGTCGAACCGGAATCAGAGAACGGCGGATTTCTATAAAAGAAGGAACATCTGATTTGGCAGCAGAAGCAGCCAGACGTGCATTGGAGGCAGCAAGAGTAAAGCCGGAAGAATTGGATTTGATCATTTTGGGAACTTCTTCTCCGGACTGCAATTACCCGAGTGGAGCGTGTGAGGTCCAGGCCAAGATCGGTGCGGTAAATGCAGCAGCGTTTGATGTGTCTGCAGCCTGTGCAGGATTTATTTTTGCATTGAATATTGTGCAGGGATTTTTTAAGGCAGGCATTTATCAGAATGCTTTGATCATAGGTGCAGAAACGCTGAGCAAAGTAACCAACTGGGAGGATCGATCTACTTGTGTCCTGTTTGGTGACGGTGCGGGTGCAGCGGTTTTGAAAAATGAGGAATCTGGTGTGATCGATATGTTGATGGGATCGGACGGTACAAAAGGTGATTCTCTGAAATGTACGTCCAGAACACTTGGAAATTTCCTTACAGGAGAAAAACCGGAGTTGGGATTTATGACCATGGATGGTCAGGAAGTGTTCCGATTTGCGGTAAAATGTGTGCCGGATAGCATTGATACACTTTTGAGACGGAATTCCATTGCGAAGGAGGATATAAAATATTATGTTCTTCATCAGGCAAATGAGAGAATCATTGAGGCCGTGGCGAGACGACTAAAGGAACCAATGAATAAATTTCCAATGACTATTGGGAAATACGGAAACACATCAACTGCCTCAATCCCGTTGCTGTTGGATGATATGATAAAGAAGGGGATGTTGAAACAAGGTGATAAGATCATCATGTCCGGATTTGGTGCAGGAATGACTTGGGGAGCGGTGCTTCTTGAGTGG
>JAZTZT010000047.1:0-13874 GCA_045637605.1 Pilosibacter sp.
GCGGTGACTCATGTGTTGGTGAACGATCCCACGAGGGGGTACGGGATCTTCCTCGAAAATATGTTAGAAGCCGCAGAATAATCTTAAGCAGGTAATACAATGAGTTTTTCGTTGTATTACCTGTTTTTTATTGCCTCAAAAATCTGTTGAAATCCATTTTTAATTCACTTATGCTTGTTTTAGGACGTCCAAAACATAAGTGAGTTGAAAGTGAGAATTGATTTTATGAACAAGGCAGAATTACATAGCTTTATAGAAAAACAACAACCTAATATATGCCAGATAGTGGCTTATAAGGATAATAAAAACGTATATTCTGATTGTTGGAATGATTATCAAAAAGATGATTGTACCCACATCATGTCAGCTACAAAAAGCATCATATCTTTGCTGATTGGAATTGCCGTGGATAAAGGTCAGATCAAAAGTATTGATGATAAGATCTTGGATTATTTCCCTGATTATAAAGTGAAAAGAGGGGAAAAAACAATTTATGAAATCACAATAAAACATTTGTTGACCATGAGAGCGCCGTATAAGTGTAAAGGTGACCCTTGGACGAAGGTGTGTTCCAGTGATAATTGGACTTATGCAGCCCTTGATTTTTTAGGAGGAAGAAAGGGGTTAACGGATGAGTTTAATTATCAAACTGTGTGTCTTCATATTCTCTCCGGAATTTTATATAAAGCGACAAACATGAAAACAGTAGATTATGCTAATGCATATTTATTTAAACCATTGGGAATTCCAATGCATGGAAACTATTATGTAGAAACAGCCGAAGAGCATAAACAGTTTACAATCGGCAAGTTGCCGAAAGACAATATCTGGTTTTGTGATACGGATGGTTTGGGAACCCCGGGTTATGGACTTTGCATGTCTGCAGAGGATATGGCAAAAATCGGATTACTGTGTTTGAATAAAGGAATTTTTGATGGAATGCAGATCATATCCTCCGACTGGATTGAAGAAATGACAAGTCCCAGAGCCGTTGAAAGTAAGCACTTCCGAGGAATGGATTACGGATATCTTTGGTGGATCATTGATCGTGAATCAAACATCTACGCCGCTATCGGAAATAGCGGTAATGTGATTTACATCAATCCGGAAAAGAACATGGTTGTAGCGGTGTCGTCCTATTTTAAACCTACGGTATTCGACAGGGTTGATTTTATTCAGGAATACATCGAGCCTTATCTTTGAGCAAGAATAATGAAAACAAATCCTCATTTTCTTGCTATGCTCCTATAGGGAGAGGAGGCGTGAGAAATGGAAAAGGTCATAGACTATATTGAAGACCACCTTGACGGTAAACTGGATCTGGAGAAGGTTTCTGAGGCAGTTCATTACTCCAAATATCACTTGCATCGAATGTTTACCGGAACGGTAGGAATGACGATTCATGATTATGTGCAGCGTCGTCAGTTGACGGAAGCAGCCAAGCTTTTGGTGTTTTCAGATAAACCGATTATTGAAATTGCCTTTATTTGCGGCTATGAGAGCCAACAGGCATTTTCATCTGCTTTTAAATCGATGTATAAAATCCCACCTCCACAGTACAGGGATAATCGGACTTTTTATCCTTTGCAATTGCGATTTGCATTGCATAAGGATACGACAAAAAAAGTTTTTGATAAAGAAGACATTTGTTATGCTGAAAAAACGGACATTCCGTCTTGGATGAATCTTATGAGATTGGTAATTGACGGATATCCGGTCATGAATGAATCTGATTATTTGAAAGAAATTACGAAAGCCATAGAGGAGAAGAGAGCACTCATTTTAAAGGAGAAGGATTTTTTGATCGGAGCGATGACTTTTTCTGACCACTCCGGCAGTATTGATTTTTTAGGGATACATCCACAATACCGGAATCAGGGGATTCAAAAACTGTTTTTGGATGTACTTTTGGAAGTATATCTGCCGGGACAGGAGATCAGTATGACGACTTATCGTGAAGGTGACAAAGCAGATACCGGATATCGAGATTTGTTAAAAAATCTAGGGTTTGCGGAACGAGAATTGCTGACAGAATTCGGTTATCCAACACAGAGATTTGTATTACCCGTCCAAGATCAGGAGGAGATAACATAATGCCAAGAGAGATCAATCCGAAAGAGACAACAAGGGCTTCTGCATACGCACTTTGGATGAAGGCGCCAAATCCGATGGTCACCTTTTTTAAAACGCTGGATGTGACAAATCTGATCAAAATCTCAAAAAAGAAACATCTGAAATTCAATATGCTCCTTGATTACTGTATCGGAAAGGCTGCGACTCCGGTTAAGGAGTTTTATGTACTTCCAGTTGGTGAAAAACTGATACAATATGATACTATTGCCGTCAATACCATTGTAAAAAACAAAGACGGAGAAGTAAGTTCCTGTGATATTTTGTATACAGAGGATTTATCAGCATTTAATCAGGAATATCTGAAATATACTGCTCAGGTGGCTAATACATGCCAGGACCGAGATCTATCCTGTGACAGTATGGTAATCGGTACTTCTGCGATTTTAGATACGGAAATCGACGGTGCAGTTGGTATGAACAGTGGGATTTTTAATAATCCATTTATCATCTGGGGCAGATATAGGAAAAAAGCGTTTCGGTATTATCTGCCAATATCGTTCCAGTTTCATCATACACAAATGGATGGGGCACATGCGGGAGGATTTCTGGAAAACCTGCAAACGGAGATTAACAGATTAAAATAACCGGATTTGAAGCTTCATGTGTGCTTGTAATTTTCATTTAGATAAGATACAATAGCAGGAAATGTCTAGAAGGAGATTTACTTAAGATGAGACAGGCAACGATCGCTAAAATCGCGTTGTTTATGACAGCAGTACTTTGGGGAAGTACATTTACAATCGGAAAACTCGCTTCGGAGGTTTTTTCTCCATCGTTTATTATTGCTTTTAGATTTTTGATTGCCAGTATCGTTCTTTTTATTGTCGCATATCCGCAGAGAAAGCAATTAGATAAAAAATACTGGATTGATGGATTCTGGATGGGTATTACCTTGTTTGCGTCCTACATGCTTCAGGTAGGCGGTTTGGCACTGGACACATCTCCGGGAAAAAGTGCGTTTTTATGTACTACATATAGTGTGATGGTACCTTTCTTATATTGGTTTGTGACAAAAGAACGACCTCAAGTACGCCACATTGTCTGTGTGTTTCTTTGCCTTGCAGGTGTGGGGATTCTTTCATTATCAGGCGGTTGGGGAATGTCTGCCGGCGATATGCTGACTGTGGCCAGCGGTGTTCCATGTGCGATCAATATTGTAATATCATCGATTGTCTGCAAAGATAGAAATGTGCTGCTTTTAACAACCATAGAATTGTGGGTTGTAACTATCCTTGCATGGATCCTTGTATTTGGTGGGAATGCATTCCCGGCGGAATTTCCGATCGGTGCAGTAGGCGGTATCGTGTACCTTGGCTTATTTGCGACAGCACTCTGTTTATACATGCAAAGCTACGGACTCAAATATGCAGAACCTGCTATTGGTGGAATGATCCTCAGTCTGGAATCCGTATTTGGAGTCATATTTTCTGTTATCATGTATCATGAACAAATAACCTTCCGTATGCTCGTTGGATTTGTTGTGATTTTTATTGCAATTTTGTTATCGCAAAAGGAATAAGTATGGTATAATATTTCTGTTAATGTCGAAGTATTATATGACAGTAAGAAAAGGATAAGCAATGAAAATTAATACAAAAGAAATGTCTTATGACGAGGTGCTGAAGTTACCTAGACTCAAGCATAAAAAACCGATGAAACCGCAGCAGTGGCTGACTACCATTGTCCGTCTGGTATGTGAGATCACATTACGCCAAACGAAATTTTCATATACTACAGAGCGTATGGACCTTGTGGGGAATCAGCCATGTCTGATCTTAATGAACCATTGTAGTTTTACAGATATGAAACTTGCGTATGGTATCTTTTACCCGAAGAAGTTTGGCATTGTGACATCCGTGGATGCCATGAGTGGTATCTTAGGAAAACTGATGCGTCTGATCGGATGCACACCGACTCACAAATATGTGGCAGATCTGACCTTATTCAAGGATATCGAATACATGCTGAAAAAAAATAAAACCAGCGTATTGATGTATCCGGAGGCAGGATATTCCTTTGACGGTTGTGCAACAACCCTGCCGAATAAGCTGGGAGTACTGATGAAACGTCTGGGTGTTCCGGTGGTGACTGTGATCACACAGGGAGCCTTCCACAGGGATCCGCTGTACAACATGCTTCAGATCCGTGATGTGAAAGTCAGTGCACATGTAAAATGTATTGCGACAGCCGAAGAGGTGAAAGCAAAATCTGTAGATGAGCTGGATGCATTGCTTGCAGAGTCATTCTCTTTTGATAACTTTGCTTGGCAGAGAGACAACAAGATTTCCATTGATGTACCGTTCCGTGCAGATGGACTTCACAGAATCCTTTATAAATGTCCTCATTGTGGTGTGGAAAATCAGATGGAGGGTAAAGGAATCCATTTGACTTGTCATGCTTGTAAAAAGCAGTGGACGATGGATCAGTATGGACAGTTGTCAGCAAAGGAAGGAGATACCGAATATCCGCATATTCCGGATTGGTATCGCTGGCAGAGAGAATGTGTACGAACAGAGTTAGAAAATGGCACGTATCTGTTAGATGCAGACGTGGAGATTGCTATTCAGGTCAATCTGAATGGTGTATGCAAGATCGGAACCGGTCATCTGACACATAATATGGATGGATTCCATTTAGTAGGAGCAGACGGCAAGTTAGATTACCGCCAGTCTCCGACATTTTCACATACCTTATATTCGGATTATTATTGGTACGAGATCGGCGATGTGATCGGAATCGGTGACAATGAATTTTCTTATTTCTGTTTCCCGAAGGAAGATGTTTCTGTAACCAAAGCGCGTTTGGCAACAGAAGAACTGTATAAGATGAAAAAGAAGCGCAGAAGAGCTTAAAAAATGATCAGAACAGGTGATATAATGAAGTATAAAAGTCATTGTATTACCTGTTTCTTTTCAATTATTGTGAAATAGTCTTGACTCTGACGTAACGTCATAGCGTATCCTGGTATTGTGAGGTGATAGAAATGAAAATGCAGATTAAGGAATTTGCTGAGTTTACCGGTGTCAGTGTGCGCACACTGCATTATTATGACGAGATTGGATTGCTGCATCCTGCCGAAGTTGACAGGGTGACGGGGTATCGTTTTTATGATGAAAACGCTCTTCTTCGGATGCAAGAGATTCTTTTTTATCGAGAACTGGATTTTTCTTTAAAAAGCATAGGAGAAATATTATCCTCTCCAAACTATGACAAAAACAAGGCACTCGAAGAGCAAAAGCAGCTTCTTGTATTGAAAAAAGAGCGTTTAGAGAGGCTGATCGATGCAATTGGCAGTGCTATGAAAGGAGAAAATGTTATGAAAGTATTTGACAACAAGGCATTTGAAACATACAAGGCGGAAGCACAGGAGCGTTGGGGAAATACCGATGCATACAAAGAGCATGCAGAGAAAACCAAGAATTACGGGAAAGACAAATGGAGCGGACTCGTCGAAGATATGAACCTGATTTTCAGCGAGTTTGCACTCTGTATGAAAGATGGCGCTGATTCGGATACCGAGGAAGTACAGGCGCTTGTAAAGAAGCTGCAGAACCACATTACGGATAATTACTACACCTGTACGAAGGAAATCTTATTTGGACTTGGCCAGATGTATGTGGCTGACGAAAGATTCAAAAACAACATCGACAAGCATGCAGATGGAACAGCTGCATTTGTCAGTGAGGCAATTGCCGTTTACTGCAAAAAATAGATTTTTTGGGATCACTTTAACAGCGAATGCCCACAGGGAAAGTAAATCTCTTTCCTGTGGGCATTTTATGTATTAATTATTATTCTGGTCTTCTACAACATAGCGATATTTGCCAAAGTTGTACGGTTCTTTGTTCTGTGTGATCGTACCATATTCGATCGCTTCGACCGGACAGTTTCCGATACACGCCATACAGTGTGTACACTGATTACTCCAAACCGGTTTCTTATCTACTAGTTTAATGTTGTTGAGCGGGCAGAGTTTCGCACATTTTCCACATCCGATACAGGAATCTTTTACGTAAAAATCTTTTGCGGTCAGTTTGTATTTGCACCAGACAGGTGTAAATGGAACCGTGACCAGTACCTCCCAGAGCTGCACGTGTCTGGCGGTTAATTTGCCTCCGGAACGGATCGTAGAAACAACGCTGTCTAACTGATGGTAAGCGTTCCGGATCCTTGTCTCGACTTCTTCTTTCGGCTGCATTGGGTAGTGGTCATTGGCAACATAGTTTCGCGGCATTTTAAATTCTGCATATCCGTGACAGTTCATGCCCTTCTTTTTGAATATAGATTCAGCAAGGACGCCGGAAATACCACAATAACCGCCGCTGGTAAAGATAAAATAAACATCTTTACTTCCGGTAAAGTTTTGTTCTTTCAGATATTTGCTCATAAACATCGGCATTTCACAAACGTAGACCGGAGCACAGATGATAAACGGTTTTTCTGAATGAAGAGGGGCGTGATTTCGGGTTTTGACGCGTTCAAGCAGATTGATGCATTCGTCGTCCAGACGCCGGGCAAGTTCTTGTGCAATAAATTCCGTATTACCGGTTGCAGAAAAATATAGGATCATGGGGTACCTCCGAAAAATAAAATATACGGAGTATTATAATGTGAGGGGGTGGCTTCGTCAATCAATGGAATGAAAGATTTTGTGCTCGAGGGTAATAAATATACACCAAAAACGAATAAAAAACGAAAAATATGCACTTTTTCAGGTTAAAACGTTAAAATAACAGTTGACAATTTGAATAAATCGTTTTAACATAGTGCTTAATTGATATATTCGGAGGTAATAATTATGAAAAAGATGAAAAAACTTGCACTTCTTCTTGCAGCAGCTCTCTGCGTAACATCTCTGAGTGGTTGCGGAAGCTCCCAGAATAGCTACACAGCTAACAACAAAGAATATGTGATCGGTAACTCTGGTCCGCTTACAGGCGGTGCTGCAATGTACGGTCAGGCTGTTGCAAACGCAGCGCAGATGGCAGTTGATGAGATCAACGCAGCAGGCGGTCTGAATGGTATCCCGTTTAAATTTGTAGCTACTGACGATATGCACGATGCGACAAAGGTTTCCACAAACTACTCTTCCTTATTAGAGGGTGGTATGCAGGTTTCCCTTGGTACAGTTACAACTGCCCCGGGTCTTGAGTTCAAGAATCTTTCCGCAGAGGATAATGTATTCTTCCTGACTCCGTCCGCTTCCGGCGACGATATCCCGACAAACCCGAACGGTTTCCAGATGTGCTTCGCTGACGGTAACCAGGGTAAGGTTGCTGCTGAGTTCGTAAATGCAAACTTTGCAGGAGAGACAATCGGTGTTATGTACAAATCCGATGAAGCATACTCCAAAGGTATTTACGATCAGTTCAAAGCAAACTTAGACGCAAGCGTAACTGTGATCGAGACATCCTTCTCTGATGCAAACAGCACAGACTTCTCCACACAGATTGATACTCTGAAAGAGTGTGAATTCATTTTCATGCCGACATACTACACACCGGCATCCTTGTTCATGACACAGGCGAAAGACACAATCCCGGCTTCCGCAGTTTACTACGGTTGTGACGGTTTCGATGGTATCGACAATATCGAAGGTTTCGATATTACAACAATCCCACAGTCAGTTACAATGCTGTCTCACTTCAACTCCAAGGCTACTGACGGCGCTGCAAAAGAGTTCATCGACAAATATGTGGAGAAATACGGTGCAGGCACACTCAACCAGTTCGGTGCAGCAGCTTATGACTGTGTATATGCTATCTACGGTGCAATGGAAAAAGCAATCGCAGAAGGCAAGAAGATCCCGGTTACAATCGGTGCATCTGAGCTTTGCGAGATCCTGAAAGCACAGTTTACAGGCGGCTACACATTAGAAAACGCAGTTACAGGCGACAGCATCTCTTGGGATTCTACAGGCTACGTAAACAAAACTGCGATCCAGTACGTAATTAAAGAAGCTAACTAAGATTGAATCAAACATAGTTGTAACACATGTACATAATGGCTGAAAAGCCGTTATGTACATTGTGTTATTTTTGGGGAATTGAACAAATTGATGTTTTTTCTATAAATATATGCAGAAAAAACAAAAAATAATATGACAAGTTGGGATAAAATATGGAAGTTGTTTTTTCAACAGTAATCAATGGTCTTAGCCTGGGTGGCATCTACGCGATGATCGCGCTGGGTTACACAATGGTATACGGTATTGCAAAGCTTTTAAACTTTGCCCATGGTGATATTATCATGGTCGGCGGATATATCATTTATGTATTTTTGGCAACGAAAAATCCAATTCTTGCAATTGTTATGGCCGTGATCGGTTGTGTGATCCTTGGAATCTGCATCGAGAAAGTGGCCTATAAACCGTTACGAGGTGCATCACCTCTGGCAGTTCTGATCACTGCGATCGGTGTCAGCAACCTTCTTCAGAGCATTGCTCAGATTATTTTCGGTTCTGCACCGAAGATGGCGACAGTATATGAGTTTGGTGTTATTAAATTATTTGGTGCGACAATCCAGATTTCTTCGCTGGTAACCCTTGGTGTGACATTTGTTGTCATGGTTGTGCTGACAATGTTTGTTAAGTATACCCGGATCGGTCGTGCGATGATCGCAGTTTCTGAAGACAGAAGCGCAGCACAGCTGATGGGTATCAACGTTAACAGCATTATTACGATCACATTCGCGATCGGTTCTGCTCTTGCAGCACTGGCGGGTATGTTCTATCTGTTAAAGGCACCGAGTGTTTCCAGTACGTTAGGTGCGATGCCTGGTATCAAGGCCTTTACTGCAGCCGTTATCGGTGGTATCGGTTCTATTCCGGGTGCGATGCTTGGCGGAATCTTGTTAGGTATGATCGAGAGTATTTCTTATAAGGTCACTGCAATCGCACCGTATACAGACGCGATCGAGTTCTCTATTTTAATCCTCATTCTGCTTGTGAAACCAAATGGCTTCCTGGGCAAGAAAAGGAGGGAGAAAGTATAATGTTAAGAAAGCTCAAACTTAATCACTATGCCAATTACATTGTGATTGGTTTTATGACACTTATTTTCGGTATTATTACGATCACCGGCGGTCGTTTTGACAACTCCATGTTGTTCTTATTAGAGAAGATCGCGATCAGCATTATTCTGGCGGTTTCTCTTTCATTAGTTGTTGGTTTCCTTGGAGAGTTATCTCTTGGCCATGCAGGCTTTATGTGTGTGGGTGCTTACCTTGGCGGTAAAGTGGCAGCTCTTCTGATCCCGTCCCTTGGCAACGGGATCGTGACATTGCTGATCGCGCTTCTGGTTGGATGCGGTACTGCAGCTCTCTGTGGTGTGATCATTGGTATCCCGGCGCTGAGACTTCGCGGTGACTATCTGGCGATTGTAACACTCGCTTTTGGTGAGATCGTGAAATCTCTGTTCCAGAACTCTTCTGACAGCACATTTGGCGGCTCTCTGGGTCTGGATACTCCGCGATTTGATAAGAACTATCTGTTCCTGATTGCATTCATGTTAGTTCTTGTAACTCTGGCGATTTCCCAGAACCTCATTCGTTCCAAACATGGCCGTGCGATCACTGCCATCCGTGACAATGAGATCGCTGCCAGAGCGACAGGTATCAACGTTACAAAATATAAATTGTTAGCATTCATTCTGTCCGCAGCCTTTGCAGGTGTGGCAGGTGTTCTTTACAGCTACAGCAACTATGTGGTTCAGAGCTCCAAGTTCAGCTACAACTATTCTATTGAAATCCTGGTTATGGTTGTTCTTGGTGGTATGGGCAGTATCAATGGTTCCATCCTTGCTGCGACATTGATCACATACTTAAATGCGAAACTGGCTACGATCCTTACCGGAGAGATGGCAGTTTTGCAGAATTTACTGTATTCCCTGATCCTGATCTTGATCGTTGTTTATAACAACGCTCCTGCATTAAAAGGATTCCGTAATAAATATAACTTCGGAGTTTTCTTGGATAAGATCCTTAAACGCAGACTGGATCCGGCTCATATCAAGGATGATAATGCGAAATGGGATGTGGTTCCGACCAAGATCAGCATGGACGAGATTTTATCCATCGATATGAAACCGCAGGATTTTACTATGATTGAGAAGGAGAGAGAAAAATAATGGCAGAATATATTCTTGAAACAAAAAATCTCGGTATCTCCTTCGGAGGCTTAAAAGCAGCTCAGGATGTAAATATCCGTATTAAGAAAAATCAGATTTACGGTCTGATCGGACCGAACGGAGCCGGTAAGACTACACTGTTCAACCTTCTGACTTGTGTATACAAACCGACAACCGGAATGTATTTTCTGGACGGAGAGAAGATTAAATACATGTCTCCGGACAAGATCAATCACAAAGGTATCGCGAGAACCTTCCAGAACATTCGTCTGTTCAACAACATGACAGTAATTCGTAATGTTATGGTTGGTCTGGCGAATCGCCCGGAGTATAAATGCAGTGTGATCGAATCTGCACTGCGTCTTCCGCGTCATTTTAAAGTGGAAAAAGAGATGCGTGAGAAAGCGAAAGAAATGCTTCGTATCTTCAATCTGGAAGAAGAGCGCAACAGTCTTGCATGCAACCTTCCGTATGGTAAACAGCGTAAGTTAGAGATTGCCAGAGCGCTTGCGACAAATCCGAAAGTGCTTCTGTTAGATGAGCCGGCAGCCGGTATGAACCCTCATGAAACAGAAGATCTTGCAAAAACCATTCGTTTTATCAGAGATCATTTCGATATGACTGTTCTGCTGATCGAGCATGACATGAATTTCGTATCTGACCTTTGCGATGAAGTCACAGTTCTGAACTTCGGTACTGTTCTTGCACAGGGCGACACAAAGACCGTTCTGCAGGATCCGGAAGTTATCAAAGCATATATCGGAGGTTAAGCACTATGGCAATGTTGGAAGTAAAAGATCTGGAAGTGTACTATGGTGTCATCTGTGCACTGAAGGGAATTAGTTTTGAGGTAAATGAAGGAGAGATCGTTTCTCTGATCGGTGCCAACGGTGCAGGTAAGACGACAACTATGCAGAGTGTCATCGGCCTTCTTCCGAAGAAAGCCGGTTCCGTAACTTTTAACGGAACAGACATTACAAAGATGCCATGTCACAAGATCGTACATGCAGGTATGACTCAGGTACCGGAAGGAAGACGTATTTTCCAGGAGCTGACTGTATATGAAAACCTGATGATGGGTGCATATACAAACAAAGACCAGCAGAAGTTTAAAGAAGATCTGGAGACTATCTACGCACGATTCCCGCGTCTTGCGGAGCGTCGCAATCAGATCGCAGGAACACTTTCCGGTGGTGAGCAGCAGATGTTAGCCATGGGACGAGCTCTCATGTGTCATCCAAAGCTCCTGATGTTAGATGAGCCGTCCATGGGTCTTTCTCCGTTACTTGTTGATCAGGTATTTGATCTGATCAAAGATATCAATAAAGACGGTACAACCGTTCTGCTGGTTGAGCAGAATGCCGGTAAATCCCTTGCAATCTCAGATCGTGCTTATGTTATGGAAACAGGCAAGATCGTTCTGGCCGGTACCGGTGCAGAGCTGGCTGCCAGCGAGATGGTTCGCAAGGCTTATCTTGGCGGTTGATGTGGTTTTTCAAAGAAACATGATAAAATTAAGACAGAGGTATTTCCCTCTGTCTTTTCTTATGGTACAATATTTCTATGTGTGAATAACACGGTAGGGTGAAAATTGAATTTATGGGTGAGGTACGAATATGAATAAAACTCCGATTATTATCGATTGCGATCCGGGTGTAGATGACAGCTATGCAATTGCACTTGCAAACGCTAATCCGAACTATCAGATCGTGGCACTTACAGCAGTAGAGGGTAATGTTCCGGCATCTTTTACACGTCAGAACTGCCTTTGTCTGAGAGAGACATTCCATATGGAAGGAACTAAAGTTGGTTTTGGTGCAACAGTACCGTTGGTAAGACCGTATTTCCGCGACGCGTCCGGTACACACGGCGAAGGCGGTATTGGTGGAATCCAGCTTCCGGAGCCGACAAAAGCACCAGAGGAAAAACCGGCATGGGACGTGATCTATGAAGAAGCAGTCAAATATGGCGGTGAGCTGGTTCTGTTTGCAGTAGGACCGTTAACAAACATCGCAACTGCACTTCGCAAATATCCGGATCTTCCAAACTATATCAAACGTTTTGTGATCATGGGCGGCGGTACATTCGGCAACGTAACTGCTACAAGCGAAACAGCCGAGTTCAATATCTGGGTTGACCCGACAGCTGCGAAAGAAGTATTTGAGAAACTGGAAGTTTATATGGTAGGTCTCAATGCAACACACGCAGCAGCAGTAGAGATTAAAGACTTCGATGAGATTTTAGAGATCACCGGTGAACGCAAAAACAGTGAGTGTGATTATCTGTATCAGTTAACAACATTCTCGAAAGAAAATGCGTTCAAAAATGGACAGGATAACAACGTGATCCATGATGCACTGGCAATCGCTGCACATATGGATTCCGATGTGGTGAAGTTTGAGAAATATTATGTACACGTAGAAGACAGAGAGATCGAAAACGTAGGTGAGACAATCATCGACTTCAAAGGCGAGAGCGGCAAAGAGCCGAACTGTTGGGTAGCGATGGATGTAGATCAGCCGAAATTTGTTGAGATGATCAAAAATATGTGCAAATATTATGCAGAGATGTAATCAAAAAAGATAAAATGTTACTGTTTTTTTAACTGAAGTGTGTTATAATAAAAGTCAGTTAAATGTGATAAACAATCTTTGCAAAATCGAATACGAAGTACGCAGGGCTTGGTAACACAAGCCCTGTTTTTATTTATCAAATGAAAAAGTAGGAGTTTGTTATTTATACTAGGAGACAGTAATATGAAGCAGAAAGTTTATTTTAAACTGTTTGGCGGAACCAGAGCGTTATCTGGAGACAGGACATGGAGATCAACGACTGACGGTCAGGATTCCGGTATCGGAAAAAAACAGCAGGCTTTTTTGATCTATTTAATCTTGAATCATAAGGATGTCATATTATCAGAATCATTGAAGGAGAAGTTCTGGCCGAGTGACCGAAAGAATCCAGCCAATTCCCTAAAAAATATGGTGCATAAAACACGCAGTCTATTGGCTTCGATCGTTCCGGAGATTGATGAACTGCTTCTTACTCGCTCGGGTGGATATGAATGGAATCCGGAGATAGAGATGGTATGTGACGTAGAGCAATTTGAACAATTATATAATCAGCTGAAAACATTGCGATCAGAAGAGAGCATAGAATTGGGAATGAAAGCCTTTGAATTGTATGAAGGAAGCATTCTTCCGGGCGCCTCCATCGAGTGGATCGATAGTCTGAACACATATTATCAAACTGCATTTATCGATATTTGTAAAACACTGGTCTCTGTTTTGGTGGAAAAACAAAGATGGGCTGAAGTGATCCGTGTATGCAACAGAGCATATGAGATTGCTCCGGAAGTTGAAGAATTTACCATTTATCTGATGCAGGCACTTGTAAATTGTGAGTACCATGGACAGGCAATTGAGCATTACGAGAAATACAGTACAATGTTGTGGAACCGCTTAAGTCGGACACCTTCGGAAGTAGTTTATCAGTCATATGTTCTTGCGACCCATGCAATGCAGGAGAATGAAGAGTCAATTGAGGTGTTGGTTCAGCAGATCATCAGTCCACAGAAATTGAAGCATGCGTTTCAGTGTAGTCTGTCCGTTTTCC
>JAZTZT010000048.1:0-6221 GCA_045637605.1 Pilosibacter sp.
GAGATGTATTTTAGTTTGTTTAGAAACAGTTTAAGTAAAATGTCAAAGGCAGCTGAGAAGGTTTAAATACTCTAAAAGTTACACTATCAAAAATATTTATTTCTTATATGTAGATAATCAAGTTGGGAAAATTAATCTACTGCCTTTTGCATGTCTTTGGTGTATAATAAGACAGAGCGACTCCACTCTTCGCAAGTTCGGTGCGGATGAAGAGAGAGTCCAGCTTCAGATGCATACTCACTGCGAAGTCACGAGCCGGGAAGAGGAGTGGCACGAATTCTTCCAGTAGTCATGTGAAATTGTGGATTTTTGCTGTAGCAAGTGGGATATGGAGCTTTTATTTTGATATGCTATAAACGAGTAAATTCAAAAAATGGCGAAAAAAGAATAGGGCATCTTCATTGGAAGTGGTATAATGGAATTCTCACCAACCATTCACCACAACCGAAAAGAAGAATGCCTTATGAGAACTATTATAATACAGGAAAACGAGATAAACAAGTTCATCAGCGAAAAAAGATTTGACTGTCTTCCCAGCGTGCCGAGAAAATATATCCGTTCCATGCTCCTCTCCTTCACGGAAAGGGGAAACAGCGGCAAAATCGCCGATTTTGCAGAATACAGCCATGCCCATCGTACCTCTTCCGGACATTTTCTGTCGAAAGGCAAATGGGACGAACACCGTCTGAATCAAACGCAGAAACGCGAAATTTTCAGTACGGTGGAAACACAGGCTCTGGAAACCGGCAAGCCGATCTATGTCAGCATCGACGATACGGTATGTTGAAAAGACAAAACCATCCTCCAAAGCGAAACATCCGATGGAAAAAGCCGGATGGTATTTCTCGCACAAAGCCGGAAAACAGGTTTACGGTTATCAGTTTCTCGGAATTCATCTGGGTACGGGAGACGCCGGACTCTGCTATGATCTGGAGTGGTACGATAAAGAAGATCGTACAAAAGTTCAGATGAGCCCAAAGATATCCTGCGTTCTCTGCCGGAAACCGAAGCAAAAGTGATTGTCATGATGGACTGCTGGTACACCAGTGTAGACTTTGTACATCTCTGCGAAGAAAGAAACTTTACCCTGATTGGTACAGTCAACACGAACCGCATTCTCTATCCGGATACTTCCGAAGAGAAGATGTCCGCTGCCGATTATGACGCGTCCCTCACAGAGGATCAGTTTCATCCTGTAACGATGAATGGTCAGACCTATCTGGTGCATCGGTATGAAGGCAGACTCAACAAAATCCAGAAAGCGGTTGTTCTGCTCTCCTATCCGGCACAAAGTTTCGGCAGGAAGGAAGCATTACGGGGTTATCTGTGTTCCGATACGACATTGACGGACGAAGAGATTTTGGAACATTGTTCCCATCGCTGGAAAATTGAAGTCCTGTTCCGGAATTACAAGCGACGTTTTGATATCAAGACGTTTATGGTTCGCACTGCTTTGGCAATTGACCGGCTGTTGATTATTACCGTTTTAGCCGGTTTTGTTTTTCATGCTTTGCAGTGGTTAATATGCTCTCGGTGACTTTTTTAGGCTTTTGGCGGATTTGCTCTTTTATAATGATATGTATAAGCTCTTTTCGATTTTCTGATGGGTATAGTTTTCATAGAGAAACCGTCTATTGTGTAGCGTAATTTCACTTCTTTATAAAAAATTGTATTTGAAAGGTTGCCTTCGTTAACTATAACATGTCTATATGTGTTATATAACAGCATAGATAATGATTAATATGAGTGAATTTAAAACAGATGAATTAAACAAATGTTTGGAGATTCTTGAATCTTATTATAATGATATAGTTCAGGTCGAATTCGTAGTAGAAAGTGAAAAATTATATATATTATCTGCACATCCAGCAAAACATACTCCAGTGGCAAATCTAAAAATGGTGATGAGTATGTTTTGTGAAGGAAAGTTAGATGTTGAAGATGTAATTAAAAAATTGTCCTATCAAGAGTTGGAAGAAATACTGAATACCGCAACACAATCTGTAAAGTGATTGCGGCATATAAACTGTTTTATGAAAACGGAGACGATTATTATGCAGCGCAGTATCTCGAATACGCTTATCAGAGTGCCTCGTTGATTTATGCCAAACGGAAGGATATCGAGAAGTGTATCGAATATGCGGGGGAAGCGGCCAAATGTGCTGTAATGTTTGACACTCATGCACCCAATACAGAACATACCTCCATTATACTGCGCGGTACAACAGATGGAAGAATCCGGAAAGAAAAACATAGCCGCAGTTGGAAGTTATTTGAGTATTACCGCAAAGCGGAAGAGTTCTCCTTTTTCCGCCGGAATGATCGGTTTATAAAAATTCTGGAAGAACTGAGCCGGAATGCAAAATAACAGAAAATACGCTGATTCCCGAATTGAAAGAATCAGCGTATTTTCTTATTCCGTATAATACTGCGCCTGTGCATTGAAAAGCTCACGGTACATTCCGTTTTCTTTTTGTATCAGCTCGAAATGTGTACCGAATTCGCACAGTTCACCGTTCGCTAAAACAGCGATTTTGTCCGATGTTCTGGCAGATGAAAGGCGATGCGAGATGAAAACTGCCGTTTTTTCTCTGGCTGCCTGACCGAGATTGTGAATGATCTCGTATTCTGCAATCGGGTCAAGAGCTGCCGTAGGTTCATCGAAGATCATAACCGGCGGATCAGCGTAAACTGCACGTGCAATGGCGAGTTTCTGCTTTTCACCGCCTGAAAAATCGGTTCCGTTTTCATCAAAGTTTTTTCCGAGAACCGTGTCCAGTTTAAACGGCAGGGAGTCGATTTTCTCATGCAGTGCGCTGATGTTCAGACTGCGCTGAATCTGATCGGAAGGTTCTTCCGTGTAGACAATATTTTCCAGCACCGTTCCCGCAAATGTTTGGCTGTCCTGAAACGCTATACCAAGCAGTTTGTAATAGGACATTATCGGAATATTCTGAATGGGAATACCGCCGAGAAGAATTTCTCCTTCATCCGGTTCATAAAAACGGCAGAGAAGCATGACCAGCGTTGTTTTTCCGGAACCGTTTACACCAACAAGAGATAATGTTTCACCGCTTTCCATACGGAAGCTGATATTTTTTAATGCAGGGGTATCTGAGTAAGGATAAGTAAATGTCACGTTTTTAAATTCAATTGACATATCCTGCGGAAAACTTTCTTCCGATGTTATCGTTTTTTCGGTTTGCTTCCGATGTTCTTCTGCAAGATCCATACAATATTTGAAGCCGCGGGAGAACAGACCGTGATTCAGGAGTTCATTCCATCCGGAAATAACTCCCTTTATATTGCTGGATAAATTCAGGGTACAGTTCAAAGCGTATGTAAAATCACCGATCAGAAGATCACGGAATAACAGAAGGAAGGATAAAATCAGATAAATACAGGCATTCAGTACGGTATTGGCAAATTCCTGAAGACCGGTAAGCTCTGCATCCGCACGGGTTCCGCGCTTTTCGATTGCAAGAGACCGGTAATTCTGCTCTCTGCCTTTTTCAATCGCCCAGTCTTTCAGACGGTTGATCCGCAGTTCTTTCCCGTATTTCGGCTTGTCAACGATATTGAGCAGTGCCCATAATTTACGGAATACCGGAAAAATTTCATCTTCCTGTTCCATTTCTTTTTTTGCCTTTTTCCTGAGCAGAAGTACATCAATCACGGCATTGGCAGCGATAAGAAGGAGAATCAGCGGATGAACCGTAACCACAACAGCGGCGTATGTGGCGGCAGTGATGATGGCACCGAGAACGGAAGTGATCGCAGTAAGGACAGTTGAAAATGAACTTTCATTTTTCGCCATCTCCAAAAAATCCAGTGTCTGCGGATCGACTGCATACCGGTATGGCAGATCAATGATCGTTTCCGACAAAAGGAGCTTCAAACGATATTCTGTTTTCACCATTTCACGCCGGTCAAAGGCAGAGATGATTTTCGCTAGAGTATTGACGAGAAATGCGGAGCCTGCCATCCATCCTGCAAGGAAGACAACACGTCCGACATCTGCACCGCCGGAAATTTCATTGAGAATCTGTTTCAGAAACCAGATCGACAAGATCGAAGAAATCGTTTGCAGAAACAGGAGTGGAAGACGGATGAAGAAAATCTTTTTATTGGTACGAAATAAAATTTTTATAAGGAACAGAAGGTTTTTCAGCTGTTCCTTTATTGTCAGATTGGAATTATCCATGAGCAGCCTCCTCGTGAATGTCTTCACGATAATATTCCGACTGCTTTTCAAACATATCGAAATACAATCCCTGTTTTTTCATCAATGAGTCATGTGTGCCGCATTCCACGACTTTTCCATGATCAAATACCGCAATTTTGTCACAGAATTTGACCGATGCAAGCCGATGTGTAATGTATACGGCGGTTTTGTCTCCGATGATCTGATCGAAACGGCGGTAAAGTTCATCTTCGGACAAAGGGTCAAGAGCGGCCGTAGGTTCATCCAGGATAACAATCGGAGTATTTTTACAGTATGCCCGTGCGGATGCCAGCTTCTGGTTTTCTCCGCCCGAGAATTCCGCACCGTTTTCGTCAAATTCACGGCTGACTTCGGTATCCAGAGCCATCGGAAGTTCTTTGATTTTTCTGCCAAGCTGGCTCTTTTCCAGTGCATCCCAAATCTGTTCATCGGACGCACCGGTATTCAGTCCGATATTGTCACGGATGGACATGGGGAACAAAACATAATCCTGAAAAATCACGGACAACATATCAACATATTGTTCGTAATTGATTGTGGAAATATCGATGCCGTCCATGAAGATTTTTCCGCTTGTCGGTTCATACAGGCGGCACAGCAGTTTGATGAGAGTGGACTTTCCCGCACCGTTGTAGCCGACAATGGAAAGACGCTCCCCTTTGCGGATCGTCAGGCACACATCGTCAAGTGCGTTTTCTTCACTGCCTCGGTAGCGGAACGAAACATGATCGAAGGTGATCTCATGAAAGTCCGGTTTGGCAGGATGAATATCACGTCCTGTATAAGAAGGAATGGCAAGCGGCTGAATATCATGATAGGCCTGAACATATTCGGCCGAGACCAGAAGTCCCTGTACATTTTTCACCAATACGGAAATCGCGGAAACAAAACCGGTAACGGCACCGATGTAAACCGTAAAGCTGCCGATGGTGATGTGTCCGAGCGCGACTTTATATGCACTGTACCCGTACATTACGATTGTTTGCAGAACACCGGTAAGTTCGCTCAGAATATCGAGAAAAATGTTTCTGCGCTGATTATTCGAGTACGCATGAATGTATGCTTCAGCCGTATTCTGATATTTTTTCTTCAGCCATGCGGCGGCATTGTGCAGACGGATGTCCTGTGCATATTCTTTATCGGTCATTGCGGTAAAGAAATAGTCGAACAGACGCTGATGGCTGGTAGTTTCTCTGGAATATTGAAGTTCCCATGCGTTGCGGTATCGTGTGATTACGGCGGAAAGAAGAATGATAAGCAGCAGAATCCCTGCGATCAGCGGATGCAGAGAAGAAGTGATATAAACATAACCGACAAGCTGGAGAATTGCCGTTATCAATCCACCGAGTTTATTCAGGATGAACTGTTCGGCATTGAAGCCTTCACGGACAAACCAGATTTTTTCGTCAACCGATCCGTCCTCCAGATTGGCATAATCCATTTCAGCATACATTTTCTTGAAATGAATGTCTTCGTTCAACAGCGTATTGGATGTACGGATGACGTAAAAATAGAGCCATAATTTCTGTCCGAGGGTCAGAAGAATCTGTGTGCCGACCATCGCCGCAATATAGAGAAGAACGATTTTCCAGCGTCTGCCTACAGTCAGCTCATCCAGAATCATCTTCGGGAACCACAGGTTCAGGAAAGGAGTGGCCGTATCAAGGATGATTTTCAGAAAAGTAAAACCGTAGATATTTTTGGCGATTCTCCATGAATACGTAAGCATGAAGGAGAGATTTTTTAGTGTTCTAAAAAAATATTTCATAATGGCATAATTAAGAATTCACTACATAATGATATTGTAATTATGTAGTGAATATTTATGAATGGATTTTTTATATATTTTGAAACTAATCTTCGCAAGGAATGTTAATGATATTTAGGCTTGGATTTTAAATAATGCTTATGAAATTGCAGGGATGTGTAATATTACTTGTTACATGCACTACCATTCTTAGCATTGTATTTGTTTACCTGAGTGGTAGAACAGGTA
>JAZTZT010000049.1:0-11034 GCA_045637605.1 Pilosibacter sp.
ACTCCTCCACCAATTCCGCAAATTGCACCAATGGTGGATGCTATAAAGCAAATTGCAAATACCACTATAAATACCATATCTCTATTCTCCCTTTTTTCAAATTACTCTTTTAACTATACAAAACTCAAATCCAAACGTCAATGATTGCTATATGACTTTAAAACTTGTATAATTAGTATTAATGTATTAATCAAAAAATGTACGTTAAATTCTTTCAGACAGGAGTTACTATGCCACCGATCAGCTTGCTTGTCAAACCTGCATCTGGCAACTGCAATATGCGATGCCATTATTGCTTTTATACAGATGAAACCAAAAACCGCGCTATCCCATCCATGGGAATCATGTCCATCGAAACCATGAAAACGATAGTTGATAAAGCGCTCGCATTTGCAGACGGAGATTGTTCTTTTGCATTTCAGGGAGGAGAGCCTTCCCTTGCAGGTCTTCCGTTTTTCCAGGCATTGACCGATTATGTGAAATATCACCCAAATCCAAAGAAGGTAAGGATTCACTATTCCTTTCAGACCAACGGCTACAATCTAACTGAAGATTGGGCGAAATGGTTCGCGGAAAATCAGGTCCTTGTTGGAGTCTCTCTGGATGGTCCAAAAGAAATCCATGACAGATATCGTGTGGATCATGCAGGAAAAGGCACTTACCAGCAAGTAATGGCTTCCATCCACCTTTTTGAAAAGTATCATGTTGATTACAACATTTTAACAGTCGTTACCTCCGCTACGTCAAGACACGGACAGCAGGTGTACAACTTTTTTAAGAAGAACGATTTCCGTTACCAGCAGTACATCGAATGCCTCGATCCGATCGGAGAATTTCAAGGTGGATATGAGTATTCTCTAACACCGGAACGCTACGAAGAATTCTTAAAAACCATTTTTGATTCTTGGTATCTGGACATGAAGGCTGGTCGTTATGTTTATAACCGTTATTTCGAGAATCTAATGCTGATCATTGCTCGTCAGGGCGCAGAAAGCTGTAATATGAGAGGTGTTTGCGGTGCCCAGTGGGTTATCGAAGCTGACGGAAGTATTTATCCTTGTGATTTTTACGCGCTTGACGAATGGTATCTGGGAAATATCACTACTGACTCTTTTGAAAACATGGAACATCAGCGCCAAACCCTCGGTTTCATCGAATGGTCGAAACAGATTCCAGAGGATTGCAAAAAATGTCGTTATTTTGGACTTTGCAGAAATGGCTGCCGCAGAAACCGTGAACCGGTAACTTCAACCTCTACGCAAAAGAATTATTTCTGTTCGGCATACAAGAATTTCATCGAATATGCATATCCGCGACTCGTGGAAATCTATCAAATGCTTGTACGCCAAGCCAATCAACGTCCATAAATTATTTACGTCAATGGGGTGTTGCATTTGCAACACCCCATTTTTATTTTAGATATGCTTTTTAATAAACGCTATGATTTTCTTATAGCAGTCCAACTTGTTGTGCATCTTCACAACACCATGTCCTTCGTCCTCGTAACGCAGATACTCTACTTCCACACCCTTATCTTTCAGCTGTGCTACTGCCTGCTCTGCCTCTGTCACCGGAACTCGCGGATCATTTGCACCGTGTGCGATGATGATCGGTGTCTCCATATCATCCACTTTCGCTGCCGGAGAAACGTTGAATAACATCTCTCTTTCTGTTGCAAGATAACCATACTCCGGTTCACGTGCTGTACGACGGTAATCAGACGTATTCTCAAGGAATGTTACCAGATTGAACATACCAACCTGCGCAACTGCACAAGCCCAAAGCTTCGGGAGTCTTGCACAGCAGGATAATGTCATAAATCCGCCGTAACTGATACCTGACACGATCATCTTTTTCGAATCAGCAACGCCTGTCTCTACCAGATGTTTTACAAGACTCTCAATATCTTTCACTGCATCCAGACGGTTTGCACGGTCATCAAGGTGGCAATACTCTGTACCGTAACCTGTTGAACCACGTACGTTCGGTGCAACAACTGCGATTCCTTCACTTACAATATACTGCAGATATGCATTGTAAAGGCAAGTTGTCTGGCTCTCCGGACCGCCATGGATCTCGATCAGAACAGGAAGGTTCTCTGCTTTCTTTCCCTTCGGAACATACAGCCAGTACGGAACTTCCAGACCATCGTAGCTCTTATAGCTGCAGAGCTGTACTTCTACCATCTCGTCTTTGGAAAGTCTTCCGCCATCTGTCACCTGCTCTGCTGCGTCCTTCTCCATATCATAAACCCAGAGACGCGCCGGCATCTGTCCGCTTGAAAGTGCAAAAGCAAAACGATAGCTTCCCGGAGCCCATGCAAGCTGCTCACGGTCACCCGCACTTGCACGCATTCCTGCCTTCGGAAGATTCGGAACTGCTGCAACGCTGAAGTCTTCTGTATTTAAGATAACTATCTTCACATAACCATCCTGGTTCTCAGTCACTGCCAGGTACTTATTGTCATAGCTTAATGCAGCATATGTACACTCATAGTCAGACTGATATACGGAAGTCAGTTCTTTTGTTGTAAAATCATAATATGCAACATGGCTCTTATCTCTGTCACGATCTGTGATCAGGAACAGTCCGGAACCATCTTTCTTCCATGCAGGATTTAACTCTCTGGATTCACGAGCATCTTCCGGGATCGGAGATGTCTTGCCTGTTTCAAGATCCATCATCCAGATTCTGTGGTTTGCAAAACCACCGTCTGCAATATAACAAAGTTTCTTTCCATCCGGGGAAAGACTCGGAGAAATGCACATGTATGTCTCATTCTCCGCTACAATACGCTCTTCTTTGGTTTCCAGATCATAGATACATACATCATGGAATCTCTTATCGCGCGCATTGCACATGTAAACCAGTTTTTTACCATCGTCAATGAAACCAGCCATACGGTGAAGTACCTTCGGGCGATCGATCAGATTTACCGGCTCTGTCTCATCATAACCGATCAGGAACGGCTGCTCATTTTCACTTCCGTTTGTATCTAATGTAAATAAGATCTGTTTTCCTGCTCTATACGGAATGGTGCTGCATACTTTACTGTTGAAGAAAGTACGCTGCTTGTTTTCTCCTGTTTCCAGATTCACTTCCCACATCTGCGGAGAACCTGCACGTGAGCTGACATAAATCAGACGAGATTCATCCAGCCATCTCGGATGAATGTCTGTATACTCCAATAAATAACGCTCTAATTTGTCCATAAATACCCCCTGGATCATAACATTCATTTACTCTATTATTGTAACAAGAAAAAGGCTTACTCACAAGTTTTTTCAGAAAATTTCTGCACCAGTTCCCTGTCAATCTCAAGCACAATCTCAGCCGCTGCCCGTGTATCTTCCTCGGTAATCCCAAGATGGAATACCATTCTGGCAACGGTCTCTGATACCAGATAACAACGAACTCCTTTGGCTTTCAGGCGTTCATTAAACTCTCGGCTGGTAATCCCTGCACGCTCCAGATCAAACAATAAAATATTGCTCTGCGGAGCCGGATCTGCTTTCAATAACTGCATATGCTTGAGCAACGATGCCATCAGTGCTGCATTAGAATGATCTTCTCGCATTCTCTCCACATTATGTTCCAATGCATAAATTCCACAGGCAGCTGCAACACCGGATTCACGCATCGTACCGCCAAGCATGGATCTCCATTCTCCCGCTTTATCGATCAGCGATTTCGGACCACATAACAACGAACCGATCGGTGCTCCAAGTCCTTTTGAAATGCAGAACATCACAGAATCCACCTGATCACACAACTCTTTCACATCAACGCCGAGCGTCAGGGATGCATTAAAGATTCTCGCACCATCCATATGAATCGGGATTCCACGTTCTGCAGTCATGCTGCGGATCTGTTTCATCGCTTCCAGACTCATACAAGTACCACCGGAGAAATTGTGTGTGTTCTCCAAAGTGACTAGACGAATCTCTTCTGTATTTAACATTTTCTCAAAAAAATCGAAGTCCGGACTTCCATCCTCTCCCAGTCTATATGTGACCGGGACCATACGAAATCCATCTTCACGAAAACAAACCTTTTCAATTTTCAGAATGTGCTGGCGCTCTTCGATCAACACTTTATCTCCCGGTCCACAATACGCCAGAAGAGCCGTTACGTTCGCCATCGTTCCTGTCGGACAAAACAGCGCCGCCTCTTTTCCTGTGATCTTTGCTGCCAAGTCCTCCAGCTCATTGGTCGTCAAATCTTCGCCTCGGCCATTGCTGTCCAATCTGCCCGCATCTCCGAGTTTCGCACTCCATATCTGCTCCATCATTTCCTTCGATGGCATTGTTATAGTATCGCTGATCAGATCAATCATAGTACTTCCTCTTTTCTTCTTTCGATCAACATTCATCAAGTAATCTTATTCTAATTATAACAAATTTCGAAACTTTTGAAAAGCAGATATTTTTATAATTATTTGTATATATTTAGACAATTTAAAATTTAAATAATTATTTTCAAAATATATGTTGACAAATCCGTTTACATGATGTACAATAAAGACAACAAAAGAAGAGACAACTTCTAAAACAGGAGGAAAGTCCAATGGCTTAATAAGTCAAAACCCAACACAAAAAAATCTCTAAATGAGTTCATAAAAAGTGAATAAAAGGAGGAGATTTCTTATGAAAGGCAGAGGCCCATAGTTAAGCTGAAAACGAAATAACAGAAAGAGAGGTTATATAGTGAAACTTCTAGAATATCATTAAAAGAGCTATTCGATTGAGAAAAAAGAAAATCGAATAGCTCTTAAATTTTGTCCATATTCTATTTATTTGAAGTGATTACTCCTCTTCTCCTTCGCAGTCTTCTTCCATGCTCATGTATGCTTCTGCGATTCTTCTATAATCGAATTCTCTTTTGATCTTCTCGACTGTAAAGTCCTCTCCATTCATCACGCTGCGATAAATGTATCTGCCATCATCGTTGATCGTATCACCCTCAATGATCGCACCTACCACATAGTGCTCTTTTTCAAAATCAAACTCGTCTACGACTGCCATCTCTACTTTGACACCGTCTTTTGTTGTGATTTCAAAAGTTACATACTCCTGATAATTGTTTTCCATTTCTTTTTCCTCCATGACCTCGTTTATATTTCACTATAGTTCTTCATGAAAATGAACCATGTCCTCAAGTCAATCTTTTTCTATTGTATCGTATGACTCTTGACAATTCAAGTGATTTTAGTTATAATCCCAAACAGTTTGATTATCAAATATTTAGCTTTTCATAGTATATATGGGATTATAAAAAGAAAGGATATTATTATGGCAGTTCGTTTTATCATTGATTCCGCTGCAGACATCATTCCTGCAGAGGCAGAATCTCTCGGTCTCATTCATCTTCCACTGAAGGTTATCTTCGGAGAAACAGAGTATTCCGATTCCATTGACCTTACACATAAGGAATTTTACGAAAAATTAATTGAAAACGATGAAATCCCGACAACAAGCCAGATCAATCCGGGAATGTTTATCTCCGCATATCAGAAAATTGTCGATGAAGGAGATACCGCCGTTGTCATCACCCTGTCCGGCAAATTATCAGGCACATACCAGAGTGCTATGATCGCATTAGATGGTTTTGAAGACAAGGTTTTTGTTGTAGACAGCGAAAGCGTCTGTGTTGGCGAACGCATTTTAATCCAGCAGGGATTAAAACTTCGTGATCAGGGTCTTTCCGCCGCTGAAATTGCTGCCGAGCTTGATATCCAGAAGAAGCACGTACGCGTATTGGCTCTTTTAGATACATTAGAGTATCTGAAAAAGGGCGGACGTATTTCCGCCGCCGTTGCATTCGCTGGAAATCTCTTATCTATCAAACCGGTCATCGCTATAGAAAATGGCGAAGTTTCCCTTGTAGGAAAAGCAAGAGGTTCCAAAAAAGGAAATAACCTGCTGCGCGAGCTGATCGCAAATTGCGGAGGTATTAATTTTGATAAACCATTTGCATTAGCATATAGTGGACTTTCCGACCGCTTACTTCAAAAATATATCGAAGACAGCTCTGAAATCTGGTCTTCTCACACAGAAACCCTTCCGATCAGCACGATTGGATGTACCATTGGCACTCACGCAGGCCCAGGTGCAGTCGCTGTTGCATTTTTTGAAAACTAATATTCCCACGAAAAAACTCCCGACCGGTTCATCACAGGTCGGGAGCTTTCTTTATCCTTCGATCAGTTTTAACTTTACAAGAATTCTCTTAAAATCATATTTCGGTACAGAAAAATCCAGCACAAATAAGAATGCCATCGTTCCCATTACCACATGCAGTGCCACAATAAAGGCAAATGGGCTTAGAATATAGCGTAAACAATATGCAATCGGGAGAATGATCGATGAAGATGTGATCGGAAGGCCACGATAAGACTTTGTACACCCCTCTTCCGTCTTCTGTCGATTCATTTCTAACACATTAAAAAATGCCAGACGGATCACGCCGCAGAGACAAAAACAGAACAATATAAACTGTCCGATCATTCCATTTACACCCATACAATAACATAAATATGCAGGTGTTACACCAAAACTGATCGCATCAACCAGAGAGTCCACCTGGATCCCGAAATTCTTTTCCACTTCGGTACGATTTTTTTTCGTTCGAGCTACCGCTCCGTCAAACGCATCACAGAAACCAGAAAACAAGATACAGCAAACCGCAACTGTATACTTCCCGTGAGCTGCCTGCGTCATTCCGAACAATGCCGAGAATAAACTCAAATAGGTTAAAATAACCGTATAATCATATACTCCAATCAATTTTATCATACTGATCCTTTCTTCTGTTCCATTTCATCATTCGTTTTATCTTCCAAACCTCCCAGATAATAGGACACAAAAAATCCGATCGTCATAACAAGGATTGAGATCACAGATTGAATATCCATTCCCAACGTGCATCTTTCATTGAGCATATTGGGAATCATCGACAAAAAGATACCAAAAATGACAGAAAATGTCATTGTATAAACATGCTTAAACAGCATACTCATTCCAAAAGAAATTCCAATCGCACCAATACCAAGGCCGATCACCATCGGGATCAAAACCCGCAAATCCACCTCAGCCAGTGAGCGTACATACATTTCATAAAAACCAAGACTAGAAAGCAATACCGCCGGATCCACTCCCGGAATGATCGCCGTTGCCGCTACTGCCACTCCCAAAATTACAGACTGCGCAAGCGTCGGTTCATCAATTTGAGGAAACGCATTTGGATTTAATGTAAAGATCCACGTTCCCACTATCATTGCCAGAACAATCACAATATAATACTTTGCAGAAAAACCATGCTTTCTGACTTCTCTGTAAAACAAAGGAACCGTTCCCAAAATAAGTCCAAGAAAACAAAAACGAGTCGGAATCTCATACTGATTTAAAAAGAAGTTCAAAACCCTGCTGAACAGCAGAACTCCAATTCCCATTCCACACACAATTGGCAGTAAAAAAGTCACTTTCTTTTTCATATCAACAAATAATGTTCCAAGTGCATCTAACACTTGTTGATACAGGCCGAAAATGATTAACAGAACACTGCCGCTGAGCCCTGGTGCAACACCGCCAAGTCCAACAACAATTCCCTTTAGCAAATTTACCATACAGCTTCCTTTTTATGTCAGAAGGAGCAGAATACATCTTTCGATCTACACTGCTCCATCTTATATTTATCGAATTACTTACTCTGCAATCGCTGTCTCGAGTGCAAGTGTGATCATATTGTGAAGTTCTTTCTCTCTTGCTTCCTTGGAAAGTTCTTTCTGTTCCGGTTTGAAGATGTTCGCAACAACGCTCATGATCATAACTGCTTTTCTGCGGAACTGGGAAGCGAGTGCATAAAGACCAAGTGCTTCCTGCTCAGAACCGATTACGCCGTATTTATTCCACTGTTTCGCAATTTCCGGCTTGTTATCAAAGTACAGAAGATCATTACAAACAGTCAGACCAACATGCGCAGGAATGCTCATCTCTTTTGCAATTTTGTTTGCTTGATATACAAGTTCAAAATCAGCAACTGCAGAATATGTACCAGCTAAGTTTGCATACTCCATGATGGAAGATGTGTAGCAGCATCCCTTGGAAATTACAAGATCACCAACATTTACACCTTCATCGTAGCTTCCGCCTGTACCGATTCGGATCAATGTCTGTACACCGTAGTCTTCCATAAGCTCACGAGCATAGATGGAAATGGACGGAACACCCATGCCTGTACCCATAACAGATACCGGAATTCCTTTATATGTACCTGTAAAACCGTACATGCCACGAACTTCATTGAAGCAAACCGCATTCTCTAAGTAATGTTCTGCAATATACTTCGCGCGAAGCGGATCACCCGGTAACAGGATTCTCTCAGCAATTTCGCCTTTTTTTGCGTTAATATGACCACTCATAATCATTCTCCTTTTCTTTTTATGATTCCCTATTTCCATCTTTTAATTATAACATCTATTTATTATGGTTGCAAGAAAATCAAGTAGTTTTCAAAATTCCTTAAAATATGTCAAATCGGAGTCCTTTGAGGACTCCGATTGATCGTTGATATTTACATGATATTAGTAGTTTTCACTTCTTACTTCAAAGTAGCTCTGAGAGTATTTACATACCGGGCAAACTTCCGGTGCCTTCTTACCGATCACCAGGTGTCCGCAAACACGACATTCCCACATAACTTCTTCGCTCTTCTCAAATACCTGCTGCATCTCGACGTTCTTTAATAAAGCAAGGTAACGCTCTTCGTGAGCTTTCTCGATCGCACCAACTTTACGGAATGTCTCAGCAAGCTCCGGGAAGCCTTCTTCCTCTGCATCTTTTGCCATTCTGTCATACATATCGGTCCACTCATAATTTTCGCCTGCTGCCGCTGCTGCAAGGTTCTGAGCGGTATTTCCAAGATGACCGAGTTCCTGGAACCAAAGTCTTGCGTGCTCCTGCTCATTTCTTGCAGTCTTTAAGAAAATCTCTGCTAACTGCTCATATCCTTCACGCAGTGCGATGTTTGCAAAATATGTATATTTATTTCTCGCCTGAGACTCGCCCGCAAATGCTTCCATCAGGTTCTTCTCTGTCTTTGTACCTGCGTATTTATTGGTCGGCTCCTCTTTCTTCTCTTCGATCTTTTCGAATACGGAGGCTGGCTGTTTGCAAAGCGGGCACTTGAAATCCTCTGTTAACTCGCCTTCATGAATATAACCACAAATTGTACAACGGTATTTGCTCATCTTATTTCCTCCCAAATCACTACTTCTATCTGTATAAATGGTATGTAACATCTTTTCTGCCAGCTCACTCAATGGTTCTCCGTAAAATTCTTTATATAACATCTGAATCTCACGATTGTCATGGCTCTTTCTGTTTTCCATCTCGCCATCTCGTTTATAAAGTCCTGCGATACGTTTCTTTCTCAGCTCGTCGCCTTTTTCCAATGTTCCCTTTGGCTGTCCGCCGCCGCCGATACATCCACCAGGACATGTCATCACTTCAACAAATGCATAACCGGACTGACCATTTTTCCATTTTTCAATAAACTCAGAAGCAGCTTTGGTTCCGTAGATTACAGCGGCTTTCACTTTTAAATCACCGATCTGCACTTCTGCTTCCTTTACAGACTCCATACCTCTTACCGGCTGCAGCTGATAAAAATCTGCCGATGCAGGATTTCCTGTAATATATTCGTATGCAGTTCTCAACGCTGCTTCCATAACACCACCGGTATTTCCGAAGATCACTCCTGCTCCTGATGCCTCGCCCATCAGCGGATCAAAAGCAGAGTCTTCCAGCGATTCAAAATCAATATTTTCTTCTTTCGCCCATTTCGCAAGTTCTCTTGTTGTGATCACGTAATCCATATCACGCATTCCTTCAATTCCAAGATACTTGGAAGCGGCGTTCATCTCTTCTCTGCGAATCTCAAATTTCTTAGCAGTACACGGAGTCACTGCTACGTTTACGATCTTTGTCGGATCAATTCCCATCTTCTTAGCAAAATATGTTTTCACCGTTGGTCCCTGCATTCCGATCGGGCTCTTCGCAGAAGAGATATGCGGGAGCATATCCGGATGATAGGTCTCCGCATATTTTACCCAGGCCGGACAACAGCTTGTAAACTGCGGAAGCGGAGCTGTTCCCTTTGTCACACGTTCGATCAGCTCACTGGCCTCCTCAACGATCGTAAGGTCTGCAGAAAAGTTCGTATCTAAAATATACTTTCCACCCAGTTTACGAAGAAGAGCAACCATCTTACCCTCAACAAAACTTCCGTCCCGCATTCCAAATTCCTCGCCAAGTGCGATTCGAACAGACGGAGAAGTGTTAAAGATCACGATAGAATCCGGATCCAATGTCGCTTTTTTCACATCCGGATATTCATATTTCTCTGTAATACTGGATACCGGGCATACATTTGCACACTGGCCGCAGTTAATACAAACAGCTACATTACCAGTATCCTCAAGACGATATGTGCCGTGAACTCCAATATAGTCTCTACATACATCACGACACTGACCACATTTGATACAAAGTTGCTCGTCTCTGCAGATCGACGGATTATCCAATTCGATCGGAACTCTAACGTCCATTGATAAATGCTTCATATAATGCCCCCTTTAACCCCTAACAGCAATAATAGTAACGATTACTGATATTTAAATTATATCATATTATCAAATAATGTCAATATCTGGCAAATAATATCTGTAAATTTTTCTTCATATTACAAAAAGGACATCTTCTGATCATTGTCAGAAAATGCCCTTTTGAATTCTTATTATTTCAATTAGTATAACTTCGCACCAGCCGGGATCTTGTTGTCAACCATAAGGAGGTTGAGTCTCTCTTCACCCTCTACTGTGTGGATCGCGCTCATGAGCATACCGCAGGATTCGATTCCCATCATTGCTCTCGGCGGAAGGTTTGTGATAGCGATAAGAGTCTTACCGATCAGCTCTTCCGGCTCGTAGAATGCGTGAATACCGCTTAAAATTGTACGATCTGTGCCTGTTCCGTC
>JAZTZT010000050.1:0-1707 GCA_045637605.1 Pilosibacter sp.
AACAGGTGCTCCGATCGTAACTCCGATATAGGTTACAAAGAGCATGATCACAAGCATGACTTCTGTCTTTAAATTGTCGATCGGATACAACGAGATAGTCTTATCCGTCAGTGTTCTGTGACCGGAGGCAAATAAGAGGAAGAGGATCGTGATAAAGGATCCTGCAATACCAATGCATGTCAGATAAATACCAAGGATAAACGTTTCTGTAGAACCGTAATAATTGGTATGTGCCTGAGCATAGTCATCATTTGCCGTAAATGTTGTATCAAGGCCCAGAACAAAGAAATTTTTCGTACTGTTATAAGGGTTCGTCTCCATCATCATGGCCGGAATACTCGGGAATGTGGATCCAAAATTTGTATGTACAGTCAGATCGTTGGAATCTCCGGAGTAATAGATGTAGCGTCCCATTGCCATCATGTCGTCATTGGACATCTCTTTAGCGTTGGAATAAACCTTGTAGATCGCATCATTTTTTGAATAGAAGGCAACACGGAAATACAGGTTTGTAAAGTCGGACATCAGGCGTGAGTAGATGGAATAATAAGCAGAATATCGACTTAAAATTTCATATGTCAGTTCCGGAAGTGTCGAATAAGACTGTTCCGGTCCTGTCAGGGCTGCTTCTGACTGATAACAACGCCAACGAATGTATACACGCTCAGTATCTTCCTCTGTGTATTCATATTCATCCGATGGTCCGTATAGTTCATAGTTGCTGGACTCATCCATATAATAACCAAGTTTTTTTCCATAGGTGATAATGTCATTTAAATTGTAACTGATATCACCTTTTGAATTGGTAATTTCAAGAACCGTTTTACTGAAATCAACTTTTCCTCCGGTTTCGAAAATTTCCTGGTACTGAATATAATCAAAGATATTAGCAATATCAGATTGAACTTTTCGATTAAATTCCGGAGATTGTTCATAGGTTTCTGTTTCTATCCAGTCCAGTCCGCGTCCGTAGTTGCTGTTCAGGTACATAAATCCGATGCCGACCAGTGTGACGCAAGCAAAGAGAATATGAAGAAATGCTACGAACCGCTTAAAAAAAGAGGTAGTCGGTTGTTTGCTCATAACAAGTCTCCTTACTGTTTTTCGATCTTATATCCAACACCCCAGACTACTTTCAGATAGCGAGGTTCTTTCGGATTGATCTCGATCTTCTCACGGATATGGCGAATGTGAACCGCAACTGTGTTGTCAGCTCCAATGGCGTCTTCATTCCAGATCTTTTCGTAAATCTGGTCAATAGAAAATACTTTTCCTGCATTTTTTACAAGAAGCAGTAAAATATTATACTCGATCGGTGTCAGTTTGATCGGATCTCCGTCTACGGTTACGTCCTTTGTGTCATCATTGATCATAAGACCGCCACACTTGTAAACTTGAGAATTGTTCTGTTGGCCAAGATTTCCGAGCTGTGTGTAACGGCGGATCTGGGATTTGACGCGGGCAACCAGTTCCAACGGGTTGAATGGCTTCGTTATGTAATCATCGGCTCCGATGTTGAGACCCAGGATTTTGTCTGTGTCTTCGGATTTTGCGGACAGGATAATGATCGGAATACTGCTGGTTTCACGAACCTTTAACGTCGTACGGATTCCATCCAGACCAGGCATCATGACATCCACGATCATCAAATTCACTTCATTTTCTGCCAGAAGATCGAGAGCTTCGTAACCGTCATAAGCCTTGATC
>JAZTZT010000051.1:0-2267 GCA_045637605.1 Pilosibacter sp.
ACCTCAATATTCTTAGTAGCCGTTCTTTTCCAGTTCCTTCAATTCTTCGTCTGTGTACGGATGGAACACACCATTTAGATAATATCCTCTGACTCTGCTTCCCTCCGTACGATTTATTTCGTTATGATCTGCGTCCATCGCCGGCTCTGTCGTCACAGTTGATTCTGTATTCACGATCGGCTGAGTCTTCACAGGTTGCTCATAACTATACTCGTAAGATTTCTCATATGCATCCTGATATGGCTGCTGCCAGTTATTATTGTAGTTGTATCTGTTCTCCGTACTGTCTTCGAAATCCTCGCTAAAACCATTTAAATAGTTTGTGTATGGATTTCTCAGTACTGCATAGAGCTCTGCAAGGGTTCCATCATAATAAGGAAATACCAAGTAGGTTCCGACACCACATGCGAGTGAACCAAGGATCCACCAGCCAAAGAAGGATAACTTCAGTACCCATGTGCGAAGTTTGTGTCCCTGCATCATATCCTTGGACATACGAAGCGCGTCGGAAGTTCTCATATCCGGATTTTCCGCAAGAATATATGGTACCATATGATAACAATATGCTAAGTAAATACCTGGGATTACAAAGAAGAATGTGCCAAGCATCACGATCAGATTGCGCACAAACATGGTCCAGATAATATTCAGGTAATCATGTTTGAATCCCCAGATCAGGCATTCCATACCGGCTGCACGTCCCGTCTGGCGACTTTCCATATAGAAGCGATTCTTGCCAACTTCCATGATCGGTGCGATGAATGTACCGACTGCCAGGGCGATTGCTGCTCCGATCAAAAGTCCAACCAACAACACCGTCGTTGAAACAGGATCAATCGAATCCACGATTTCCTCTGCCAACTGCGGAATCTCACTGAACACAGATCCGAGATCACCGTTTAAGCTTTCTGAAATATTGTATTCTTGCGAAATATTGGCACCGGCGTGCGCACCGTTGCTACTACTGCTTCCTCCGTTGCCATTGAACAGAGAATTGATCATACTGACTGCCAGAGCCGGCCAAAAGTATTTCCGTATGTTAGTCTTTGCACGGAATTTCAATTCTGCTCTTGTCCACATATGCATTTCCTCCCATCATTCTTTTGTTGCTTTATTATGATTCGCCGATATGCGTAATGTTCTCTTTTTAGTCTATCATATATTTACGCCGATATTTATTACATTTTTCTTATAATGTGTTATACTGGATGCAGAAAGGAGTATCACACCATGGAAATCGAGCGTAAATTTCTTATCGAAACAGCCCCAGAAGGCTATGAATCTTACCCGTTCCACATGATTGAACAGGCTTACCTTTGCACAGAACCTGTCGTTCGGATACGCAGAGAAGATTCTGATTATTATCTTACGTATAAAGGAAAAGGGCTCTTATCAAGAGAAGAAGTTAACCTTCCTCTGACTGCCGAGTCTTACTCCCACCTGCTTGCAAAAGCAGACGGAAATATCCTTACAAAAAAACGTTATCTGATCCCGGTCGAGAACCGTCCGGATCTTACCATCGAGTTTGATGTGTTTGAAGGCAAATTTGCCGGTCTCATGTTGGCTGAAGTTGAATTTGCTTCCGAAGAAGAAGCCAATGCGTTTATTCCACCGGCATGGTTCACAAAAGATGTAACCTTATCCGGAGAATATCAGAACAGCCGTCTCTCAAAAATATAATACATTACCTTTGCAATATCAAAGACCACCGGAAGTAAAACCGCCGGTGGTCTTTTTTATCTCACAGAATGTGGATTACATCATTCCGCCCATTCCGCCGCCTGCCGGCATTGGCGGAACATCTTCTTTGATTGTAGCAACTACGGACTCAGTTGTAAGGAGTGTGGAAGCCACACTTGTAGCGTTCTGTAATGCGCTTCTTGTAACCTTCGCCGGATCAAGGATTCCGGACTCAACCATATCTACATACTCTTCGTTGTAAGCATCGAAGCCCATACCTACCGGAAGTTCTCTTACTTTGTTAACGATAACAGAACCTTCAAGTCCTGCATTTGCTGCAATATGGAATAACGGAGCCTCAAGTGCTTTTAAGATGATCTTCGCACCTGTCTTCTCATCGCCGTCTAATGTATCTGCAAGCTCAGCAACCTTCTCAGCTGCGTGAACGTATGCAGAACCGCCGCCTGCGATAACGCCCTCTTCAACAGCTGCCTTTGTAGCTGCAAGAGCATCTTCCATACGAAGTTTTGCTTCTTTCATCTCTGTCTCTGTCGCAGCACCTACGCGGATAACTGCAACACCGCCTG
>JAZTZT010000052.1:0-14864 GCA_045637605.1 Pilosibacter sp.
ACAGAAATTGCTATGAAGCATCCTGGTCGGACTCCGAAGGAAAAACGGTTTGTCGCCATATGGTTAGGGATGCTGGCATACGGTATTATCTGGATGAATCATTTTATATTAAATAAAAGTAGTATGATAACGAGTCTTGGAAAATTGCAATTAATATAGTATAATAAATCATATTATTTAATGTAAATGAAGTGAGGATGAAGAAACATGAACGTTTTAGAAGAGAAGGTTTTAAAAGACGGAATCGTTAAAGAAGGCAATGTATTAAAAGTAGATGGTTTCCTTAATCACCAGATGGATATTGCACTGTTCAATGAGATGGGAAAAGAGTGGAAACGTAGATTTGAAGGCAAAAATATTAATAAGATACTTACCATTGAAGCATCCGGTATTGGTATTGCCTGTATTGCAGCACAGCACTTTGATGTACCGGTTGTGTTTGCTAAAAAGAAGAAAAGCATCAACTTAGAAGGTGATATGTATACTGCAGAAGTCGAGTCCTTTACACACAAAAATAAAAATCAGGTAATTGTAGCTAAAAAATTCCTTGATGAGAATGATCATGTGCTGTTGATCGATGATTTCCTTGCAAATGGTTGTGCTCTCATGGGTCTCATTCAGATCGTACAGTCTGCAGGTGCAACGGTAGAAGGTATTGGTATTGCGATTGAAAAAGGCTTCCAGTCTGGTGGAAGAATCATCAGAAACCTGGGATATCAGTTAGAGTCTCTGGCTATTGTTGACAGTATGAATTGGGAAACGGGAGAGATTGTCCTTAGAGAACAGTAATATGATAAAGGGTGTTTGAGAGAAGTTATGCAAACAGAAATGAATTTATCACAATATAACATCACAGATGCAGATTTGGAAATTGCAAAGATTAGTTGTGAAGAGTTGGCTCTAATTGTTGACAAATATGAATCAATAAATAAAGAACTGCATGTATTGGGTAAGGATTTTATTGATGAATATCTTTATGATATCGAAACAGCATGTATCCATTCCTATCGTTACAGAACAAAAGATATAGGGCATCTGTTAGAAAAAATTGTTCGCAAGAAAAAAGAAAATCCTGCATTGTTTGGGAAATTAGATCACACCAATTTTCACAAATATGTTACAGATTTGATCGGTATTCGTGTGTTTTTCTTGTATCGGGAGGATTGGATTCATTTCCACCGGTATATTACCAGCAGATTTGAGAACAATCCGGAAAACTATATTGTGGACCGTCTGAATGATTTCGATGACGATGTCGATCATTATTATATCGCAGAGAGACCAAAGGTATATAAGAGATCTGGCGATACAAAGATATACGACAGCAGCGAAATTGATATCATAGCAGATGGAATTTACCGTTCTCTTCACTACATAATCAAATACAAAGGCTATTATATCGAAGTTCAAGGACGAACATTATTCGAAGAAGGATGGAGTGAAATTGATCATGACATCGTATATCCATATTATAAGGACGATGAAATGTTAAAGGATTTCTCATCGCTGTTGAATCGTTTGTCAGGAATGGCTGATGAAATGAGCTCATATTTCCGTAGGATGAAGAAACAAAGAGAAGAAGACTAAAATAAACCCTGGTATATCAGAAGTGATGTACCAGGGTTTTTCTAAATAATGAGAATTCGTTTTATACTACTGGTCAATCATAGACATTGCAATCTTTTCAGGAGTAATCGGCAGTTCACGATGCCATACTCCGGTTGCACGGTAAATCGCATGGGTGATAGCCGGAGCAGGAGTATTGATAACCATTTCACCGATGGATTTTGCACCGAACGGTCCTGTTGGCTCGTAACTGTGCTCGAATTCTACTGTTAATTTACCGATGTCTAAACGAGTCGGGATCTTATACTGCATCAGGGAAGATTCGACTGGTTTTCCTCTGTGATCGAACGTGATATTTTCATATAATGTATGACCGATACCCTGAACAATACCACCTTCCGTCTGAATTCTTGCAAGTGCTGGGTTGATCGGAATACCACAGTCAACGACAGCCATGTAATCTAAAATCGTAACCTGACCGGTATATTTGTCTAACTCGATTTCTACCATACCAACCATGTACGGAGGAGGAGAAACCGGAGAAGAGTGGGTTGCTGTGGATTCAGCCGCAATTGTATTGAATTTCTGTGCTTTATAAGCGATGTCAGTCAGGGAGACCGTCTGGTCTGTATTGATTCTGCGAACGCGGTTGCTTTCAAACTCAACTTCATCTTCTGCGCAGTTCATCATTTCAGCGGCGATCGCACAAATACGTTTTTTCAGATCCATGCAGGCTTTTTCTGTTGCTTTACCTGTAATATATGTAGTGGAAGAAGCATAAGAACCGGAATCGTATGGGGATACATCTGTATCAGCGCCAAATACCGCAACGTCGTCAACGCTGCAATCCATGCATTCTGCAATCATCTGGGCCAGGATTGTATCACAGCCGGTTCCCATATCAGCGGGACCGATAATGAGGTTGTAGGTGCCATCCTCACTGAGTTTGACAGTTGCAGAACCTACGTCTACATTAGAGATACAGCTTCCCTGCATACCCATTGCAACACCGGCTGTGCGGATCTTACCGTTGCCCATATCACGGACTTTGGAGCGCTCATCCCAGTTAAATAACTGACGACAATGCTCCATACAACGGTCAAGAGCGCAGGCATTAGCAATCTCGTTGAAATAAGAATGCATAACCATACCTTCTTTGATCATATTGAGATCACGGATTTTTGTTGCATCCATACCTAACTGTTCAGCCAGCTCACTTACGATGGTTTCCAGAGCATAGATACCCTGAGTAGCACCATAACCGCGATAAGCACCAGAGGACATGTGGTTGGTGTAAACTACATCGTAACTAAAACGGTGAGCTTCCATACCGCCTGTATATAAAGGAAGAGATTTGTGTCCGGACAGACCAACAGTAGTCGGACCATGTTCTCCGTATGCACCGGTATTGGACAATGTGTGAAGATCCAGTACACGGATCTTACCTTCTTTGGTAGCACCAAGACGGATGCGGATTTCCATTTCATGTCTCGGAGATCCAGCAATCTGTACTTCCTCACGAGTGTAGCTGATCTTTGCAGGACGGCCGGTCTTTAGTGTTACAAACGCAGCATATACTTCACATACGGCAGTCTGTTTTGCACCGAATCCGCCACCGATACGAGGTTTTTCAACACGGATACGGCTCTTCGGAATACCTAACGCATTGGAAATAATACGTCTGGTATGGAATACAATCTGGGTGGAAGATGTTACATGGAGACGTCCATAGCGATCAAGTCTTGTATAGCAGGTGAATGGCTCCATCATAACCTGGTTGAATGCCTTTGTATGGTAGGTTCTTTCCAAAACAATATCACAATCAGCCATAATTCCGTCAACATCGCCGTGGGTTTCTGAAGCGCTGGCAACCAGGTTTCGTTTCGGATCACCGCCTACTTGACATGGCGGATACCAGTCGTCTTCCGGATGTACGAGAACAGGGTTATCCAGGGCAGTGCGGAAATCAAGTACGGCTTCAAGAACTTCATATTTTACTTTAATAAGTTTCATTGCTTTCATAGCAGCTTTTTCTGTTTCAGCAACGATGATAGCAACTGCATCGCCGGCAAAACGCACATGTCGATCAAGGATCAGGCGATCGTATGGAGACGGCTCTGGCCACGTCTGACCGGCAATGGCAAAACGATGTGTCGGAACATCTTCCCAAGTGTAAATATCCACAACATCCGGGACCTTTTTTGCAGCTGTTGTATCGATTGATTCAACGATGGCATTGGCATGCGGGCTGCGAAGGATCTTAATAATTACCGCGTCGTTTGGTGTGATGTCATCGGTATATACAGGTTTGCCAAGAAGCAGCTGCATTGCGTCTTTCTTACGGACGGATTTATTAATTGATTTATATTCTTTGTGTTCCATAATAGCCTCCTTAAGCCTTTCGGGAGTTCAGGTAGTTACGGATACCACGAAGCTGACCGTCATATCCGGAACAACGGCACAGATTACCGGAAAGGAATGCCAGGATCTCGTCATTTGTAGGATCTGGATTCTCTCTCAGTAATGCGATGGTATTCATAACAAAGCCTGGATTACAGAAACCACATTGATCAGCACCCTGATCGGCAATAAAGCCTACGAATTCGGCGGCTTCATCCTGAAGACCTTCCAGAGTATGAATCTGATGACCATCTGCACGAACTGCAAGAGTGGAACAGGACAGGATCGGTTTGCCATCCATCAATACAGTACAAAGACCGCAGTTGGAAGTATCACAGCCACGTTTCACACTCAGACATCCTTTATCACGTAGAAAATCCAATAAGACGGTGTCTGCATCCACAGAAGCCGTAATGGATCTTCCATTCAGTTTTAATTTAATCTCCATATTAGATACCTCCTAATTGATTCAAGCAGCGTTCTGTCAAAACTTTGATCAGATGGGTGCGATATGCAGCACTGCCTCTGACATTGCTTTCTGTAACAGCCTGTTCTGATGCGTATACAGCAAAAGCTTTCGCGCTTTCGGAGGTGATTCCGTTTGTTAATAAACCATTTTCATCACGGTATACCTGTGCACGTGCAGGACGAGCACCAAGGGATGCTCGATATTCGCCATTGACACAAGATACCGCACAAGCGATAACCGGGAAATCTGTACGCTGGTTGCGCATGGAAAGATATGCAATCTTACACGGAGATTTTTTCACGATTAAGCGAACAAGAATATCATTATCTTTTTTCATTTTAGCGAATTGCTCCAGCGGAACAATGCCGCCTTTATAAAGTTCCACATAAGAATCCATAGCGAGGAAAACAGAGAGTACATCGGAGAAACCAACACGGCCCCAGATGCTGCCGCCTACGGTTGCCATATTACGGAACTGGACACCAACAATATCTTTTACAGCATGTGCGATAGCATTGTTAGAGTAAGCGTTTAATCCTTTATGAATTTCAAGATCTCTAAGTGTGGCCGTAGCACCAATAGAGAACTGCTCATCCGTTTCTTCGATCATGTTGAGCCCTAGATCACAAAGATCGATGGCAGTATTTACAAAGCCAGTTTCTAATCGCATCCACAACATGCCACCCAGAATACGGTTAAGCTTATTTTGATTGAGCTGCCATGCTTCTTCCAAGCTCTGAGCTCGAATATACTTTTGTATGGTTATCATAAGCAAAGGCTCCTTTTTCATTTTATTACTACATTTCATTATAGCATTACGGGTTGCTTTTGGAAAGGCAATTTGCTACAATAGCGTTATACTTTGAAAACAATAACGAGAGGATAAAATTTTATGAAACGTATTATTTCTACATTGTTAAGTATGGCAATAGTAGTGATGTCCCTTGTTGCTTGCAACACCAATGAAATAACAGCAACTTCAAAAGTGGAGACAGTTACAGAGACTATAGCTGCAGCTACAGAAACTACTGTCTCAGAGAGCTTGGATATAGTGGAACGCTATCCGATGACTGTAACAGATCAGGCGGGCCGCGAGGTTGTGATCGAGAAAGAACCTGAGAGACTTATTAGTGCTTATTACATAACAACCAGTTTGTTAATGGCATTGGATCTGGATGAAAGAATGGTAGGTATCGAGAATACACCAGAGAAGAGAGCGGTGTACGGTCTCAGTGCTCCAGAGCTTCTTGAACTTCCGACTGTTGGTACTGCAAAAGAATTGGATATTGAAGCATGTGTGGCATTGGAGCCGGATTTAATAGTCCTTCCGATGAAGCTTAAGAATACAGTGGAAACATTGGAAAGTTTAGATATTGATGTATTGTTAGTGGATCCTGAGGATCAAGAAAGACTTGTTGGTATGATCGAACTGGTAGCACTCGCTGCCAATAAAGAAGAAAAGGCGCAGCAAGTGTTAGACTTTATCGATGAACAGCAGGAGTTCTTAGCCGCATCTCTTACAGATATCGAATATCCTACTGTATACCTGGCAGGTAATTCCAGTATGCTGAAAACAGCAGGCGAAGCGATGTATCAGGCAAATATGATACGATTAGCCGGTGGTGTGAATGTAGCAAATGAGATTGAAGATACTTATTGGGCTGAAATTGACTATGAGCAGTTATTAGCCTGGAATCCGGAGTATATCATTTTAGCTGCAGAAGCTACTTATACAGTAGAAGATGTTTTGGCGGATCCGAATCTAAAAGATTGTATCGCCATTCAGAATGGCAATGTATATTGTTTGCCAAACAAGGCTGAAGCATGGGACAGCCCGGTACCGAGCAGTATTTTAGGCGCTGTTTGGCTTGCAAATATTCTGCATGAAGAAAAGGTAAGTGACGCAGAGTGTGCTGCGCGAATTGATTCATATTATGAGATGTTCTATGATTTTACCTACAGCAAAAACTAAACATTATTTATTGGCTGGGGCAATCGTAATGATTGCCCTTGCCTGTATCAGTCTTTTTGTCGGCAAATACCCTCTTTCTTTGGAGAAGCTGATGGCTGGTGATCCGATGCAGTGGAGAGTTTTTCTGACATTGCGGTTGAGTCGCACAGTTGTTGGCATATTTGGTGGGTTTGCACTTGGAATTACCGGATTTGTGTATCAAACAGTATTCCGTAATCCTTTGGCATCTCCGGATATCATTGGTGTATCCACCGGTGCCAGTGCCGGTGCTGCAGTTGGAATCCTTTTTTTGTCAGGTACTGTGGCAGTCACAGTTTCCGCATTTGCAGGTGCTTTGCTGGCGGTATTTTTTTCCTTGGCATTATCGGGGCTGGACCGAAGCGGAAAAAACAGCAGTATCGTTTTGGCAGGTATTGCGGTACATTCCATTGCACAGACCATCCTTATGTGTTTGAAAATGACAGCTGATCCGGAGAAAGAACTGGCATCGATTGAATACTGGATCATGGGCAGTTTAAATGGGATTAGTGGATATTCGATAGTGGTCAATCTGATTCTTTGTATCATCTGCTCAGCGCTCCTATTTATTCTGCATCGTCAGGTAATCATGCTGTCTACGGATGAAGATGAGGCCCGTATGCTAGGTGTTAATGTAGGAGTACTGCGGCTGATGGTTATTCTGATAGCTACTTTAGTTGTTGCATCTGTGGTTAGCCTTACGGGTCTGATCAGCTTTGTTGGTCTGCTTGCTCCTCATGGTGCAAGACTGATAACAAGAAACAATAGAATTGGAGCGATGGCTCTTAGTGGATTATTAGGAGGAATTCTGCTTTGTGGTGCAGATATCCTGGCAAGAAGTGTTGCAGCAACAGAACTGCCGGTTAGTATTTTTACAAGTTTACTCGGTGCCCCATTTTTGATTTTCCTTATTGTGCGCGAAAGGAGAGAGGTATGAGTTTCTTCTCAGTCAATCATATTTCCGCCGGATATCAAAATACTCTTGTGATCAAAGACGTGTGTTTTGAACTGGAGTCAGGTCAACTAATGGGAATACTGGGTGCCAATGGAAGTGGAAAAACCACTTTATTGAAAGCAATCTGCGGCAATTTACTACATACTGGAAATTCCATATTGAATGGATGCAAACTAGAAACATTATCAGTTAGACAAATCTCAAAATTGTGCAGTTATATTCCACAGCGCAGTGGTATCAATATTGATATTTCTGTATTAGATGTGGTATTGATGGGGTACAACCCTCAATTATCGATACTGGAGCATCCAAACAGTGTTATGCGTGCCAATGCTTTGCAGGCATTAGAACAAGTTGGACTGGCAGGGAAAGAAAATATCAACTACATGCACTTAAGCGAAGGACAGAAGCAGTTATGTATTTTAGCGAGAACTTTGGTTGCAGATAATCGATTACTTCTTTTAGATGAACCGGAAAGTGCACTTGATTTTAGATATCGATATCGAATGTTGGACATTCTGCGTCAGTGGATCAGAGAAAAAGATAGTTCTGCGATCATGACACTTCATGATCCGCTGCTGGCATTGAATTATTGTGATCAGCTCTTGCTGTTAAAAGATGGAGAGGTGCTGGGTGAAGTTTATCCTCAGAGGGATCCACTTGACAAAATGGAGCAGATGCTCAGTAACGTGTATGGTACGGTTAGTTTGCAGTATGTTCATACACGCAGCGGTCATCGCAGCCTTGTTATGTTGAAGGAGGATGAAGAATGAAGGTAATGACAAGAATCACCTTTGTGGATGAACATGGTGAAAAATTCTTTGGTGAAGGCCCTGCCAGACTTCTTCAGGGAATAGAAGATCATGGATCTCTCCGTTCGGCAGCAATGTCCATGAACATGGCATATACAAAAGCGTTGAAAATCATGAAAAATGCAGAAAAAGCCATTGGCTTTCCGCTTGCAACCCGAACTACCGGGGGAAAAGATGGTGGAGGAAGTATCCTGACCCCAGAAGGAAAAGTATGGTTAAATAAATACAAAGCTTGTCGTGAAGCTTGCGATGAGGCTAATAAAGGATTAGTAAGAAATTTCTTCCCAGTTGTTGGATGTGTCATTATGGCATCTGGTATGAGCAAACGTTTTGGAAAGAATAAATTGTTAGAAGATTTTCACGGATCACCTATGATACTAAGAGCATTGCAGGTAACAGAAGGTATTGTTGATCGTCGTGTTGTGGTGACTCGTCATCCAGAGGTAGCGCAATTGTGTCGTGAGCAAGGGGTGGAAGTGGTACTTCATAATCTTCCTCATAGAAGTGATACCGTGCGACTGGGTCTGGAAGCTTTGGGAGATATAGACAGCTGCATGTTCTTACCAGGTGACCAGCCGTTACTGAGAAGAGAAACGATAGCAGAGTTGATTCGATGCTGGGAAGAAAATCGCGAACATATCGTGCGTCCTGTGCATGAAGAAACCCCGGGGTCTCCGGTATTATTCCCGAAATGGACGTTTACGGAATTGATGAATCTTCCGGAAGGAAAAGGTGGAAATTATGTGATGAAAAAGTATCCGGAGAGTGTTTCTACAATCAATGTTTTAGATCAGTACGAACTGATGGATGCAGATACACCTGAGGTTTTAGATCAATTGCGACAGCAATTAAAAAAGGAGATCATCTTGTGATTCGAAAGACAGAGAAATTGGTTATTACATTTTATACTACGACAGAAGCCATGGCTATGGAGCACATATGCAAACAAATGCAGGCGGATGGGCGTATTATCCCAGTTCCGGGAAGTATCTCTGCAGATTGTGGTTTGGCATGGTGTGCGAAATTGGAAAGTGAAGATGCAATCCGTGCGCTTATGACAGAACAGGGGATTAGATTTCAAGGGATTTACCATTGTCTGATATAAGGAGATTTGGTACATATGATTTATTTTGATAATGCGGCAACAACACAACGAAAACCAGAATGTGTGGTTCGAGCAATAACAGAAGCCCTGTGCAGCCTAGGTAATCCTGGAAGAGGTATTCACGGTGGTGCATTAAGTGCGTCCCGAATAATATTTGATGCAAGGCTGGCACTTGCACAGTTGTTTGGTGCTGAAAGCCCTGACCGTATAGCTTTTACAGCGAATTCTACAGGAGCGTTAAATACTGCGATCAAAGGAATCCTGAGTCCGGGAGATCATGTGATAACAACTGCTCTGGAACACAACTCCGTTCTTCGTCCACTTTATGAAATGGAGGAACAAGGTGTAGAATTAACGATCATTCCAGCCGATTCCAAGGGTAGATTGTGTTTTGAAGCGTTGGAATCTGCAATCCGGGACAATACCAAAGCAGTTATTTGCACTCATGGTTCTAACCTGACAGGTAATCTGGTGGATATTCAACGCATTGGTGAGATTGCAGACAAACATGGATTGGTATTTGTTGTGGATGCATCGCAGACAGCCGGAGTATTTAGAATTGATGTGAATAAGATGAAGATTGATATTCTATGTTTTACCGGCCACAAAGGACTCCTGGGGCCTCAGGGAACAGGAGGTCTGTATGTGAGAGAAGGGGTGGAGATTCGTCCACTTCTTAGTGGCGGAAGCGGTGTGCAGACCTATCTTCGAAAACATCCTCCGCAGATGCCTACGGCTTTAGAAGCAGGAACTCTTAATGCACATGGTATAGCCGGACTTCTGGCTGCTGTGGGATATATTGAAGAGAAGGGTATTGATACGATCAGAGAAACTGAGCAAAATCTCATGTGGGAATTTTATGAACACGTGAAGAACATTCCGGGAATCACTGTTTATGGAGATTTCTCAAGTTCAAACAGATGTCCGATCGTGACGTTAAATGTCAGAGACTATGATTCTGGACAGGTCAGTGATGTTCTGTCAGAAGAATACGGAATAGCAACCCGCCCGGGAGCGCATTGTGCACCGCTGATGCATCAGGCATTAGGGACCGTAGAACAGGGTGCTGTTCGTTTCAGTTTTTCTCATTACAATACAATGGAAGAAATTAAAATTGCAGTTTCTGCTCTGCAGGAACTGGCGCAGGAGGTATAAAGTATGGATAAATTAATTGACTGCCGTGGTATGGCTTGCCCTCTTCCGGTAGTAAATGCAAAGAAAGCCGCTGACGAACTGCACGCAGGTGATGTGTTGACGGTGTTGGTGGATAACGAGATTGCTGTGCAGAATCTAAAACGTTTCGCTTCCCATCGTGGCTGTGCTGCGACAGGTGAAAAGAAGTCTGAGAATGAATATGCAGTGGTAATTACTATCGCTGGTGCAGAAAATGGAAAGACACAGGAAGAGGAAATTTCTTGCGCTGTTGATAGCAGAAAAAAAGGTATGCTGGTTGTTCTCTCTGCAAATACCATGGGAACGGGTGATTCAAAGCTTGGAACAGCATTGATGAAAGCTTTTGTATTTGCTCTGACGAAACAGGACCAGCTTCCTGAAACAATTCTGTGCTACAATTCCGGAGCTTATCTGACATGCGAGGGTGCAGATACTTTAGAAGATATGAAGTTACTGGAGTCCGAGGGTGTAACAATCCTCACTTGCGGCACCTGCCTTGATTTTTACGGTTTAAAGGAAAAACTGGCAGTAGGTGGCGTTACAAATATGTATGACATCGTGGAACGCATGGAAGGCGCTTCTGTTGTTGTCAGACCTTAGGATGCTTATGGAAATAAACGTTAAACTTACAAAACTGGCCAATTGTGCAGGCTGTGGAGCAAAGATGGGAGCCGGTACGCTTGCAAAGATGCTTGAGGGATTTAAAGCTCATACAGATCCCCGCCTAATCGTTGGCTATGATAAAAGTGATGATGCCAGCGTTTATGTGCTGGACGAAAATACGGCTCTGATTCAAACAACAGACTTTTTTCCACCGATTGTAGACGATCCTTATCTTTATGGAAAAATAGCAGCAACCAATGCATTGAGTGATATATATGCCATGGGAGGAGAACCTAAATTAGCATTGAATATTCTGTGTGCGGCGGAAGGAATGGACGATAAAACGATTCGTGAAATCCTTCGCGGCGGTTATGACGCTGCTTATGAAGCCGGTGCGATTATTACCGGCGGTCATACTATCAAAGGTGCGGAACCGATTTATGGTTTGGCAGTATCTGGATTTGTTCATCCTGATAAGGTACTGACTAACAGCAATGCAAAACCGGGAGATGTATTGATCTTAACAAAGCCTCTTGGTGTTGGCATCATTACAACCGGTGCAAAAGCAGATATGGTAGATACAGCTGTTATGGATCGTATTTATAGTCAGATGGCCACACTCAATAAAACTGCCCGTGATATTATGGTTCAGTATGAGGTACACAGTTGTACCGATGTAACAGGATTTGGTCTTATGGGACACAGTTTTGAGATGGCTCAGGGCAGTGAATGCACAATTCATATTCAAACTGATCAGATACCGTATCATTCCGAAGCACTGGAACTTGCGTCTATGGGATTGATTCCGGCAGGAGCTTATCGCAATCGTGAATATGCGGAAGCAGGTGTTGTAATTCGTGGTGATATTTCTCTTGCACTGCAGGACATTCTCTATGATCCTCAGACTAGTGGAGGTCTGCTAATTGCATTGCCTGCAGATCAAGCGGAAGAATGCCTTGTCAAGCTTAAAGAAAAAATACCGGTTGCATCCTTGATCGGTTATGTTACAGAGAAAGAAGATGCCTACTTAATATTGGAGTAAAATATGAAAGATTTGATTATCGTACGTGGTGGTGGAGATCTTGCCACAGGAACCATCTACAAACTATATAAGTGTGGATTTCCGGTTTTAATCGTAGAGATTGCTGAACCGTCTGCAATTCGTCGTAATGTGGCTTTTTCTGAGGCAGTTTATCAGGGGAGTCAGACTGTTGAAGATGTGACTTGTTATCGGGCAGATTCCATTGACCATGCAAAATCGCTTTTACAAGAAGGAAAGCTGGCTGTTTTTGTGGATCCGGAAGGAACATCGATTTCGACACTGAAACCGATTGCGGTAGTAGATGCAATTTTGGCCAAGAAAAATCTTGGAACTTATAAGTCTATGGCACCGATTACAATCGCTCTTGGGCCTGGTTTTACAGCAGGAGAGGACGTAGATGCAGTTATCGAGACGAAGCGTGGTCATAATCTGGGACGTGTTTTGTGTCAGGGATGTGCTGCACCAAATACCGGTGTACCGGGTATCATAGGCGGTTATGGAAAAGAACGAGTGATTCACTGTCCGGCTGAAGGTATCCTGCGCAATATCAGCAAGATTACAGATACTGTTGCAAAGGGTCAGCAGATTGCCTTTGTGGAAACGGAGAATGGAGATGTTCCTGTAACGGCTACATTGGATGGTTTGCTCCGTGGTTTGATAAGGGACGGATATCCGGTAACGAAAGGATTCAAGATTGCTGATATTGATCCGAGAACAGAAGAATACAATAACTGTTTTACGATTTCCGACAAAGCTCGTTGTATTGCAGGAGGTGTGGTTGAAGCAATTCTCCAACTGAAAGGAGAGAGATCCTTATGATTAAGGCGATTGTCGGTTCCGGAGGAAAGACGACACTTTTAAAACAAATGGCGGAAGGTTATCGTTCTGCCGGAAAGAAAGTGTTTGTGACTACAACGACCCACATGTTCATTGAAGATGATACATTACTGACCGATGATCCAGAGGATATAATCTGTGTATTAAATAGAGATGGATATGTCATGGCGGGCATCAAAGAAGGAGAAAAAATCAAGTCATTATCGGAAGAAACTTACTTTGCTGTTTGCGCATGTGCAGATGTAGTGCTGGTTGAAGCAGATGGATCGAAGAGATTGCCACTGAAGTATCCGAATAGTACAGAACCTGTTATTCCGAAGAACGCGGATGAGATTATTGTGGTTTGTGGTTTGAATGCACTGGGACAAAAAGCTAAGGACGTTTGCCATAGACTGGAATTAGTGAAAGATTGTCTTGGGATTACAGATGATACGATCATTGAACCTCATCATATTCAAAAGTTGGTTACAGAGGGATATCTCAACCCACTTCGAGAAACATATCCGAATAAGAAGATCACGTTGGTACCAAGGCATGATGATTCATTGTATCAGCGGACACTGGCCTCCTTGCTGCAGCTGGAACAAGACGTTTCTGTTGTGAATGAGAACTGGTTCTGTCCACAGCCCCGACTGTTCATCTGTGGTGGCGGACATGTGGCGAAGGAAGTTGCTGCAATGGCTGCTTATCTGGATTTTAGTGTAACCGTCATCGATGATCGCGCAGATCTGGCGAATGTGGAACGGTTTCCAACGACGGAAAACGTGATTTGTGATTCTTATGATAATCTGGAGATTTATCTTGAACCTGGGGCGTATTATGTGGTGGTAACACCGGATCATAAAGCAGACCTTCAGTGTGTCAGCAAGATTTTGCCAACGAAGTATGCATATCTGGGAATGATCGGAAGCAAAAAGAAAGTCGCAGCTACTTTTGAGAATTTGCGGAAAGCGGACTTCACGGAGGAACAGATTGGAACGATCTTTGCACCGATTGGCCTTGCAATCGGCGCGGTCACTCCTGCGGAAATTGCAGTCAGTATTTTATCCCAGATTATTCAGGAGAAAAACAAAGTGCATACAGCTTCTGCGGACAGAATGCTCTTGGAATCTACGGAACCTGGTATGCTCTGCATTATTACAAAGAAAACCGGTTCTGCGCCTCGTGGTGTAGGAAGTATGATGTTTGTAGGTGAAACTACAACGCTCGGTTCTATCGGAGGCGGAGAACCTGAATATCAGGCTATTCGATATGCCAGAGAAAATCCATGCTTTTCTGTGAAAGAGTATGCCTTAAACCGATCTGCAGTAAATGGATTAGACATGATCTGTGGTGGAACGATTACTGTTACTTTTATTCCTGTTTCATAAATCAAAGCATAAAAATATCCCGAACGCTTACTTGCGCCCGGGATATTTTTTTATGAAGAAATTATGTATTAATCTTCATGCGGGAGTACGATATTTAATAAGATAGCAACCAGCGCAGCCGGAACAATACCGGAACCGCCGAAGATCAGCTGAACGAACTGCGGTGCCTGAGCCAGGATGCCTGTATTAGCACCTGCACCGTAACCAACACCAAGTGCTACGGATACGATGGATAAGCTGCGAGCATTCAGAGGCTCCTTAGTAATCAGCTGGATACCACTGATTACGATGGAGGAGAACATCATAACAGCAGCACCGCCAAGTACGGACTGCGGCATAATAGAAACGATTGCTCCGAGCTTCGGGCAAAGACCACAAAGGATCAGGAAGATGGCACCGGTAGAAATGGCAAAAAGGTTAACAACCTTTGTCATAGCTACAAGGCCAACGTTCTGGCTGAAGGAAGTGTTCGGGAGAACACCAAAGAGTGCTGCGAAGGAAGAACCGATACCATCACAGATAACACCGCCGGAAAGTTCTTT
>JAZTZT010000053.1:0-1875 GCA_045637605.1 Pilosibacter sp.
CCTGTTTCAGCAGCTTTACAATATGGTCGATACGATGATCATCGGACATTATCTTGGGGATGATTCGCTGGCAGCCATGGGTGCATGTTCGTCCATTTATTCACTGATCGTCGGATTTGCATTGGGAATCGGAAGTGGTATGTCCATTGTAAATGCAAGAAGCTATGGCGCAGGAAATCTTGATAAATTAAAGCGATCCGTGGCCAGCTCCATTTGTATTGGGCTGTGTGTGGCAGCGACCGCTACGATTTTGGGAGGACTGCTGTTAAGACCCATTTTGGAGTTGCTTCACACTCCGGAAAATATTATTGAAGAAGCGTATTTATATGTGTCCACAATTGTATCCGGTGTTGTAATAACTTTGACATACAATCTTTGTTCCGGGATGCTTCGGGCCATTGGAAACAGTTTTATGCCGCTGGTATTCTTGATCGTTTCTTCTATATTGAATGTGTTTTTGGATCTGCTCTTGATCGTACAGTTTTCTATGGGAGTACGTGGAGCGGCTCTTGCGACCGTGATGTCTCAGGCGGTTTCAGCAGTCCTTTGTGCGACCTATATTGTAAAGAAAACACCGATCCTGGTGCCAAAGAAAGAGCATTTTCGATTTGATGCAGAGTTGTGGAAAGAGTTGTTTGCGCAGGGAATTTCCATGGCGCTGATGGGAAGCATTGTTTCCATCGGTACGGTAATTCTGCAGTACGCGATCAATGGTTTTGGTTCTATGACGATTGTAGCTCATATGGCTGCAAGAAAGATTTACAGCTTGTTCTGCCTGGCGATCAACGTGACTTCCATGGCGGTATCCACCTTTGTTTCTCAGAATAAGGGAGCAGGAAACCGTGAACGAATTGTAAAAGTCATGAAATACGCCTATATATATGATGTAGTCGCAGCAGGTGTGATCACCCTTGCACTTTGGGCATTTGGAGAACAGCTCGTCATCTGGCTGACCGGAACCGAAGATCCGATCGTATTAGAAAATGCAGTCCTGTATCTTCGTTTGATCGGTCCGTTCCTTGCAATCCTTGGAATGCTCCTGCAGACCAGAAGTGCACTCCAGGGAATCGGAGAGAAACTCCTGCCGATTCTGTCCAGCGTGATCGAGATGGCAGGAAAGATTTTGTTTGCAGTATTCATCATTCCAAAGATGGGGTATTTTGCAGTTATCATCTGCGAACCGATCATCTGGTGCGTCATGGTGGTGGAGCTATTGTGGGCGTTCTGGAGAAATGGATTTGTGCGCGGAGTGCGTGTGTAAATAAATATTTAGTTGAGGAAATGTTTTTTTAAGCATTTCCTCTTTTTGTTCATTCACATATGCAATATTCTGCAAACCAGCTGCGTTTCCGAATTTTGTACGTTCATCTATAATCAGCCGCTCTCGACAAACTCAGCCCTAACGGGCTTCAGACAAGTCTCCGCGGCTGAAATTAGTCCGTACAAAATATACGGAAGCCTTGCATTTGTTTGCAGAATACAGCATACGGAATTGAACAAAGAGTAGAAATGCAAAAACATTTTCTCACCAGAAATTCTCTCATCTACTTATCTGCTCTACATATTCTAAAAAGGTGCCGGTTATCTGAGCATTGTGTAATTATCAGTATTTAGTTAAGACAACTTGGCTATGAAAAAGTCCCAGGCTGACAGGTGTTTTCAAGAAGGACCATAGAATTCCGTCGGTACTTGGCGCTTTAGCGCCTTAGTACCGTTACGTAAATTCTCTGAGCGAAAGCGTGTCCGCCTGAAAATTCCTGCCAGCCTGTGACTCATTATTTCCAAGTTGGCTCAACTAAATATCCACTTAATTTAGTCCTTATTCCTCCAAATAACCTCCCCATTTTTGATCGTCATCTGAGGCTCCATCACCAC
>JAZTZT010000054.1:0-2876 GCA_045637605.1 Pilosibacter sp.
TTCATTGCAATGAACACGGTATCGATGCGTTCTTCCCGATCCTCCGCGGAGTAGTTTCTCTGGACGAAGCAATGAATCCGGAAAATGCACGCAAAAACATGATTGCAGCAGTTGAACAGGCTTTCCGCCTGATCAAGGCAGTTCGCTAACGATATTGTTGCGTCCCAATACAACTAAATACAAAAAGAAGGTAATAACATCATGTTAATTCTAAAAGAACCTGCAACTACGATACTTATGATCTTCTCCATTGCTTTTTTCGGCTATATTCTCGGTCGAATTAAGATCTGTGGAATCAGCCTCAGCACTTCCGCTGTGTTCCTGGTAGGTCTTGTCTTCGGTCATTTTGGAGCCGAGATCCCAGCCAGCGTCCAGATGACCGGTATGGCTATTTTCATGGCCTCCGTCGGACTCAGTGCCGGCTCCTCTTTCCTGGAGAGAATGAAGAAGAACGGTATCTCTTATTTTATCATTTGCATGTGTACCGGAATTACCGGATCTCTGATCTGCCTGGCGTTAATCTGGGGTGCCAGAATCGAAATGCCGGTTGCTATCGGAATGATGACCGGTGCATTCACATCCTCTCCTGGATTTGCAGCAGCAAAAGAAGCCGTTTCCGCAAGCGCCGACGCTATGACTCGTGTGGCGGCCGGTTACGGAATCATGTATCCGTTCGGTGCATTATTCAAAGTATTATTTGTTCAGGCGATCCCGAAGTTCCTCCATGCTGATATGGAATACGAGCGCAGCCTGATCGCTATGAAGCCGATCATCAAAGTCAGTGAATCCGGCAAAGAACCGATCGACATCGCTCCCATGGGCTTCTTCGCTCTGGTAACTGCCATCGCGACCGGTATGATCCTCGGTTCCATCGTGATCCCGATCCCGGGATTCGGGCAGTTCTCCCTTGGAATGACGGGCGGTCCGTTGATCATGGGTCTGCTTCTCGGACACCTTGGCCACATCGGTCCGGTCAACTTGAAGCTAAATACAAGCGTGATCAATCCATTAAAAGAAATTGGTCTGATCCTATTCTTCGCCGGTGCCGGTGCAGAAGGCGGAAAGAGCCTGATGCAGATCCTTGCCACATACGGCATTGTACTTCCGATCCTCGGCTTATTCCTGATCTTCGTTCCATTCTTCCTCGGTTTCCTGATTAGCCGCAAGATCTTAAAACTGCCGCTTCTCAACGGACTCGGCGCTATGACTGCCAGCATGACATGCACACCGTCCTTAGCTGCTCTGATCCAGACAGCCGGCACAGATGACGTCGTTGCTGCATACGCTACAACCTATCCGATCGCCATGATCAACATGGTTGTCCTGGTACAGCTGCTTGCCAGGATTGCAAGATAAACATCACTGTTCAAGAATAACAAAAGCTCTAACCGACATCTCCTCGATGTCGATTAGAGCTTTCTTATTTTACTGTCTTACTGAGCTTTCAGCATCTGCGGACGACCGTCCCAGGCGCCGCTCTCATCTACGTAATATCCGTCCGGAGTCCACTGCGCCGCATACATCTTGCCTTCACAACCAGCTGTATCCGGGTTCATATAATACCATTTGTCTCCGACACAGATCCAACCTGTCTGCATGCCATGTTTAATGTGAAGATAGAACCAGCCATCATAATTCTCATCGTAGATCCAGCCAAGTTTTGAGAAACCATTCGAATCGAAGGCTCTCCATTTCTGATCAATAAACTCCCAATGGTAACTTTCGTACTGCTTACCATGTTCATCAACAGCCTTGCTTCCTTTCGCATAGCTTCCATCACGGTACTGCAGTTTCCAATAATTATCTACAGAACCGCCCCAAATCAGAGCAGAAAGTTCATCTAATACCCAATGGCTTCGATGGTCATCGTAATTTGCTGTGATAATTCCGTATTTACTTCCCATCAAACCTTTAATCGGATCCAGAGTAAGACGACCATAATCCGGACCTTCTTCGTCAGAATCATTGCTTTCCGGCTGTGCGACTGCACTACCTGATCCGGTATCGGTTCCACCGGAAGAACTGCCTCCGCCGGCAGCTCCGTCATCTGATGATCCACCGGAGCTTTCCTCGTCAGAACTACCATTATCCAAATCGCCCACCGCGCCACTATAAGAAGGTCTCTCATAACCGGTTACTTCAAAATCTGCTCCCACTCCTGTTGTTTTATAATGGTTCTTGTCGCCACTGTATTCCGCTTTCAGGGTGTACTTACCGTTATAAACATCATACCAAGTGAAAGATTCCTCAAATATCGTAGAGTCATTATCCAACCATAAGGTCTTGACCAGAATGTTGCCCGTTTCGTTATCTTCAGCTGTAATTTCTTCAGCTGTGATTTTCACACTGTCACGTCCATCCGGCAATACTACGCTTTTCCCAACAGAAACCGTAACTGTAACATCATCTTCATTACCATCATCGTCAGCATCATCGACCTTCGCAGAAACCTCAATATCAGGAGTATCTTTTGCGTATACAGCAATACCATTTAATGCTACAAATGTTGAAAGTAAAGCCGATGCAACACAGACTTTCCATTTCTTCTTCATACTATATTCCCCCAAATTCCTATAATCTTTCTCTATTTATCTTGTAAGATAATGATTTGCTTTATTATAGCATATAACCAAAGTATTGGGTAGAAATATAATATTTTTATTTTTACTTTTTCGTTCAAAACCCATTAGAAATGTACAATCTTATCCCGGGCCATGATACGCAAAAAGACCCAGAAGCGAGCAAGCTCGCTCTGGGTCATATTTACGCATTTAATTGCACGGCTCGTAGAAAATCCTGAAATTAGTCAAGGATCTTAGCAACTCTACCGGAACCTACTGTTCTACCACCCTCACGGATAGCGAAACGGAGACCCT
>JAZTZT010000055.1:0-10621 GCA_045637605.1 Pilosibacter sp.
GCATTTCTACTCTTTGTTCGATTCCATATGCTGTATTCTGCAAACATTAGCAAGGCTTCCGAAAATTTTGTACGGACTAATTTCAACCGCGGAGACTTGTCTGAAGCCCGTCAGGGCTGAGTTGGTCGAGAGCGGTTGATAAGAGATGGACGTACAAAATTCGGAAACGCAGCTTGTTTGCAGAATATTGCATATGTGAATGAACAAAAAGCGGAAATGCTCTTTTAAAAACATTTCCTCAATTAAATACACATTTTACTCTTCGTGATGTGCACAGTAGTGAACGTGTAACAGTTCATGAGCACGATCTTTCAGAAGACCTGTCTCGTAGAGCTGCTGAACAACCGGGTTCTCATCGGAACGTTTTACAAGTGCGCTCTTGTCTGCTGTGTAGAGACCTGCTGCACGAGCTTCCTTATCGGATAAGAAACCTTCCGGCTGACCTGCACCACCGATACAACCGGTCGGACAAGCCATAACCTCAACGAAGTCGAAGTGTTCTTCGCCGCTTTCGATCAGCTGGATCAGAGACTCAGCATTTGCAAGACCGCTGACAACAGCAACACGAACTTCCTTTTCACCGATCATAGCTGTGAATGTCTTGATACCTTCTAAGCCACGAACGCCAGAGTAGCGGATCTCTGTAAGAGCAGAGTTGGAACGCTCAGCAACGCGGCGGAGAGCTGCCTCTGTAACGCCACCGCTGGCACCAAAGATAACGCCTGCGCCAGAACGGATGGAGAACGGCTGGTCCGGAGCGGACGGCTCGATCTCGTTGAACTGGATACCAAGCTCGCGGATCATCTTTGCAAGTTCTTTTGTTGTGATAACTGCATCAATATCCGGCTTACCGTTACGAACGAATTCTTCTCTTTCAGCTTCCATCTTCTTAGCAGTACACGGCATGATCGCTACGTTGAATGTCTCAAGGCCGCATTCTTCATCAGACGGTTTATAGTACTCTTTCAGAACTGCACCAAACATCTGCATCGGAGATTTGCTTGTGGAGATGTACGGAAGGAGTTCCGGATGTCTTGTCTCACAGTATTTGATCCAAGCCGGGCAGCAGGATGTAAATAACGGATATTTACGCTCTTCGCCGCTTGCGAGGATCTCAGCCAGCTCATTTGTTTCCTCGATGATAGTCATATCTGCACTTACGGAAGTATCGAAAGCCAGATCGAAACCGATCATATGGAGAGCTGTGTAGATCTTATAAATGCTGTTGTCACCCGGTTTCATGCCGAACTCTTCACCGAGAGCTACACGAACAGCCGGAGCAACCTGAGCGATCACGCGCTTCTTCGGATCGAAGATCGCGTTCCATACTTTACCTGTAGATTTCTTAACTGTGATCGCACCTGTCGGACAAACAGCTGCACACTGGCCACAGTTTACACAGTTAGTCTCAGCAAGCTTTCTTCCGAATGCCGGAGAAACCTGCATATTGGAACCACGGTGTACGAAATCGATCGCGCCAACACCCTGAACTTCGTTACACATACGAACACAGTCACCACAGAGGATACACTTGTTCATATCACGAACAACAGCCGGAGAGGAGAAGTCCATCTCGTACTGCGGGCGGTAATTGTTGAAACGTACTTCGTACAGACCGAAACGTCTTGCAAGAGCCTGAAGCTGACACTTCTGGTTCTTATCACATGTTGTACAATCCCTGCAATGAGAAGCAAGAAGCAGTTCCAGGATCATCTTTCTGTGATGATGGAGCTTCGGTGTATTTGTACGGATCTTCATACCATCCTTCGGCGGTGTGGAACAGGAAGCAATGATGCCTCCTCTTTCATCCTCAACAACACACATACGGCAGGCGCCGAAAATGGATAATTCTGAGGAATAGCAGAATACCGGAATGTTGATTCCGACTTTGCGGATTACCTGAAGGATATTTTTTTCGTCTGTGAACTCTGCGCGGAGTCCATCAATGATCATATATTTTGCCATTTCTTTCTCCTCCTACACTTCTTTCACAGCGCCAAACGGACAGCCGTCGATACAAGCACGGCACTTAATACATTTTTCCATATCAATCTTATGCGGCTGCTTCACAGTACCTGTGATCGCGCCAACCGGACACATTCTTGCACACTTTGTACAACCCTTACAAAGGTCCGGATCAATCTGCATGGAAACGAGGGCCTTACACTGGTTAGCCGGACATTTCTTATCTACAACGTGAGCGATGTACTCATCACGGAAATACTTTAATGTACTGCTTACCGGGGATGGAGCGGATTTACCGAGACCGCAGAGAGCAGTTTCGGAAATTGTGGAAGCAAGTTCCTCAAGAAGGTCGATGTGCTGTAATGTACCGCGGCCTTCTACGATATCAGTTAAGAGTTCCAGCATACGTTTTGTACCCTCACGGCACGGAACGCACTTACCGCAGGACTCATTCTGTGTGAAGTTCATGAAGAATCTTGCAACTTCGACCATACAGCTCTTGTCGTTCATAACTACAAGACCGCCGGAACCGATCATCGCTCCAACTTTCTTTAAGGAATCGAAGTCTAACTTCATGTCTAAATGGTTCTCTGTCGGGCTGATGCACAGACATCCACCGGACGGTCCGCCGATCTGAACTGCTTTGAACTCACCGTCTTTTACGCCGCCGCCGATATTAAAGATAACCTCGCGGAGAGTTGTTCCCATCGGAACCTCGATCAGACCTGTGTTGTTAACATTACCTGTTAATGCGAATGCTTTTGTACCGTGGTTGTTGTCCGGACCAATTGTCTTGTACCAAGCGGAACCCTTGTTGATGATCGGAGCCACGTTACAGAATGTTTCTACGTTATTTAATACTGTCGGTTTATTGAAAAGACCGTGCTCTACAGTACGCGGCGGTTTTACACGCGGCATACCACGGTTACCCTCGATAGAAGCAGTAAGAGCAGAACCTTCACCACAAACGAATGCACCTGCACCCTGGCTGATTCTGATATCAAAATCAAAACCGGAACCTAAGATGTTTTCACCGAGGAGACCGAGCTCTTTTGCCTGTTTGATCGCGATTGTTAAACGCTCAACTGCTAACGGATACTCTGCGCGAACGTAGATATAACCTGTGTGAGCCTTTGTCGCGATACCTGCGATGATCATACCCTCTAATACACGGTGCGGATCACCTTCCATCATAGAACGGTCCATGAACGCACCCGGGTCACCCTCGTCACCATTACATACAACGTATTTCTCCGGATCCTTCTGGCGAAGAACCTGAGACCACTTTGTACCTGCCGGGAATCCGCCGCCGCCACGGCCGCGAAGACCTGCTTCGGAAATCTCTTTTACGATATCTTCAGAAGTCATATCAAATAAACATTTCTCAACCGCGCTGTAGCCGCCTACTGCAATGTACTCTTCGATAGACTCAGCATTGATGTGACCGCAGTGCTCAAGAGCAACACGTGTCTGCTGCTTGTAGAACGGGATCTCATCCTGCTTCGGATATGCAACACCGTTGGCATCACGGTAAACGAGACGGTCAACGATTTCATTATTTAAAATACTCTGCTCAAGGATATCTTCGCAGTCTTCAACTTTTACTTTTGTATAAAGTAAGCCCATCGGCTCGATGCGGAGGAGCGGACCCATCTCACAGAAACCGTGACATCCACTCTTCTTAAGACCAACGCTTTCTTCATGGTCATGGTCATGTACATCTAAAACGATCGTACATTTGATTCCACGTTCGTCCATCATCTGTTTTAAACGATCATAGATCTTTAAGGAGCCGCCAGCCACACAACCGGTACCGCCACAGATCAGGATCTGTTTGCTCTGTGCGTTCAGGGCTTTTGCAAATTCTTCGCGTTTCGCGAGCAGTTCATTTCTGGAGTTAATTCTTTCCATCATTATGCGCCCATTGCCTCCTTCTCACGGATTTCTCTGATCATAGCACGTGCTTTCTCCGGAGTCATAGCCGGGTAAACCACGTCATTTACTGTACATACCGGAGCAAGTCCGCATGCGCCGAGACAGGAAACAGTCTCAACAGTAAATAACATATCATCAGTTGTTGGTTTTTCAGCAGTAACGCCAAGCTGTGTGCGGATCTCTTCTAAGATCGGAACAGATTTACGAACGTGACAAGCTGTTCCGTCACAGATCTTGATCACATATTTTCCCTTCGGCTCGAGGGAGAAGTTCTCGTAGAATGTAGCTACGCCATAAATCTTAGCTTCGCTGATATTTAATTTGTTTGCCACATAACATAAAGCTGCTTCTGGCAGATAACGATATTCTTTCTGGATGTCCTGCATAATTGCGATTACTAAAGACGGATTGTAGTCGTGCGCCTGAAGGATCTCGTCCAGTCTTTCAAAACTAAGCTGACTCAAAATGTGTACCCCCTTCATGTTTTAATGAATCATCGTAAAAACATTGTACTGATTTTAGCACAATGCTATAAAAAAGTACAGAGGAAAAATGCGAAAACTGGTAAAATATATAAAAATAAGGAAACACAAGAAAAATGCGCTTGACATATTGACTATGTCGTGATATCATGTAATTTGCACTATTGTGGTGTCATGTGCCTATTGGCATAACTATGCCCAAAAGTGGGAACTTTTTGCTATTGTCTATGCGGAGCGAAGGCAAAGCGTCAATAGCAATTTGATATGATAAAGAAAACAGGGGTGAAACGTCAATGGAGAAAAGCAGAATACGTCCGGTCCAGTCCGGTAAAAGCGTAAGAATGAGCTATTCAAGACAGAAAGAAGTTCTTGAGATGCCGAACCTGATCGAAATCCAGAAAGATTCCTATCAGTGGTTTCTCGACGAAGGTCTGAAAGAGGTTTTCGCGGATATCTCTCCGATCGCTGACTTTGCTGGTCATCTGAGCCTGGAGTTTGTAGACTTCACACTTTGCAGAGATGATATTAAGTACACAATTGAAGAGTGCAAAGAGCGCGACGCTACTTATGCAGCACCTTTAAAGGTAAAGGTTAGACTCTGCAACAAAGATAAAGATGAAATCAATGAACACGAGATTTTCATGGGTGATCTGCCGTTAATGACAGATACAGGTTCCTTCGTAATTAATGGCGCAGAGCGAGTTATTGTTAGCCAGTTAGTACGTTCCCCTGGTATCTACTACGGTATCGACCATGATAAGATCGGTAAGGAGTTATATTCCTGTACAGTGATCCCGAACCGTGGTGCATGGTTAGAGTACGAAACAGATTCTAACGATGTATTTTACGTTCGTGTAGACCGTACAAGAAAAGTTCCGGTAACAGTGCTCATCCGTGCACTTGGTTACGGAACAAACGCAGAGATCGTAGAACTCTTTGGTGAAGAGCCGAAGATCCTTGCAAGCTTTGGTAAAGATACTTCCGACAACTATCAGGATGGTCTCTTAGAGTTATATAAGAAGATCCGTCCGGGCGAGCCGCTTTCTGTAGACAGTGCAGAGAGTCTTCTGAACAGCATGTTCTTCGATGCAAGAAGATATGACCTCGCTAAGGTTGGTAGATACAAATTTAATAAGAAACTTCACTTCAAGAACCGTATCACAGGCCACGTTCTCGCAGAAGATGTTGTTGATATGACAACAGGCGAGATCCTTGCAGAGGCTGGTAAGACAATCTCCAAGGAGCAGGCGATCGAGATCCAGAACGCAGCAGTTCCGTACGTTTGGATCCAGACAGAGGAAAGAACAGCAAAAGTACTTTCCAACATGATGGTAGATCTTGGTGCTTATGTAACATTCGATCCGGAAGAGGCTGGTGTTACTGAGTTAGTATTCTACCCGGTACTTGAAGCAATCCTGGAAAAAGCAGGCGATATGAGCGAGGAAGAGTTAAAAGACGAGATCCGCCGCAATATCAATGACTTAATTCCGAAGCATATTACTAAGGAAGATATCATTGCTTCCATTAACTATAATATGCACCTTGAGTACGAGATCGGTACAAAAGATGATATCGACCATCTTGGCAACCGTCGTATTCGTGCCGTTGGTGAGTTACTGCAGAACCAGTACCGTATCGGTCTCTCCAGAATGGAGCGTGTTGTTCGTGAAAGAATGACAACACAGGATATGGATGGTATCACACCGCAGTCTCTGATCAACATCAAACCGGTAACTGCAGCAGTGAAAGAGTTCTTCGCAAGCTCCCAGCTGTCCCAGTTCATGGATCAGAACAACCCGCTTTCCGAGCTTACACATAAGAGACGTCTCTCTGCGTTAGGTCCGGGTGGTCTGTCCAGAGAACGTGCAGGTTTCGAGGTTCGAGACGTACACTACACACACTATGGTCGTATGTGTCCGATCGAGACTCCGGAGGGTCCGAACATCGGTCTTATCAACTCCCTTGCTACTTACGCAAAGGTAAACCAGTACGGTTTCGTTGAGGCTCCGTACCGTGTGGTTGACAAAACTGATCCGGCAAATCCGCGTGTAACAGACGACGTTGTTTACCTGACAGCTGACGAAGAGGATAACTTCATCGTAGCTCAGGCGAACGAGCCGTTAGATGAGAGTGGATACTTCATCCACAACAACGTATCCGGTCGTTTCCGTGAGGAGACTTCCTCCTTCCAGAAACGTTCCATCGATCTTATGGATATCTCTCCGAAGATGGTATTCTCCGTAGCGACATCCATGATCCCGTTCCTCCAGAACGATGACGCGAACCGTGCGCTGATGGGTTCCAACATGCAGCGTCAGGCAGTTCCGCTTCTCGCAACAGAGGCTCCGGTCGTTGGTACAGGTATCGAGGCGAAAGCAGCCGTTGACTCTGGTGTCTGCGTAGTTGCCAAGAACTCCGGTATCGTAGAGCGTTCCGCTTCCAACGAGATCGTTATTAAGAGAGATTCCGATGGAAACAGAGATGTTTACCATCTTACAAAATTCAAGAGAAGCAACCAGTCCAACTGCTACAACCAGAAGCCGATCGTTTTCAAGGGTGACCATGTAAGCGCAGGTGAGGTTATTGCAGACGGTCCGTCCACAAAAGACGGTGAGATCGCACTTGGTAAGAACCCGCTGATCGGATTTATGACTTGGGAAGGTTATAACTACGAGGATGCTGTTCTGTTAAGTGAGAAACTGGTTCAGAACGACGTTTACACTTCTGTTCACATTGAGGAATATGAGTGTGAATCCCGTGACACCAAATTAGGACCGGAAGAGATCACAAGAGATGTTCCGGGCGTTGGTGAGGATGCACTGAAAGACCTTGACGAGCGCGGAATCATCCGTATCGGTGCTGAGGTTCGTGCAGGTGACATCCTGGTTGGTAAAGTTACACCGAAGGGTGAGACTGAGCTGACAGCAGAAGAGAGACTTCTCCGTGCGATCTTCGGTGAGAAGGCAAGAGAAGTTCGTGACACATCTCTGAAAGTACCGCATGGCGCATATGGTACCATCATTGACGCTAAGGTATTTACAAGAGAGAACGGCGATGAGCTTGCTCCGGGCGTAAACCAGTCCGTAAGAATCTACATCGCTCAGAAACGTAAGATCTCCGTAGGTGACAAGATGGCCGGTCGTCACGGTAACAAGGGTGTTGTTTCCCGCGTACTTCCGGTAGAGGATATGCCGTTCCTTCCGAATGGTCGTCCGCTTGACATCGTGCTTAACCCGCTCGGCGTACCGTCCCGTATGAACATCGGTCAGGTACTTGAGATCCATTTAAGCTTAGCTGCAAAAGCTCTTGGCTTCAACGTTTCCACACCGGTATTCGACGGTGCAAACGAGGTTGATATCCAGGATACACTTGAGCTTGCTAACGATTATGTAAACATGGAGTGGGAAGCATTCCAGGAGAAATATGGCGACTTACTGAAACCGGAAGCAATGGAATACCTTGCTAACAACTTAGATCACCGTGCTTTATGGAAGGGCGTTCCGATCGACCGCACAGGTAAAGTACAGTTACGTGATGGCCGTACAGGTGAGCCGTTTGACAGCCCGACAACAATTGGTCACATGCACTATCTGAAACTCCACCACCTGGTAGATGATAAGATCCATGCACGTTCCACAGGCCCATACGCACTCGTTACACAGCAGCCGCTCGGTGGTAAAGCACAGTTCGGCGGTCAGCGTTTTGGTGAGATGGAGGTTTGGGCTCTTGAGGCGTACGGCGCAGCTTACACACTTCAGGAGATCCTTACAGTGAAGTCCGATGACGTTGTAGGTCGTGTGAAGACTTACGAATCTATCATCAAGGGCGAGAATATTCCGGAGCCGGGTATTCCGGAGTCCTTCAAGGTATTACTGAAAGAGCTTCAGTCCCTTGGCCTGGATGTACGCGTGCTTCGTGAACTCGACAATGGTGAGACAGAAGAAGTGGATATGTCCGAAAATATTGACTATGCTGATGCAAACATGGATCTTCGTGAGATCATTGAAGGCGAAAGAAGCTATGCAGATAGAGAAGAAAATGCCTTCAGCAGCTTTGGTTTCCAGACACAGGAAATTAAAGACGGTGAGTTTGTCAGCGTAGAAGATGAAGATGACTTTGCGGATGACTTCGATGATGATTTCGATGATTCCGATATTGACGAATAATAGAAGGGAGTACCGTTCATGCCTGAGATTAAGGAAAACGTTCAGCCGATGACATTTGACGCGATCAAAATCGGACTTGCTTCCCCGGAAAAAATTCTTGAATGGTCTTTCGGTGAGGTTAAAAAGCCGGAGACAATCAACTACAGAACATTAAAGCCGGAAAAAGATGGTCTTTACTGTGAGAAAATTTTCGGACCGAGCAAGGACTGGGAGTGTCATTGTGGTAAGTATAAGAAAATCAGATATAAAGGCGTAATCTGCGACCGCTGTGGCGTTGAAGTAACAAAAGCAAGCGTACGTCGTGAGCGTATCGGCCATATTGCTCTGGCCGCTCCGGTTTCCCATATTTGGTACTTTAAGGGTATTCCGAGCCGTATGGGTCTCATCCTGGATATCTCTCCGAGAATCCTGGAGAAGGTTCTGTACTTCGCTTCTTATATCGTACTGGATGCAGGTACAACAGGCCTCCAGTTAAAGCAGGTTCTTTCTGAGAAAGAATACCGCGATGCAATCGAAAAATATGGCTACGGCACATTCCGTGTAGGAATGGGTGCCGAGGCCATTCAGGAATTATTAAGAGGCATTGACCTCCAGAAAGATTCCGATGAGTTAAGAGCTCAGCTTAAGGATGCTTCTGGCCAGAAGCGCGCAAGAATCATCAAGCGCCTTGAGGTTGTAGATGCATTCCTGAACTCCGGCAACAAACCGGAGTGGATGATCATGAACGTGATTCCGGTAATTCCGCCGGATATCCGCCCGATGGTTCAGCTTGATGGTGGACGTTTTGCAACATCTGACTTAAACGATTTATATAGAAGAATTATCAACCGTAACAACCGTCTTGCAAGACTTCTTGAGCTTGGTGCTCCGGACATCATCGTTCGTAACGAGAAGCGTATGCTGCAGGAGGCTGTAGACGCACTTATCGACAATGGTCGTCGTGGAAGACCGGTAAGAGGCCCGGGTAACCGTGCTCTCAAATCCCTTTCCGATATGTTAAAGGGTAAACAGGCTCGTCTCCGTCAGAACCTTCTTGGTAAGCGTGTAGACTACTCCGGACGTTCCGTTATCGTTGTAGGACCGGAACTGAAGATTTATCAGTGTGGTCTTCCGAAAGAGATGGCGATCGAGCTGTTCAAACCGTTCGTTATGAAAGAGCTTGTTGCTAACGGTACAGCACATAACATCAAGAATGCGAAGAAGATGGTTGAGCGTCTCGAGACTCAGGTTTGGGACGTTCTGGAAGATGTAATCAAAGAGCATCCGGTTATGTTAAACCGTGCTCCTACTCTTCACAGACTTGGTATCCAGGCGTTCGAGCCGATCCTTGTAGAAGGTAAAGCGATCAAACTTCATCCGCTCGTATGTACAGCGTTCAACGCGGACTTCGACGGTGACCAGATGGCTGTACACCTTCCGCTTACAATGGAAGCTCAGGCAGAGTGCAGATTCCTTCTCCTCTCCCCGAACAACCTGTTAAAACCGTCTGATGGTGGTCCGGTAGCCGTTCCGTCCCAGGATATGGTTCTTGGTATCTACTATCTGACACAGGATAGACCTGGTGCTCATGGTGAAGGCAAATACTTCAAGAGCAAAAACGAGGCAATTCTTGCTTACGAGAACGGAGCTGTTACACTTCACTCCAAGATCAAAGTAAGAGTTTCCAGAACAATGGCAGATGGCACTGAGATGACCGGTGTTATCGAAACAACTGTAGGACGTATCCTCTTCAACGAGATCATCCCGCAGGACCTTGGCTTCGTTGACAGAACAATTCCGGGCAACGAACTCAAGATGGAAGTTGATTTCCTTGTTAAGAAGAAACAGTTAAAGCAGATCCTTGAGAAGGTTATCAATACACATGGTGCTATGCAGACAGCGATCACACTGGACGACATCAAAGCGATCGGTTATAAGTTCTCCACAAGAGCAGCTATGACTGTATCCGTCTCCGATATGACCGTTCCGGCTTCCAAGAAGCAGTTACTTGCTGATGCAGAGGCAACAGTAGACAAGATCGCTAAGAACTTCCGCCGTGGTCTTATCACAGAGGAAGAGCGTTATAAAGAAGTT
>JAZTZT010000056.1:0-2032 GCA_045637605.1 Pilosibacter sp.
ATACTATATCATGTGGATGGTATCCATTCAGGTATCCGCTTCGGTTTCATTTGGGATTATTTTCGGTATCCGGAACGGTTTCATTTTTGTTTCATTTGAGTATTCAGATTGGTTTCATTTCCGATTCGTTTGAGTATCCGGAACGGTTTCATTTCCGATTCATTTCGGTATCCAGATTGGTTTCATTTGAGATTCTCAGTTCTCTGCCGAGATAAGCAGTCAATTCTTCCTTCTGCTCATCGGTTAGATATTCTATCGAATTTTGATATTGCTGGTTAGCGTAATACTCATTCTTCTGACAAATCAATGACCAGATCAGATGATAATGCATCGTATTACTCTGTGGGAAAAATGCGATGTTATCCACAACAACCTCCTGCACCTCGCTGTATCGCTGGTATTTCATGAGAATTTGAATATATCGTGTGATTGCCTGCAAATACAGATTGTTATAGTGAACGGAATACGGAATCAGCCAGTGATAGTAATCGATTCGTGGAATGAGATTGCCCATATATAAGGTATCGGCATCATGGTATAACCCGTCAAGCACCGTCATGTCGTTTTCCTCCATCATGCGCTTACAGACATTTTCAAGCCGTTCTAAATCCGTATAAACATGAAACTCCGGATTCAGAATAAACGTACCGTGATCCGGAATTACCAGAGATTCCATTTCGATTCGTTTCAGGATATTCCGCAGATGGTTCGCCGCATTTTTCACCTGCAAATACGGGTCTCCCTGTGCGCTGTCTTCCCAAACCGTATTGATAATCTCACGGGAAGATGAGATTTTCTTTCTGGTAATGATAAGATAAGCAAAGAACGCACAGATCAGGTCGGAGGAAAAATCTTCTTCACATAAGGTCCCCTTTGGTGTGATGATTTCCAAGCGTCCGAGACAGTTGACTGACACATCGTTTGCAGCACAACTGGGCATATTCCTACGATAGGTTTCCACCATCTCCCGAAGTGTGATTTCGTTCAGTTCAGAAATCGCTACATAAGCAAGAAGCAGAAGATAGTCCGGAGCGTCTGCGAACTTCGTTGGATTGTCAACGCAAAGAAAACCGCTGTTGTAGGTTTTCCGCATGGGAGCGGCAATCAACCTTTGAATATCCAGAGATTTCAGGAGTTCATATTCCTCCGGTTTATGTATTTCGATACGTCCAGCATCGGAAAGGACGATGGGGACATTCCGTTCAAGTGCTTTCTCCATACTTTTGACTTTTTCAAACGGAACGGATTGCAGGAGCGGTATCTGTGAAAAAATACCGTCACGGCAAACTTCATATGTATTTGTGAAAATGCCGAGGTGCCAATCGGCTTCGAGGATATAAGCACGGTCGGCACCATAATATTCGACGGCATTATGTAGGAGAGAATCAAGGATTTTCTTGGGATCGAAGGTATTGCGTAATCCCAATTCCAGACTGCCGATGGAATATTGGAGGTTTCTAGGTGGAACAGAGTAAGATACGGTATTCAGTGATTCTTCGTTCATAATATCCTCTCAGCTTATCTTTCTTATTGATATATATTTGTCCAGTGTACCAAACAATATATAAGTGTATATAAGTGTTCGACTTACTCAGTTCATAGTATTTAGAACACTATCGATTTCTTCAATTACTCTTCTGCTTACTATCAAACTCAAGCCGACATCATTCTCTTTTCTCCAACTCTTTCGGTTTATGCCGGAAATACAGTATACCAAGTTTCTCTTTTAGCATATATTTATAACAAGGAAATATCTTATCAACTACAAGTTCTTAGAACCCGTTTAGTAGCATCGAATTTAAAGTTATCCACCTTATCAGTCACCTTCGGTGACAGCTTCCCCTCAAGGGGAAGCCAAAATAAGGCAAAATTTTGTCGGCTGACGGCAAAAATAGAACTCTCCAAGCCTTCCCCTTGAGGGGAAGCTGTCACGAAGTGACGGATGAGGTGGCATTTTTTGAAGATACTAAACGGGCTCGTAGAAATTTTGTTATGTATGGATTGAGATTTTTCACAAAATTCACTTCATGTA
>JAZTZT010000057.1:0-7453 GCA_045637605.1 Pilosibacter sp.
ATCGCAATCCCAAGTGACCTGACCAACGGCGGTCGCGCATTAAAGCTTCTGGAAAGCGCCGGTCTGATCACATGTGACCCGGAAAAAGGATTCACACCAACAAAAGCTGACATTCTCACTTACCACGTAGCCATTGATATCAAAGAAGCGGAATCCGCAACCCTGTTTAACATCCTCCCAGACTGCGCCGCAGCCATCATCAACGGCGGCAACGCATTTACCGCAGGTCTTGATCCGCTCAACGACTCCATCTTCCAGGAAGATGTCAATCCGGAGACAAACGAAGCAGTCCCGCAGCTGATCAATATCATTGCAGCACGCACAAAAGACAAAGACAACGAAATCTACAAGAAAGTGGTTGATGCTTACCACACAAAAGAAGTGGAAGCTACCATTAAAGAAGCTTATAAAGGTGCGTTCATTTGCGCATGGGAAAGTTCTGAAAACTAGGAATAAATCATTAAGCAATCATCAATCGTAAAACACAAAAAGACCCCAGAAAGCCTTATTTTACAAGCTTTCTGGGGTTTTGGTTTTATTCAAATTCAATTGTTGCCGGCGGCTTACCTGTGCAATCGTAGAGTACACGGTTTACATGTTTAACCTCGTTTACGATTCTGCTGGATACTTTACCAAGTACCTCCCACGGAATCTCTGCAAACTCAGCTGTCATGAAGTCGATTGTGTTAACTGCACGGAGTGCGATTGCATAATCGTATGTTCTCTCGTCGCCCATAACACCTACGGAACGCATATTTGTCAATGCTGCGAAGTACTGACCGATACCTCTGTCGAGGCCTGCTTTTGCAATCTCTTCACGGTAGATGTAGTCAGCATCCTGAACGATCTGTACCTTCTCCGGTGTAACTTCACCGATGATACGGATGCCAAGACCCGGACCCGGGAACGGCTGACGGAATACCAGTTTCTCCGGAATTCCCATCTCTAAACCGGCTTTACGAACCTCGTCTTTGAACAGGTCACGGAGCGGCTCGATGATCTCTTTGAAATCAACATAGTCCGGAAGACCGCCTACGTTGTGGTGGGACTTGATCACAACGGACTCTCCGCCAAGACCACTCTCTACAACGTCCGGATAAATAGTACCCTGTACGAGGAAGTCAACAGCGCCAATCTTCTTAGCCTCTTCCTCGAATACACGGATGAACTCTTCACCGATGATCTTTCTCTTACGCTCTGGCTCCTCTACGCCTTTTAATTTGTCGTAGAAACGCTGCTGAGCATTTACACGGATGAAGTTTAAGTTGTAATTACCCTTCGGTCCGAATACTTCCTCAACCTCGTCACCTTCGTTCTTACGAAGGAGACCATGGTCAACGAATACACATGTTAACTGGTCGCCAACTGCCTTTGCAAGCATAACTGCTGCAACAGAGGAGTCAACACCACCTGATAATGCGCAAAGAACTTTACCGTTGCCAACTTTCTCACGGATCGCTTTGATGCTGTTCTCAACGAATGTATCCATCTTCCAAGTGCCTGCACATCCACATACGTTGTAGATGAAGTTTCTGAGCATCTTGCTGCCTTCCTGTGTATGAAGAACTTCCGGATGGAACTGAATTGCGTATAACTGTTTCTCTTCGCACTCTGCTACTGCTACCGGACAGTCAGCTGTGTAACCAGTGATCTTAAAGCCCGGAGCCTGTTTCTCGATATAATCGTTGTGGCTCATCCAGCAAATAGTCTTTTCGGATACATCGCCGAACAGTTTGCTTGTCTTGTCCACAGTAACTTCGATCTTACCATACTCACGTACCGGAGCCTTGCAAACGTGACCGCCAAGTACATGGTTCATAAGCTGTGCGCCGTAGCAAAGGCCAAGAACCGGAACACCAAGTTCGAACAGCTCTTTGCTGCAAGTCGGAGCGCCTTCCTCATAGCAGCTGTTCGGGCCGCCAGTAAGGATGATGCCCTTCGGGTTCATCTCTTTAATCTTTTCGATATCTGTGCGGTAAGAATAAATCTCACAGTACACATTGGCCTCACGTACACGACGAGCTACCAGCTGGTTGTACTGTCCGCCAAAGTCAATAACGATAATCTTCTCCTGATTCATCGGGATTCCTCCTGTAAATTAACATTTCGTCTACTGAATCATAAAAGGTAATACAAATATGGAACTGCCTGAACAGACAGCTCCATATTACACTTTTTCTAATTTACTATTATATAGGATAGAACCTTGCTTGACAAGATTTTTTCAAAAATCTGCAAAAATTAGTTCTCGTAAGTGCCTTTTTTGATGATCACGCCATCTTTCATCATCTCAACACCAAGTGCGATCACGCCGTCCATAGTAAGGTCTTCGTTGAGAATGAGCAGATCCGCATCACTTCCCTCCGCTACGCAGCCTTTTTTCGGATAGATCTCAAGCGCTTTCGCTACGTTGCATGTCGCATAAGTTAATGCCTCTGCTAATTCCATTCCCTCGTGTTTTATCTGGTATACAACCTGACGGTACATCGTGTTTACTTCCGCAACGCCGATATTTAACAGTCTGCCTGCCTCGTCATAGTTGGAGAAGCTTCCGAAACCGTCGGAGCTGATTGTAACCTTGTCCATCGGAACGCCATCTTCTTTTGCTGCCTTTAATACGCCTGCAACTTCAACGAATTTTGCATCAGACTGGCTGCAAGTAACGTCAAAGGTACCACCCATTTTCGCATACTTAAACGCATCTCTCATCAGTTTCGGATTACGACCGCAGTGTGTCGGCTGGAATGTCTTGATCGGAATAGATGTCTCTTCCAGAGCTTTGAAAATCGGCTCAAGGCCCTTCTTGTCATCGCCCATATGGAGGCAAACGATACCCGGTTTGCCGCTTAACATACCTGCTGTACGCACGTCACTGCCTACACGGATCAGTTCATCTACGTTAATGTTCGGAGCGCGGTGATCGGAAACAGCCAGTTTCAGACCGATGATCTCATCTACGAACATGATATCTTTGCTTACATCGCCTGTCAGTGTCGGGCTCGGATAACCATAAGCACCACAGCAAACATATACAGTAACGCCTTCCTCTTTCAAAGCTTTCGCTTTTGCAAGAAGGTTCTCCACGCTTCTGCTGATACCGTCTGTACCAAGAACACCTACAACTGTTGTAACACCACCCTCAACGAGGTTGGAAAGTTCCACACGCGGAGCCTGTGTCTTGAAGCTGCCTTCTCCGCCGCCGCCTGTGATATGAATATGGCGATCGATGATACCCGGAGTCACGATCTTGCCTGCAGCATCGAGCACTTCTGCACCGTCAAAATCCGGAAGTGTGTCTGCCATTCTTTCAATTTTTCCGCCTGCAACCAGAATATCTTTTTTTCCGATATATTCCGGAGCGTATACTTCTGCATTTCTGATTAATAACATGGTTAAGCCCCCCTGCTTAAATATTACTTATGCCCTTAGTATAGCACAAGACTATTCCTTTTCCAAATATTTCTTCACATAATAACCGGTGTAAGAGTCTTTACACTCCGCCACTTCTTCCGGTGTACCGCGCGCGATCACGGTACCTCCCCGATCTCCGCCTTCCGGTCCCATATCGATCAGATAATCGGCCGTCTTGATCACATCCAGGTTGTGTTCGATGACCACAACCGTATTTCCACCGTCGGATAAACGACGTAAAATCTCCACCAGTTTGTGCACGTCGGCAAAATGCAGACCGGTCGTTGGTTCATCCAGAATGTAGATCGTCTTTCCGGTTCCTCGTCTGGAAAGCTCCGTCGCCAGCTTGATACGCTGCGCCTCACCTCCGGACAACTGTGTCGATGGCTGCCCCAACTTAATATAAGAAAGTCCCACTTCATTTAACGTGTTGATCTTTCTTGCGATAGACGGTACATTTTCGAAGAACTTCGCCGCTTCTTCTACTGTCATATCCAGAACATCAAAGATGCTCTTTCCTTTGTATTTGACGTCCAAGGTCTCTCGATTGTAACGTTTTCCTCCGCATACCTCACACGGAACATACACATCCGGAAGGAAATGCATCTCGATCTTAATAATACCATCACCGCTGCATGCTTCACATCGTCCGCCTTTTACGTTGAAACTAAAACGTCCTTTATTGTAACCTTTCGCCTTTGCATCGGTTGTGGATGCAAACAGATCACGAATCAGGTCAAATACTCCTGTATACGTTGCCGGGTTGGAACGTGGTGTTCTTCCGATCGGAGACTGATCGATGGCAATGATCTTGTCCAGCTGCTCCACGCCTTCAATAGACTCATGCTTTCCTGCGATGGTTCTGGCACGGTTTAGCTTCTTCGCCAACGCCTTGTATACGATTTCATTGATCAGAGAACTCTTACCGGAACCGGACACACCTGTCACACAAGTCATCACACCCAGTGGAATCTCCACATCAACATTTTTCAGATTATTTTCCTGCGCGCCACGCACCGTCAGCCATCCGGTCGGAATGCGGCGCTCCTTCGGTACCGGGATTTTTCTTCTTCCACTGAGATAATCACCGGTGATCGATTTTTCACACTGCATGATCTCTTCCGCAGTACCGATCGCCACGATTTCTCCACCGTGAGAACCGGCTCCCGGACCAATATCCACAATACAATCTGCTGCCAGCATCGTGTCTTCATCATGTTCCACCACGATCACACTGTTGCCAAGATCGCGGAGATGGATCAGTGTCTTTAATAATTTATCATTGTCTCTCTGGTGCAGACCGATACTCGGCTCATCCAGAATATACGCTACACCAACCAGACCGGAACCGATCTGTGTTGCCAGACGGATTCGCTGTGCCTCGCCTCCGGATAGCGTTCCTGTCGCACGTGATAAGGACAGATAATCCAGACCAACATTGATCAGGAAACTGATCCTCGCACGAATCTCTTTTAAGATCTGTTCACCGATCATCTCCTGCATCGGAGATAATCTCAGTCCATCAATAAACTCACGGAACTTCACAATGGACATATTGGTTGCTTCATAAATATTCAGCCCACCTACGGTAACCGCAAGGGAACCCGGTTTCAATCTCTGACCATGGCAGGCTGCACACGGTGTGAAGCGCATGAATGTCTCATACTCCGCCTTACTGGACTGAGAAAATGTCTCTCGGTAACGACGATTGACATTTTCGATCAAACCTTCGAACGCCACATCGTAAACGCCGGTCCCACGCTGACCGGTATAGTGAACTTTTACAGACTTTCCACCGGTTCCATGGATCAGCACATCGTGAACCTCTTTGGAATACTGCTCAAACGGTGTATCCAAGTCAAAATTGTATTCCTTTGCAAGTGCATCCAAGATTGCTCTGGAAAAACTGCCTTCCTTTGAACAAGACTGCCATCCCATCACCGCGATCGCACCTTCATTGATACTCAAAGACTTATCCGGGATCATCAGATCCTCATCAAACTCCATCTTATAACCCAAACCGAAGCATTCCGGACAGGCACCAAACGGATTGTTAAAGGAGAAGCTTCGCGGCTCCACCTCTTCGATACTGATACCGCAATCCGGGCAGGAAAAGCTCTGGCTGAAGTTGATCGGTTCTCCATCCACGATATCCAGAACCATCAAGCCATCCGCCAGCTTCATAACTGTCTCAATGGAATCCGTCAGACGTTTTTCAATTCCTTCTTTTACAACAAGTCGGTCCACAACAATTTCAATATTGTGCTTGATATTTTTATCTAATTCGATGGTTTCACTCAGTTCGTGCAAATTTCCATCGATACGAACACGCACATATCCGCTCTTTTTCGCCTGTTCCAATACCTTTTCGTGACGTCCCTTTCGTCCGCGGACGATCGGTGCCAGCAGCTGGATCCTGGTTCGCTCCGGAAGCTCCATGATCTGGTCTACCATCTGATCCACAGTCTGCTTTCGGATCTCTCTTCCACACTTCGGACAATGCGGAATACCGATCCTCGCATACAAGAGTCGCATATAATCGTAAATCTCAGTCACAGTTCCGACGGTTGAACGTGGGTTACGGTTCGTAGACTTCTGATCGATAGAAATCGCCGGTGACAATCCTTCGATGCTCTCCACATCCGGTTTCTCCATCTGTCCAAGGAACTGACGCGCATAAGAAGACAGAGACTCCATATAACGTCTCTGACCTTCCGCATAAATTGTATCAAATGCAAGGGAAGATTTACCGGAACCGGAAAGTCCTGTCAGGACAACCAGTTCATTTCTCGGTACATCCACCGAAATATTTTTCAAATTGTGCTCACTGGCACCTCGAATCTTAATATACTGTTTTGGCATAGATATTCTCCTTTCGAGTATACCAAGTATACCACACTTCTTGTCCTCGTGCAAACATTTGTTCGCATGAAGGATATGGATTTTTCTTTGTATACATCTCTTTGACCAAACAAAAAGAGGCCCTTTCCTGAGCCTCTTCTTGTATCATGTGATTCGATTAGTCGTTTACAATCTCAATATTATAGGAACTGCCTGACTTAGTAACTTTGTATTTCACACCATCACCGTCTTTTACAGTGCCGCTGGTCTTCACTTTACCGCTCTCATTTACAAGATATCGTTTTACTTCACCTTCATCGTTAATTTCAACGATCTGGTATTTCATACCTTCTTCTGCACAAAGCATCAGACCATCTTCATAAACTCGACCGTCCTTCACACCTGTCAGGCCGGCTCCGCGTTTTCCTGTTGTACCGCTTGTTGCAAAATAAAACTCCTGCTCATCGAACTCCTCGTTTGAGATCGTTGCTCGACCAGTAAGCATCGATCCATTGTCCTCATCGAAGAAGAAATATTTGCCATTTGCTTCGATCAACCCTGTTACAAGGTGTCCTTCCTCGTCGAAACAATATGTTTCATTGTTAATCTTTGCCATACCATAATCGTCAACTACAGTTGTCTTATACTGCGGAGAATATGCACGTCCCGTTTTGAAATAGAACCAATAGTCATCGGAGCCATCCGGTGCGGACATATAATGCCATCCCTCTGCTGCTGCACCATTGTCATCGAAGAATAGAATATCCGCTGTATCTTCATTGGACAGATTCCAGTTGCTGCTAGAAGTAAAATCTTCCGGATTCACCCAACCAGTCAGCATACGACCGGATTCATCAAAAATGTATGTTTTCTCATCAATAACCTTATCGTCACCTACGATCATCTTTCCATTATTGCCAAAATAGTACCAGTATTCGCCCCAGTTATCCTCATCCGGATCTGCCAGCCAACGCCAGCCGTCTGCTCTGGCACCGGACTCTCTAAAATAATACGTATAATCGTCAATCTCCATCCAGCCGATGCTCATGATACCATCTTCAAAATGATACCAGACACCATCAATCTCTTTCATGCCATCCTGATACATCTTGCCATTGCTGCCAAAATATCTCCATCCAGCCTCGTCCTCGTCCCAGTCATCTTCACCGTAGAAATATTGCCAGGAATTAATGACTCTCGC
>JAZTZT010000058.1:0-6687 GCA_045637605.1 Pilosibacter sp.
GACAAAGATCTTCCGCCAGGCAGCTGAGAGTGATATTATCGTCAATGCACACAAGATCAATGATGGCGAACGGGTTCCTCTGGACAAACGAAGCCGTGACTTCTTATTTATAAGAAGAGAGTATCCGTCAGATATTGTGAGAGATATGATGGTCCTTTTGCGTGACAAGCTGCCCAACTATGTGCAGGCAGATTCGACCGAGATCCAGATCATGACTCCGATGCGAAAGGGTGCGCTGGGAGTAGAGCAGCTCAACAAAATTTTGCAGGAGAATTTCAATCCTCCGGGGCCGGACAAACAGGAAAAAGAATCCGGCGGAACGATCTTCCGCAAGGGCGACAAGGTCATGCAGATCAAGAACAACTACCAGATCGAATGGGAGACCAGAAACCGATATGGAATTCCTCTGGAGCGCGGAATGGGTGTCTTCAATGGAGATACGGGTATTATCCGAGAGGTAAATAATTTTGCAGAAACGTTGGAAGTGGAATTTGATGAAGGAAAGATGGTAGAGTATAGTTTCAAACAGTTGGAGGAGTTGGAGCTGGCTTATGCGATCACCATCCACAAATCCCAGGGAAGTGAGTATCCGGCGGTTGTGATCCCGGTACATTCCGGTCCGCGTATGCTGATGACACGCAATCTGATCTACACAGCGGTAACCAGAGCGAAGAAATGTGTGTGTCTGGTTGGCGTTCCGGAAGTGTTCCAGTTCATGGTGGACAATGAAGTGGAGCAGAAGCGATATTCGGGACTGAAAGACCGGATCATGGAGATCAATTTTTAATAATGAAGAAATTCAATAAAGAAGCAATTCTAAATATTCTTTTCCCCCGACGCTGTCCGGTGTGCGGGGGAATCGTGAAGCCGGCGGGCAGGCTGATCTGCCCGACCTGCTTTCGGGAACTTTCGTTTGTAAAATCCCCGACCTGTAAAAAATGCGGAAAAGAGATCGAAGATGAGACCATGGAGTTCTGTGAGGACTGTATGGCGTATCGTCATGCCTTTGAGCATGGAATGGCGTTGCTTAACTACAATGATGTGACGAAACATTCCATGGTGCAGATCAAATATCATAATAAGAGAGAATATCTGGATTTTTACGGAGCTGCTCTTACAGTAAGGTTTGAACGGGAGATTCGTAAAATGAATGTGGATGCGGTCATTCCGGTCCCTGTGCATCCATCTCGCCGACGAAAGCGAGGATTTAATCAGGCAGAAGTTCTGGCAAAGATCGTTGGTGAGCGTTTGAGCATTCCCGTAAAACCGGAATTGTTAAGACGCACGAAAAAAACACTGCCTCAAAAAGAACTTACGGTTGGAGAACGACTGAAAAATCTGTCTGGGGCCTTTCGGGCGGGAGAGATTCCTGCGGATATTCGACGCGTTTTGCTGGTGGATGACATTTATACAACGGGAAGCACTGTGGAAGCTTGTACGCGTGTTTTAAAGGCATCAGGGGTGGAGACCATATATTTTGTGGTCATTTGTATGGCGGGCGGACGCTAGCCCCAAGAACTGGTAATGAGATAGAAATCATTGGAAATGATGGAAAATTGTACTGGAAAAAAACATGAAAAACATTGTAAAATCAAGAAAAAAAGCACTTGACGTAGTATTGCATCTATGCTACAATGCTAGGGCGAATGGAAGAACATAGGTCTTTTTTTTTATGCCTAAAATCGATAGCAAGCATAGTAAGCATGAAAAGAAGAGACCGCCTTACAAACAATGAAATTATACGGAGGTGGAAGTCGTGCGCACAAGGATTACACTGGCATGTACAGAATGCAAGCAGCGTAACTACAATATGACAAAGGATAAGAAAACTCATCCGGATCGTATGGAAACAAAGAAGTACTGCAGATTCTGTAAGACACACACAATGCACAAAGAAACAAAATAATCCGGTTTGCAGAAGGACGTGAATTTATGGGTGAAACAGTAAGTAATGAGAAAGCTCCAAAAAAGAGCTTTATCAAAGGCTTAAAAGTTGAATTCAAGAAAATCATCTGGCCGGATAAGGCGACACTTACAAAACAGACAGGTGCAGTTCTTGCAGTTTCTGTGGCGTTAGGAGCGCTTATCGCAGTCCTCGATTTAGTTATTAAGTTTGGTCTTAACATCATTATTGGTTAAGGATGAGGTAAAGATTATGTCAGAAGCACAATGGTATGTTGTACACACTTATTCCGGTTACGAGAATAAGGTAAAAGTTGACATCGAGAAAACAATCGAAAATAGAGGACTTCAGGACCAGATCCTGGAAGTTTCCGTCCCGCTTGAAGAGGTAATCGAGCTTAAAAACGGTACTCAGAAACAGGTAGAGCGTAAGATGTTCCCGGGCTATGTTCTGATTCATATGATCATGAATGACGATACATGGTACGTGGTACGTAACACAAGAGGCGTTACCGGTTTCGTAGGACCGGGATCCAAACCGGTTCCGTTAAGCGAAGACGAAATGAGAAGTCTTGGATTCAAGACAACCGGAGTTGTCGTTGATTTTGCAGTTGGAGAGCCGATCGTGGTTGTCTCCGGTGCATGGAAAGACACCATTGGCGTGATCAAACACGTAAATGAGTCTAAACAGACAATTACAATCAACGTCGAAATGTTCGGCCGTGAAACACCGGTTGAACTGAACTTTTCTGAAGTTAAGAAAATGTAACAGTTAGCGCCTTTCCGGCCTGGTCGGAAGTTTGGCGCGTGGGAGGGAAATCCCCGACATTACCACATGATTTAGGAGGTTGCTAATTATGGCAAAGAAAGTAACAGGATATATTAAATTACAGATCCCGGCAGGCAAGGCTACACCAGCTCCGCCAGTAGGTCCGGCACTCGGCCAGCACGGTGTTAACATCGTACAGTTCACAAAGGAGTTCAACGCAAGAACTGCTGATCAGAATGGCATGATCATTCCGGTAGTTATCACAGTTTACGCTGACAGAAGCTTCAGCTTCATCACAAAGACTCCGCCGGCTGCTGTATTATTAAAGAAGGCTGCAAACATCAAATCTGGTTCTGCAGTTCCGAACAAGACAAAAGTAGCTAAACTGTCCAGAGCAGAAGTACAGAAGATCGCTGAATTAAAGATGCCGGATCTCAACGCAGCAAGCATCGAAGCAGCTACAAGCATGATCGCTGGTACAGCTCGTTCCATGGGTATCGTAGTAGAAGACTAATTTTCGAAAGAAATCCGATATTATAGATAATACAGTTTTTTAGTGGGAGGGAGCACTCCCGACATTACCACAGGAGGTTTTTAAAATGAAAAGAGGAAAAAGATACGTAGAAGCGGCAAAAGCTATCGACCGCGCTACTCTTTATGATACAGCAGACGCTATTGCATTAGTAAAGAAAGCTGCTGTTGCTAAATTTGATGAGACAATCGAGGCTCACTTAAGAACAGGCTGTGATGGCCGTCATGCTGACCAGCAGATCCGTGGTGCTGTAGTATTACCGCACGGTACAGGTAAGACAGTTAGAATTCTCGTATTCGCTAAAGGCGCTAAAGCTGATGAGGCTGCAGCAGCTGGTGCTGATTACGTAGGTGCTGAGGAATTAATTCCGAAGATCCAGAACGAAGGCTGGTTAGATTTCGATGTAGTAGTAGCTACACCGGATATGATGGGCGTTGTTGGTCGTCTTGGTCGTGTACTTGGTCCGAAGGGCTTAATGCCGAACCCGAAGGCTGGTACAGTAACAATGGATGTTACAAAGGCTATCAACGAGATCAAAGCTGGTAAGATTGAGTACAGACTTGATAAGACAAACATCATCCACGTGCCAGTAGGTAAGGCTTCTTTCACAGAAGAACAGTTAGCGGACAACTTCCAGACGCTTATGGATGCAATCATCAAAGCTAAACCGAGCACAGTTAAGGGCGCTTACCTTAAGAGCGTTACATTAACATCCACAATGGGCCCGGGCGTTAAATTAAACGTTGCTAAGTTAATGAACTAATTTTTTGGTCAGAGTTTACAAAAACAAAAGCCAAAATTTGGATAAGTTGACGATGAAAAATTGATTGACAATCCGAATATATAATGATATAGTATTCGAGTATTGAATGCCGAAGACAGCAGGTGCCGTAAGGCGTAAGATGAAAACACCTGCCGAGGGAATGTACAAAACTCACAAGCAGAATTTTGTAAACCTCTCTGTCCAGGCGGCGGAGAGGTTTTCCTTGTTTTATGAATCAGGAAAATAAACGCTGTGACGGTTTTCGATACCACATAAAAATCTAACAGGAGGTAAACCAATCATGGCAAAAGTTGAATTAAAGCAGCCGATCGTTGCTGAAATCGCTGAGCTTCTTGACGGTGCTGCAGCTGCAGTTGTAGTTGACTACCGTGGCTTAACAGTTGAGCAGGATACAATCCTTCGTAAGCAGTTAAGAGAAGCTGGTGTTACTTATAAAGTATATAAGAACACAATGATCCGTTTCGCTGCAAAAGGTACAGCTTTCGAAGCTCTTGAGCCGCACCTTGAGGGTCCGACAGCTATCGCGATTTCCAAAGAGGATGCAACAGCTCCGGCAAGAATCTTAGCTGAGTTCGCTAAGAAAGCTCCGAAGCTTGAGTTAAAAGGCGGTGTAGTAGAAGGCACATACTACGATACAAAGGGTATCAACGCAGTTGCTACAATCCCGTCCAGAGAAATTCTTCTTGGAAGACTTCTCGGCAGCATGCAGTCTCCGATCGCAAACTTCGCTCGCGTTATCAAACAGATCGCAGAGAAAGAAGAAGGCGGCGCAGCAGAGGCTTAATCTCTGGGACGAATTGCAAATCGTTCACGCTGCTTAGTGCAGCATAAATTATTAAAATCATTAACGTAAATATATTTATGGAGGTAAATAGTAATGGCAAAGTTAACAACAGCTGAGTTTATTGAAGCTATCAAAGAGTTATCCGTATTAGAATTAAACGAGTTAGTAAAAGCATGTGAGGAAGAGTTCGGCGTATCTGCAGCAGCAGGTGTTGTAGTAGCAGCAGCTGGCCCGGCAGCAGAAGTTGAGGAGAAGACAGAGTTCGACGTTGAGCTTACAGACGTTGGTGCTAACAAAGTTAAAGTTATCAAAGTTGTTCGTGAGTTAACAGGTCTTGGTCTTAAAGAGGCTAAGGAAGTTGTTGATAACGCTCCGAAAGCAATCAAGACAGGCGTTTCCAAAGAGGAAGCTAACGACATCAAGGCTAAACTTGAGGCAGAAGGCGCTAAAGTTACAGTTAAATAATTTAACTTATAAATTATTTTTACAATACTTTGCAAATGAAAGAAACCGCAGACTGAGTGATCAGTTTGCGGTTTCTTGCGTTTTAGATGTGAAATCAGTTCTTCTTGAAATACCACAGAAAATACTATATAGTTGTCTTAAGAAGAAACTGTTGATAAAACAGAAAAGGTCGAGAGGTTTTAGTATGAAACAGGTATTTTTAGATGTCAAAGGTGCAAATAAGGGCCATTATGCTCCAGGTGTGATTTCCAACGGAATGCTCTATATTTCCGGTCAGTTATCCCTGGATCTGGACACAAGAGAAGTGGCTGTGGGCGGTCCGGCAGAGCATATGAAACAGGCGTTGATCAATGTGGAGCGTGTGTTAAAAGCTGCAGGTCAGACTAAAGATCAGGTGGTACAGTGCAGAGTATATATTGCGGATGTCAGCTATTGGGATGCGATCAATGAAGTGTATGGTGAGTTCTTCGGAGATCATAAACCGGCGAGAATCGTAGTTCCGGTTCCGGCTCTGCATTTTGGCTGTCTAGTGGAAATTGAAGCAGTTGCGGAGGTAGTGTAGGATGAAGGCACAATATGTTTGCTCAAAATGCGGTATGAAAATGGATGTGACTACTCGCAATCCGAAGTGTGAGTGTGGTGGGCTTTGGAAGCTGGACTATCAGCCACCGAAGTTTGACGAAGCGTTGATCGATAAAAATGAATGGAGTTTATTCCGCTATCGTGCATTTATGCCTTTAGAAGACGATACTTGGAAATCCGTAACACTTGGCGAGGGTATGACTCCGATTGTAAAGTATGATGAAGATCTAATGCTGAAAATGGACTATTTTATGCCGACCCTCTCTTTTAAGGACAGAGGTGCAGCTGTTCTGGTGGCTCATTGTAAAGCGATTGGTGTGGATTCTGTAGTTCAGGATTCCAGCGGAAATGCAGGAAACAGTGTGGCGGCATACTGTGGAAAGACAGGAATCGAGTGTGAGATCTTTGTTCCGGAAGGAACATCTCCGAAGAAGATTGATATGATCCAGGCCCATGGGTCTAAGGTAAATGTGGTTCCGGGCTCCAGGGATCATTGTGCAGATGTCTGCCGTTCGAAAGTAGACGAAGAAGACAAGTATTACGCAAATCATGTATACAATCCGTTCTTCTATCAGGGAACAAAGACATATATTTACGAGATTTATGAGCAGCTTCACAGGATTCCGCAGAATATCTTTGTCCCGCTTGGCAATGGAACTCTGTTCCTCGGTGCTGTATTTGGTCTGGAGCATCTTGTGGAGAGTGGAATTATTGAAAAGATGCCAAATATCATCGCCATCCAGAGTGAGCATTGTGCTCCGTTTGCAGAGGCAAAGAGACTGGGCCTGAAAGAGCCGGCGCAAGTAAAACCGACTCCGACACTGGCGGAGGGTATTGCGATTGGTCAGCCGATGCGTGGTGTGGAGATC
>JAZTZT010000059.1:0-22051 GCA_045637605.1 Pilosibacter sp.
GATGATTAAGCAAACGATAGAACATAACAGAACCATAATTGTGGAATGGTATTTCAAATGCAATTATGAAGGGAACACAGATGGATTTGATGGGGTTACAATTGCCAATTTTGACAATGATGGCAAGATTGTTTCTTTAAAAGAATTCCAGTCAAAAGCTGAACATTATTTTCCGTATGGACAATAACACCAATCTAAATTGGCGGAGGTAGTAAAAACCGTGGCTGGTAAAACAACGATTAAATATTTACAGAGTTATATCAAAGAAAAAGACTTTCATCCTGAACTCCTGAAAGATTACTTTTTGAAATTATCCGAAGAAGTAGGAGAACTGTCTCGTGCTATGAGAAAAGGTTTAAAAGCAAAAAATAGTTCTGAAATTACAGGGACAGTGGATGAAGAATTATATGATATCATCTATTACACTCTGGCTATTGCAAACATATATGGAATTGATATCGAGCAAGTTGCCAAAGTGAAATCGGAGATGACCGAAAGTAGATATCCTTTTAAAGTGAAATTTGAAGAAGGAAGATAAACCTCAAGATATCGCCCTAGTTTGTACCCACTTTGTAGACACACGGTAGACAGTGTGCTTTTCTCCTTGTATTTATTAGCTGTTGAGACGGGGTTAATTTTCGAATCCCGTCTCGTGCTTTTTATTTTTGCAAAATACAATGAGCAGTGAATGAAAAAGAAGAGGAAATCAGTATTATGATATCATAAAAACTGATTTCCTCTTTTTTTCTTATGCGATGAATATCCTACAATTTCTTTCTTAAAACCGTGTGTTCAAAAAACTCGTCAATGAAATATTGTCGAGAATAAAATACTACATCTCCATCGATGTTGTAATCCACTTCTTCCATATTTAATAATGGTGTTCCAACCGGAATCTCAAGCAGCTCAGAAATTTCAGGAGTTGCTGCAACTGCATGAAGGCGAGTTAAATCCATATAAGCTTCTACTCCACAGACCTTTTTCAAAAAATGAAAGATGGGAGCCTCAAGATCTTTGAGCGTGAATTCTTCATGGATCAGTTTCTTTTCCAGAACATCTTCACAGTAGATGGCAGGTTTTCCATTTGCAGTACATATGCGTCTGATGCACACAATGTCTGATCCAGGAGAAATCTGCAGTTTATTTGCAAAAAATGAATCGGCTTTTTCTTCTTTTAAGCGAACCTTTGTTATAGCCGGTTCGTAACCATTTTGTCGTATGATATCCAGAAATTCAACTTCTGTATCCATTCGGCAGGTAACTTGGAGTACGTGGCGGTTAATGATGGTTCCTACACCATGTATTCTTGTAATGACACCTTCCTGTTCCAGTTGAGCCAGTGTGTCTCTTAAACGTGTTCGGCTGATTCCCAACTGTTCTGCAAGTTCAGTTTCTCTAGGTAAACGATTGCAATGTGCGTATTGACCGGTTTTCATTTCTTGTAACAATGCATGACAGATGTCATTGAAATCCTTATATTTCATCCCTACAATCCTCTTACTTTTGAAATAGGTCGACCTTTGATAGCCATATTATAATACATATAAAGTAAAAAGCCAATATGATTATGGAGTTTTGCATGAAATATAAAAAGTAATGATGGTGTTGAAAATTGTATCTATTTCCTATATAATATCAAAAGGTCAAGAGGTAATACCTATTTTGAAAGGTAGATATATAGATGAAATTAGATTATTCAAATATGATTCGTATGAAGTTGTTGCGAGAATTGAAAACCGGACAATATGCAGACTGTGATCGTCTGCCAAGAGAAACAGTACTTGCGGAACAGTTTGGAATCAGCAGAAATCATTTGCGAGAGGTATTGGCGCAGTTGGAGCGAGAAGGATTTATTACCCGAATCCATGGTGTCGGTACTCTGATCAATCGACATGTGATCAATGTAAATTATCGTATGGATATTGAAGTGGAGTTTTTGGATATCATACGTCAAAATGGTTATGAACCGGGGATATCTTTTATTCATGTGCAAGAGGAACCTGCAGATCGTTACGTGGCGGAAAAACTTCAGATTGAGGAAGGGACAGAAGTCATCTGTGTGTGTCGAGTTTGTACAGCTGATGGAAAACCTGCTATTTATTGTGAGGACATTCTGAAAAAAAGCTTGATCAAAGAGGCATTTGAGCTGAAAGAGTTTGAACTTCCTATTTTCCATTTCTTAAAGAAATGTTGCGGTGTGGATGCTTATATGGATCTGACACAACTGAATGCTGTTTTGTCAGATGAAAAGCTGTCAAAGATGTTGGAGATATCAGCAGGTTCTCCGTTGTTAAATATGGAAGAAGTTGATTATGATATTGACGGAAATGTAATATTTTATTCTCGACAATATTTTGTGGATGAGATGTTTGCACATACTGTTTTGAGGAAAAAAATATAAATTTGATTTATGAGGGCTGAGTTTTTCAGCTCTTTTTCTTTGTTTTTTTATGTCATATATGGTTTTAAATGGATTGAAAAATGAGGTATTATGACGTATAATGAAATGCGAGATTCTAAAGGTCAACCTATAGAATTGAGAAAATAAAAAGGGAGAAAGTCATGAAAGACAAAACGAGTAGCGTAAATAATATTTACAAGCTAGATGGACGTGTGCCGATTTCCAAAGCCATTCCGTTTGGACTTCAGCATGTTTTGGCGATGTTTGTATCGAATCTGGCGCCGATATCGATTGTTGCAGCTGCTGCCGGACTTACTCAACCGGAGATTGCAATTCTTTTACAAAATGCAATGTTTGTCGCTGGTATTGCAACCTTGATCCAGTTGTATCCGCTATGGAAAGTCGGTGCAAAACTGCCGATCGTAATGGGTGTCAGTTTTACATTTGTAACAGTATTAAGTACTGTTGCTGTGAATTATGGATATCCGGCTGTAATAGGAGCTGTATTGGTGGGCGGTATTTTTGAAGGAACCCTTGGTTTACTTGCAAAGTATTGGAGAAGGATCATTTCTCCTATCGTTGCAGCCTCTGTAGTAACTGCCATTGGTTTTTCATTGTTTACCGTAGGTGCACGATCTTTCGGTGGAGGTTATGTGGAAGACTTTGGATCTGCTGAGAATCTGCTTTTAGGTACGATTACATTAGGAGTGTGTCTGACCTGGAACTGTCTGATGAAGGGCTATTTAAAGCAGCTGGCGGTGTTAGCCGGTTTGGTTGTTGGATATGTTGTGGCGATTTTCATGGGGAAAGTTGATCTGACCGTTATATTTGCAGATGGTATTGTTGCACTTCCTAAATTATTGCCGTACAAACCGGAATTTAATATGGGAGCTATTTTCTCTGTATGTATCATTTATCTTGTTTCTGCTGCAGAGACGATCGGAGATACAACTGCGATGGTTTCTTCCGGGTTGAATCGAGAAATTTCAGATCAGGAAATATCCGGTTCCCTTGCCTGTGATGGTTATTCATCTGTAGTTTCATCATTGTTTGGCTGTCCGCCGGTTACATCATTCTCACAGAATGTTGGCTTGATCGCGATGACAAAAGTGGTGAATCGCTTTACAATTATGACTGGAGCGATCAGCATGATGTGTGCTGGTTTGTTACCGCCTGTCGGAAACTTTTTTGCATCTCTTCCAGAGTCTGTACTTGGAGGATGTACGATCATGATGTTCGGAACCATTCTTACATCAGGTATGCAGATGGTTGCGAATGCGGGATTTACACAGCGTAATGTAACAATTGCAGCGCTTTCTTTATCCATTGGTATTGGATTTACAACCGCAAGTGAGATCGGTCTCTGGCATATTTTCCCGGAGATGATCCAGAGTGTATTTTCTGCTAATGTAGTAGCGGTTGTATTTGTTGCTTCCATTATTTTAAATATGATTTTGCCGAAAAATATGGAAGTAGAAAGAATTGATCATTAGTTTTAACTTGAGGAAATATTATGTTAGAAAAAATCTTTAAATTAAAAGCAAACGGTACAGATGTTAAGACAGAGGTTGTTGCCGGTATTACCACTTTTATGACTATGGCGTATATTTTGGCGGTAAACCCGAGCATTCTTAGTGAAGCCGGTATGGATGCCCGAGCAGTTCTTCTTGCGACTTGTCTTGCTTCTTTTATCGGTACACTTTGTATGGCATTTATGGCTAATATGCCATTTGCACTTTCGGCAGGTATGGGACTTAACGCATATCTTGCATATACGGTTGTTCTTGGACAGGGAATCTCCTGGCAGATCGCTCTGTTTGCTGTATTTGTAGAAGGTATTGTTTTTATCATCATGTCCCTTACCAATGTTCGTGAAGCAATTTTTAATGCGATTCCGTTAACATTAAAACAGGGTGTATCCGTAGGTATCGGACTCTTTATCGCTTTCATTGGCCTTCAGAATGCGGGACTTTGTGTAGATTCCTCTACTTTAGTTACAATTACAAGTTTCACAGAAAACTTTAACACACATGGTATTTGCGCATTGCTTGCAGTTTTTGGATTCTTAGCAACAGCAATTCTCCACATCCGAAAAGTAAAAGGTGCAATTCTTTATGGTATTGTTATTACTTGGGGTCTGGGAATGCTTTGTGAAATTACCGGAATTTATGTACCAAATCCGGAAATCGGTGCATATAGCCTCTTCCCGACAGGAATCATGAGTGCGGATTTCTCTGCTTTAGGAAAAACATTTGGTCAGTGTTTTAAGATTGATTTTAGTGGCGTTGGAATTTTCAACTTCATCGCAATTACGTTCTCCTTCCTGTTTGTGGATTTATTTGATACATTGGGTACACTGATCGGTGTAAGTACAAAGGCAGGTATGTTGGATGAAGACGGACGTCTTCCGAGAATTAAACCGGCTCTTCTTTCAGATGCAATTGCAACATCTGCAGGTGCGGTTCTTGGCACATCAACAACTACAACATTTGTAGAGTCCTCCGCCGGTGTTGCTGTTGGCGGACGCACAGGTCTTACTGCTTTAACAACAGGTATTCTGTTCTTGCTGGCAACATTATTTGCACCGTTATTTACATCTATTCCTTCTTTTGCAACAGCGCCGGCACTTATTTTTGTAGGCTTCCTGATGTTTGAAGAAGTAGTAAATATCAACTTTACTGATAAAAACCTTACAGAAGCGATTCCGGCATATCTTTGCATCCTCGCAATGCCGCTGTTCTATAGTATTTCAGAGGGTATCTGTATCGGCGTTATTTCTTACGTTGTATTACAGGTTGCAACCGGTAAAGCAAAGAAGGTTCCGCTTCTTATCTATGTACTTGCTGTTTTATTCGTTCTGAAATATGTATTTTTATAAGAATCAATGAAATAAAAAATGAGGTTGCCGCGGCAGCCTCATTTTTTCGTATAGATACATTATTGAAGAGTTCGGAAGAAATGTACTGTTTGATCGATCTTCTTCATAAGTGTATCGAACATCTGTGGAGTTAAGGACTGTGCACCGTCGCACAGTGCTTTTTCCGGATTGTTGTGAACTTCAATCATAAGACCATCGGCACCTGCAGCGATTGCAGCCATGGACAATGGATCAACCAGGGAACGAATTCCGGCAGCATGGCTCGGATCGACAATGATCGGAAGATGCGTCTTTTCTTTTAACATCGGGATGGCAGAGATGTCCAGAGTGTTTCTGGTTGCAGTCTCGAAGGTACGGATACCGCGTTCACAGAGAATGACATTTTCATTTCCGCCAGCCATAATATACTCGGCACTCATGAGAAACTCGCTTAAAGTATTTGCCAATCCACGTTTTAAAAGGATTGGTTTATTGATTTTTCCGAGTTCTTTTAAGAGCTCAAAGTTTTGCATGTTTCTGGCACCGACCTGGATCATGTCCACATCCTCGAAGAGAGGAAGATGTTCAGGACTCATAATCTCAGTTACAACCGGGAGACCGGTTGCTTTTTTTGCTTCTAAGAGGAGATCAAGTCCCTGTTCATGAAGTCCCTGGAAGGCATATGGGGAAGTACGTGGTTTAAAAGCACCGCCGCGGAGCAGACGTGCACCGGAGCTTTTTACGTCTTCTGCCACCTCGATAATCTGTTCTTTTGTCTCAATAGAACATGGTCCTGCAATGACTTGAAAATGTCCATCACCAATTTTATGACCGCAAATGTCAATAACCGTATTTTCCGGGTGCATGGAACGATTTGCTTTTTTATATGGTTCACGGATTCTTCTGACACTGTCTACAACGTCAAGTGCGCGGAGCCAGTCTTCGTGTACATGGGCTGTATCACCGATCAGTCCGATCAAGGTAGCCTGGGTACCTTCAGAAAGATGGAGCTTAAATCCCTGAGAGATCAGTTCTTGTTTTAGTTCTTCAACCTTCACAGGATTTGCATGTTGTTTTAAAATGATGATCATAAAAGAGTTTCTCCTTTAGTTGCTATATTTGCGATAATCTCTACGCATTCCTCGATTCCAAGATTTCCACTGTTTAGACAAAGATCATAGTTTTTCGGTTTGCCCCACTCATTGCCGGTATAGAACTGATAATATTCTTTTCTCTTTTTATCAATCGTACGAATATGGGTTTCCATCTGTTTTATATCGACGGTAGGATCTTCCTCCAGCGACATTAGACGCTCCAGACGCTTTTTCAGACTTGCGCAGATAAAAACTTTAAAGGAATCCTCGATGATCACATCAGAGCAGCGACCGATGATGACACATGGACCGTTCTGTGCAAGCTGCTTGATGATCTTTGTCTGGATTACAAAAAGCTGATCGGAAACCGGTATTTCATAAGTCGGTGAGAATGGATCGAGCGTTTCATATGTAATTGTCGGATGTTCCTTTCTGGCGATCACTTCGTCATTTGCAAGGAAGATTTCGGCGGAAATATTGCTGTCTTCGGAAGCCAGTGCGATCAATTCTTTATCATAAAAAGGAATTCCAAGTTTTTGTGCTACGCGGAAACCAATTTCGCGGCCGCCACTTCCGAATTCACGACTGATGGAAATAATTTTACTCATAAGACTTGCCTCCTTTGTAGTGTCAAGTAATGCTATTGACATAATAGCATATTTTCTTTAAATTTCCAAGTTTTCTCTTTTATTTCCAGATAGTTTCGTGTATATTAATAGGAAAGATGTAATCTGGAGAAGAGGAGGAATTCTATGACTCTGAACCAATTGAGAAATGTAATCGCCATCGCGGATACAGGCTCTATGAATGAGGCTGCAAAACAGTTATATATTGCCCAGCCCAGTTTATCTCAGTCCGTACGAGAACTGGAAAAAGAAATCGGTGTGGAATTATTCCGTCGTGGAAACCGTGGAGTGGCTCTGACTCTGGAAGGTGAAGAATTTTTAAGTTATGCCAGACAGGTCATTGAGCAGTATGAGCTCATGGAAAACCGTTATGTAGAAAAGAAAAATGTCAAAAAGAAATTCGGCGTGAGTATGCAGCATTATACATTTGCTGTCAATGCATTTATCGAGCTGGTAAAGCAGTTTGATATGGATGAGTACGAGTTTGCAGTACGTGAGGAGAAGACATATGAGGTAATTGATGATGTCAAGAATTTCCGAAGTGAGATCGGAATCCTGTACGTCAATGATTTCAACCGAAAAGTATTATTTAAATTGTTCGAGGAATCTGAGTTGGAATTCCACCCACTGATGGATTGTGGAACGTATGTATATCTTTGGGAGGGGCATCCGCTTGCCGGAAAAACAGAGATCGCATTGGAGGAATTAGAAGAATTTCCGTGTCTTTCTTTCGAACAGGGTACATTTAACTCTTTTTATTTTGCAGAGGAAGTGCTGAGTACTTACAAATATAAACGGTTGATCAAGGCGAATGACAGAGGCACCCTGTTAAATCTGATGCGTGGTTTAAATGCGTACACGCTTTGTTCGGGTATTACTTGTGAGAGTCTGAATGGCCCGGATTACGGTGCGGTGAAATTAAAGTCTGATGAGATCATGACGATCGGTTATATTAAGCGGAAAGGTGTGGCACTCAGCCCGTTGGGTCAGAAATATCTGGAGGAGATTGATCGATATATTGAAGCGGATAAGAGCAGTTGGTTATAGGGAAAACCTATAACTAGCTGTTTTTTTTACATATTAGACGAAAAAAATTGCGTATGGTATTATGTCTAGCGTATGGAAGATACAGCGAGGGCGTTCAAGTTTTTCATTGAAAGCGTAATCTCCCCACGATATCGACAGAGGATTCAGCGATCTCTTGTCGACGCGTTTGACCGCCCTGTCTGTATCTTCTATATCTTTATACGTTTGGCTTCAACATAGTGTGGTGATAGTTGGATAAAGTACACGGTAAAAGATATAGAGTTTGGATTGGAGCGTGATGTTAGGTGAAGATTAAAGATATTTTAGCACAGGATAAACCTGTGCTTTCTTTTGAAGTTTTTCCGCCAAAGGAGGAGTCAGCCTTTGACTCGGTGGAGGAAGCAGCTTTTGAGATTGCAAAGTTATCACCTGCATTTATGAGTGTGACTTACGGAGCCGGTGGTGGTACCAGCAAATATACGGTTGAGATCGCAGCAGATCTGAAGGAGAAATTTGGGGTGTCAGCTCTGGCTCATTTGACATGTGTGGCGTCCTCCAGAGAGCATGTACATCGTGTGGTAGAGCGTCTGAAAGAGCATGATATCCATAATATTATGGCTCTTCGCGGAGATATTCCGAAAGACGGTGTGATCCATCACGACTATAAGTATGCCAGTGAGCTGATCGCGGAGTTAAAAACACTAGGCGATTTTTGTATCGGAGGTGCCTGCTATCCGGAAGGACACGTGGAGTCCGCAACGAAGGCGGAGGACATTCTTCATTTAAAAGAGAAGGTGAACGCAGGATGTGATTTCCTGACGACACAGATGTTTTTTGACAATGATCTTCTGTACAACTTCTTGTACCAGATCCGCGATAAGGGGATTACAGTACCGGTTGTGGCAGGAATTATGCCGGTGACCAATGCGAAGCAGATGAAGAGGATTTTGTCCATGTCCGGTGCACATATTCCTGCGAAGTTTCGTGCAATCGTGGAAAAGTTCGGAGACAATCCGGCTGCTATGCGTCAGGCAGGTGTAGCTTATGCGACAGATCAGATCGTGGACTTGATCGCGAATGGAGTCAATGCGATCCATGTGTATTCGATGAATAAACCGGATGTGGCTGCTCAGATCAAGAGCAGTTTGTCGGAGATCATTGTGTAGAAGTTTGACGGAGGACTGCGGGATGGCAGTTGAGGTAGAAAGAAAAGAAATATACCGTTATCTGGGATATCGCGGACAAGAAGCAGATCCGGCGACGAAAGTGCTTGTAGAGTCTTGTGTGGATGAACTGGTGATGACAGCAGAGCCCAAAGCTGTGTTCAGGGAATATACGATCGCGATAACGGAAGACGGAAGGATTGATTTTGGACATTTTCAAGTAAAAAGTGATAGTTTGGCGAAGAACCTGGGCGGATGCGACCGGGTTCTTTTGATCGCTGTGACGTTAGGGCTGAGTGTAGACCGTTTGCTTACAAAGTATGGGAAACTACAGGTATCAAGAGCAGTTGTTTTGCAAGCTGCCGCTGCGGCCATGATCGAAGCTTACTGCAATGAACGGTGTCATGAGTGGAAACGGCAATATGAGAAACAAGGACGATATCTAAGGCCGAGATATTCTCCGGGATATGGGGATTTTTCTCTGGAATTTCAACCGGTGATCTTACATGAACTGGATGCAGGAAAACAGATTGGGATCGCGTTGACAGATGGAGGACTGATGGTCCCGACTAAGTCTGTAACAGCCGTGATCGGATTGAGCACGATAAAAGAATCCTGTCATGTAGAGGGTTGTGAAAACTGTGATAATGAGAAATGTCCGTATCGAAGGATATGAGAAATGGAGGAGCCAGATGGGGATTCGTGAAGAATTAAAAGAGAGACGCTTATTTTTTGACGGTGGCATGGGAAGTCTTTTGCAGGCAAAGGGATTAAAGCCGGGCGAACTTCCGGAGACATGGAATCTGCTCCATCCGGAGATCATTGTGGAGATCCATTTGGATTATCTGAAAGCAGGTTCGGACATTGTTACGACCAATACGTTCGGTGTGAATCGATTTAAATACAAAAAAGAAAACGGGTATTCCGTCGAGGAAGTGGTAGCAGCAGCTGTTGCTAATGCAAAAAAGGCAGTCGAGTTGGCAGGTCATGGTTTTGTGGCTCTGGATCTGGGACCGACAGGCAAATTATTAGAACCGTATGGAACACTTGGGTTTGAAGAGGCATGTGATGTTTATAAAGAGGTTGTACGCGCCGGTGTGGCAGCGGGAGTGGATCTGATCATGATCGAGACCATGGGAGACTGTTATGAGCTGAAGGCAGCAGTTCTTGCAGCCAAGGAAGAAAGTGAACTTCCGATCTTTGCAACCGTAACATTAGATGAAAAAGGAAAGATGTTGACCGGAGGAAGTGTAGAATCCGTGACTGCACTTTTAGAAGGTCTTGGCGTGGATGTGATCGGTCTTAATTGTGGACTTGGACCGGTTCAGCTGCTTCCGCTGATCCAGAAGATGGTAGAAGTAGCTTCCATTCCGGTTATGGTAAATCCGAATGCAGGACTTCCGAGAAGCGAAGGCGGAAAGACTGTTTATGATATTGACTCTGATCAATTTGCAGAGACCATGCGTGTGATCGCAGAGAGCGGAGTGTCCGTTCTTGGTGGTTGCTGTGGAACAACGCCGAAGCATATTGCAAAAATGTATGCTGCATGCAAAGATGTTCCAAAGCCGATCGTGGAGAAGAAGGAACGAACCGTTATCTCTTCCTATTCTCATGCAGTGGAGTTTGGAAAAAAGCCGGTGATCATCGGAGAACGTATCAATCCGACAGGAAAGCCAAAGTTCAAACAGGCATTAAAAGATCATGACATGACCTACATTTTAAATGTAGGTGTTGCCCAGCAGGAGAGTCGCGCAGAGGTTTTGGATGTCAATGTGGGACTTCCAGGAATTGATGAGCCTGCGGTGATGGTGGATGTGGTAAAAGAGCTGCAGAGTGTTCTGGATCTTCCCCTTCAGATCGATACTGCGAATGTGCAGGCGATGGAACGCACAATGCGCATCTATAATGGTAAACCGCTGATCAATTCTGTAAATGGTAAAAAGGAATCGATGGAAGCTGTATTTCCATTGGTAAAGAAATACGGTGGAGTGGTTGTGGCACTCTGTTTGGATGAAGATGGCATACCGGAGACAGCCGATGGTCGAATTGCGATCGCGAAGAAGATTTATGATACAGCAGCAGAGTATGGAATTGAGAAAAAGGATATTTTGATCGATGCCCTTTGCATGGCAGTAAGTTCTGATAAAAATGGTGCTCTTGTGACGTTGGAGACGGTGAAAAGAATTCATGAGGAATTTGGAGGAAAAACAGTTCTTGGAGTGTCGAATGTATCGTTCGGACTTCCGATGCGTGAACATATTAATTCTGTGTTTTTCATGATGGCACTTCAGAATGGGCTTTCCGCAGCGATCATCAATCCGAATTCGGAAGCGATGATGGCAGTGTATGATAGTTTCCTGGTTTTGACGGCTCAGGATGAAAACTGTGGAAATTATGTTGGTGTATATGCGGAAAAAGAAGCTGCAAAGAAATATGCGAAGGAAGCGGAGAAGAAGCAGATTCCAGTCAAGGATCCGGGGATTGTAGTTGAAACACAGGCTCAGTCTGCATTGAAAAAAAGCATCATCCGTGGAATGACAAAGGCAGCAGAAGAGGCGGCTGTATCAGCGCTGGGAACGTCCGATGCTTTGACGATCATTAATGAAGAAATGATCCCGGCACTGGATGAAGTCGGTAAAGGCTTTGAGTCAGGAACTGTATTTCTTCCGCAGTTATTGATGAGTGCGGAGGCTGCCAAGGCAGCATTTGCTGTGATGAAAGAAAACATGGCACAGGATGGTGTGGTACAAGAAAAACGTGGCAAAGTAATTCTGGCAACGGTGCAAGGAGACATTCATGATATCGGAAAGAATATTGTAAAGGTACTTTTGGAAAACTATAGCTTTGATGTGATTGATCTTGGTCGTGATGTAGCTCCGGAGAGGATCGTAGAGTGTGTGATTGCTGAGCAGGTTTCGTTGGTGGGACTCAGCGCATTGATGACGACAACCGTTCCGGCGATGGAAGAAACAATCCGTCAGCTTCGTAAAAAAGCACCGGAAGTGAAGATCATGGTCGGTGGTGCAGTCCTGACAGAAGACTATGCGGCAGCGATCGGAGCTGATGCATACTGTAAAGATGCCATGGCGTCTGTGAATTTTGCAATTCAATGCGAATAGTACTGGATTTTTCTTCCGCTATGCGCTATAATATTATATCTGTGAAAATGTAGTATTTGCTGCTAAAAAGGACTGGATAATCCTAAAAAGCAGCACAGCAATAGAAACAAGGAGAAAATCAGATGAAGAAGATTCTGGAGCTTATTACAGAAGAGATGAAGCAGGCTTTTGTGGCATGTGGATATGATGAGTCTTACGCAAGAGTAACTCTTTCCAATCGTCCGGACCTTTGCGAGTACCAGTGTAATGGTGCTATGGCAGCAGCAAAAGCGTATAAGATGAAACCGATCGATATTGCGAACGGTGTAGTAGAGAAACTTCAGGGAAGCAAGACATTTGAAGAAGTCAATGCAGTTATGCCGGGCTTCATCAATTTAAAATTAAACGGTGAGTTCCTTGCCGAGTATATGAATGGTATGGCAAACGGCGAGAAGCTGGGTATGGATCCGGTTGCAGAGCCGAAGACTGTAATCGTAGACTACGGCGGAGCAAACGTTGCAAAACCGCTTCACGTTGGTCACCTTCGTGCAGCTGTTATCGGTGAGGCGATCAAGCGTATGGGTCGTTTCGTTGGACATACTGTGATCGGTGATGTTCATCTTGGTGACTGGGGTCTCCAGATGGGCCTTATTATCGAGGAATTAAAAGACAGAAAGCCGGAACTTCCGTACTTTGACGAGAGCTTTACAGGCGAGTATCCGGCAGAGGCTCCGTTTACAATCTCCGAGTTAGAGGAGATTTATCCGGCAGCCAGCGGAAAGTCCAAAGTGGACGAGGCGTTCAAAGAGCGCGCACAGGAGGCAACATTCAAACTCCAGAGCGGATATGCACCGTACCGTGCAATCTGGAACCATATTATGAATGTTTCCTTAAAAGACTTAAAGAAAAACTATTCCAACCTCAATGTTGAGTTTGATCTCTGGAAAGGTGAGAGTGATGCTCAGCCGTATATCCCGGATATGATCCAGGATCTGATCGACAGAGGATTTGCTTATGAGAGCCAGGGCGCACTTGTTGTTGATATCGCAGAAGAGACAGATACAAAAGAGCTTCCGCCATGTATCGTTAGAAAGTCTGACGGTGCAGCATTATATGCAACCTCCGATCTTGCAACGATCGTTGAAAGAGAGCAGGACTTCAAACCGGATCACTATGTATACGTAGTAGATAAGCGTCAGGACCTTCACTTCACACAGGTATTCCGTGTTGCGAAGAAGACAGGTATTGTTCGTCCGGATTGCAGACTTGATTTCGTTGGATTCGGTACGATGAACGGCAAGGATGGAAAACCGTTCAAGACAAGAGAAGGCGGCGTAATGCGTCTTGAGAACCTGATCGCAGATATCAGTGAGGCAGCATACAACAGAATCATGGAAAACCGTACAGTTTCTGAAGAAGAAGCAAAAGAGACAGCAAAGATCGTTGGTCTGGCTGCATTAAAGTATGGTGATCTTTCTAACCAGGCAACAAAGGATTATGTATTTGATATCGACCGTTTCATTTCCTTCGAAGGAAACACAGGTCCGTACGTACTGTACACAATCGCTCGTATCAATTCCATCCTTAAGAAATATGAGGATACTTGTGAGGTTGCTGCTGATACAACCATCCTTGCGCCGTCCGGAGAGCCGGAGAAGACATTAATGTTAGCTCTCTCCAGATTCAGCGAGGTTATGTTAGGAAGCTTCGAGGATCTTGCACCGCATAAGATCTGTGCATATATCTTCGAACTTGCAAACGCACTGAACCACTTCTACCATGAGACAAGAATCATCGCAGAAGAGGATAAGAAGAAACAGGCCGGCTACATCGGTCTCGTAACTCTTACAAGAAGTGTTCTTCTTACATGTATCGATCTCTTAGGTTTCGATGCACCGGAGAGAATGTAAGAACTTCGAAAAGATAAACAATCGCGAACGCTTGGCGTCGCGAGGTGGAACTTTACAGAAATGGAGGCAATTATGGAGGTATACGGACTTTCATCAGACACTTTCTGGAAAAGTGAAACGGAAATCAGAGGAACAGTAACGGATTGCGGAAAGCGATACCGCGTTCGTATTATGCGCAAGGGTAGTCAGATTCTTGACTACTCTTGTTCGCACGTAGATGAGAGCGGAAGACGGATCAAAGACTGTTCCGTCGGTTGTGGTAATATTGTGGATGTCAGCGATCTTTGTGTTCATGGACAGGCTCTTTTAGCAGAGCATATGAAAAAAGATAGAGAGAAAAACCTCCGTCCGGTATCCACATCCCAGAAGATCCGCTTTATGGTCAGAGAATACACAAACCGAGAAGTGAGTCGGATCATGGGAGCCGGGGAAGAGGGCAGAGTGCGCCTTGTTCCAAGGCTTTTGTTGTCCAGAGACCAGATTAAAGTACGCTTTTTTATCGGAAAAGAGAAATTACTTCAGGTAAAGGATCTGGTGACATTTGCTCAGGCGGTAGAGTTTGAGCGTCTTGTAGAGTATGGAAAAGGACTTTCTTTCCATCACAATCTGGATGCATTTGAGGAAAGCTGTCGTCCGTTGGTATTGTTGGTACTGGAAATGGTCGGTACCTATCGGGAGCATTATTCTCAGTTCCGAAGAAGTTCTTTAGAAATGCAGCCGGTACTGGGAGAGCTGGTTCTCGGAAAAGCGGGCAGAGAACGATTCTTTTCTATTATGGAAGGAAAAGAAATCGAATGCGAGGATCCTTGGAAAGTGAAACGCAATCTGACCATCAAACGTGAAAATCCACGTTTTGAGATGGTGGTTGAAAAGACCGGAAAAGATGGCGTAAAACTGACCATGCCGAAAGAGATCATGGCATTTCCGGGTGAGAAATGTCTGTTTATCGCCGATGATGCGGCGATGTATCGATGTGATGAGGAATATACCCAAGCACTTCAGGTGTTGATGGAGTATATGGTCATGGGTACAGACGCAGAGCGTGAAGTCCTCATCAATGACAGGGATATGCCTCTGTTTTATGAGCGTGTCCTGAAGAAATTAGAAGCATTAAAATTGTTAAATATTAAAGATATGGATCTGGAAAGTTATCGTCCGCAGGAGCTGAAGGTAAACTTCTATTTTGACAGCAATGGTCCTAAGGAAGTGACATTGCGACCGGAGCTTTCCTACGGAGAGTATTCCTTCCATCCGTTGGAAGATGAAAATGTTCCGAGAGAGATCTGTCGTGACGTTCCGGGTGAGTTCCGTGTCAGTCAGTTGATCATGCGGTATTTTAAATTTACCGAAGAAGAGACGAAAAATATGGTCATTCGCGGAGACGATGAAGCGGTTTATCAGTTGGTGTCCGGCGGAATGTCTCATTTTATGGAACTGGGTGAAGTATTCATTTCGGAATCATTTAAGAAGATTCGTGTTCTTCCGCCGACCAATGTGGCAGTTCGTGTGCGCGCAACAGAAGGCTGGCTTGAGCTTGATGTGGATACTGGTGGAATTCCGAAGGAAGAGCTATTTGCAATTCTTGCTGAATATCAGGCGAAAAAGAAATTTTATCGCATGAAAAATGGTGATTTCCTTACTTTGGATGACGACGGACTCCTGACCATGTCGAAGCTTGCACAGAGCCTTGGTGTGGAGAAAGAATTTGCAGCAGCAGAAACGATGAAAGTTCCGATGTATAGGGCGATGTATCTGGATGCTGCACTGAAAGAAGATCGAAGTGTCAGCTTCTACCGTGACCAGTTGTTTAAAGCCGTGGTTCGTGGCATGAAGGACGTGGAAGACAGTGCATATGAGATTCCGGAACGTCTGGTTTCTGTGCTCAGAAGCTACCAGAAGGTTGGTTATCGATGGCTGAAGAGCCTGGACGCTTACGGTTTTGGAGGAATTCTTGCAGATGAGATGGGTCTTGGTAAGACCATTCAGATCATTGCACTTCTCCTGGACGAGAAGAAGAGATCCGGCGGCGTGTCGCTGATCGTATGTCCGGCTTCTCTTGTATACAACTGGGAAAATGAGATCCATACGTTTGCTCCGGAACTTACGGTTCAGGCGATGGCAGGAAATCAGGCAGAGCGTGAGGAGATGTTAAAGCACCTGCAGAAAGAGAATTTTGCAGGAGTAGATGTTCTCATCACTTCTTATGATTTATTAAAACGAGATCTTGAATATTATCTGGATCATCCGTTCCGATTCCAGATCATCGATGAGGCACAGTATATTAAAAATGCAGTCACACAGGCAGCGAAAGCAGTAAAGGCGATCAACGCAAAGACCAAATTTGCCCTGACAGGTACTCCGATCGAGAACCATCTGGGTGAGCTTTGGAGCATTTTTGATTATTTGATGCCGGGATTTTTATTCACATCCCAGAAATTCAAAAAGATGTTTGAAACACCGATCGTAAGAGACGGAGACCAGTATGCACTTTCTATGTTGAGAAAGATGACCGGACCGTTCCTTATGAGACGTTTAAAGAAAGATGTATTAAAAGAACTTCCGGAGAAGCTGGAGACAGTTCTTTACTCCGGAATGGAAGGCGAACAGAAGACACTCTACCAGGCCAATGCAGCTCTGCTTCGCGAGCAGATCCTAAGCGGTGGTGGAGATTTTGGAAAAGACCGGATGCAGATCCTGGCAGAATTGATGAAGCTGCGACAGATCTGTTGCGATCCGTCACTCTGCTTTGCCAAGTACAAAGGCGGTTCTGCGAAACTGGAAACCTGTATGGAACTGTTAGAAAATGGTACAGAAGCCGGACATAAGATCCTGCTCTTTTCTCAGTTCACATCCATGCTGGATATTATCGCAAAACGTCTGGATAAAGAAAAAATTCCGTATTATATGCTGACCGGTTCCACATCCAAGAAGGAACGTATGCAGATGGTGACATCGTTCCAGAAGGATGATGTACAGGTTTTCCTGATTTCTCTGAAAGCAGGAGGTACAGGATTGAACCTGACAGCGGCAGATATTGTGATCCACTATGATCCGTGGTGGAACGTAGCGGCGCAGAATCAGGCGACCGACCGTGCTCACCGAATTGGACAGGAGAATCAGGTAACTGTATTCAAGCTGATCACGAAGCATACGGTGGAGGAAAACATTCTGAAGCTGCAGGAGATGAAGAAGGATCTGGCAGATACGGTTGTTACGGAAGGAACAGGAGCATTCTCAGGAATTTCAAAAGAAGATTTACTGGCAATGCTGGAAGATTAATACAGGGCAGTTTTGTTGCATTGGGATATGTAGCAAAACTGCCGTGTTTTAGCGGGAAAATCTTCATAAATTGTTAAGATTTTCTGCAGTCTGCTGTGTTAAAATGTAAGAAGTGCAGATAACATAACGCAGATATTTAGGGGAAAGACATGCATAAGAAATTTTTAGATAAAGTACGTATCGTAACGATTGGTCTGTCTATGTCGCTGGCATTTACACAGACTGTTCAGGCAGCGGGATTGATCACACCGTTTGGAGCGACCCAGGTGTATCAGGTGGAGACTCAGAGTCAGCAGCCGAGTGGTGTTGATTCCAACCAGACCACCCAACAGGCACCGGGTGCAACCGATATTGCTGCTGTGAACGTTATCGTTCCGTCAGCAACTTACAGTACAACAGAACCGGTTGCCGTGAAAGCAGATCAACAGGCAGGGCCTGGAGTCGACAATAGTCAGCCGGTTCAGAGTGAGATTCGTGTTCGGAGTGCATCGGAACTGGAAGAGGCTGCAAGGAAGGCAGAAATCGCAATTCCGGAAATCGCAGCACAGGGTGCAGTTCTCTATGATGTGACACATGACAATTATATATTTGAAAAAAATGCAGATAAGCAGTTTCCGCCAGCGAGCATCACAAAGGTGCTGACAGCACTTTTGGTTCTGGAGCATGCAAAGCTGACAGAAACAGTCACATATTCCAAAACAGCAGTAACCAATCTGGAATCCGGAGCGGTGACACTTCAGCTGCAGGAAGGTGACAAAGTTTCTGTAAAAGACAGCTTATACGGTTTGATGTTAAAGTCTGCCAATGAGGTGGCAAACGGTCTTGCGGAGCATGTGGGTGGAAGCCTCAAAGGTTTTTCAACCATGATGAATGCAAAGGCAAAAGAGTTAGGATGTACCAATTCCAACTTTGTAAACCCGAATGGTCTGAATCATTCCGAACACTATACAACCGCACGCGATATGGCGAGAATTACAGCGGAAGCATTTAAAAACGAGACATTCCGTGAGATCACGTCCACTACGAGTTACAAATTCCCGGCGACAAAAGCAGCAAAGGCCAGAACGATCTCCATGGGCCACAAGATGATCTATAAGAGCAATGCAAGCTATTATACAGGAGTTCTTGGTGGTAAGACTGGATATACTTCGAAAGCCGGAAATACCCTGGTAACTTGTGTGGAACGAGATGGTGTACGTATGGTAGCAGTGATCTTGAAGTCCAATGGTACTCATTATACCGATACAAAAGCGTTGTTTGATTACGGTTTTGCACTTGCAAAAGAGGGGGCGCTTACAGAGGAAGTAGTGATCAATCAGAGTACCATCGATTACTCCGCAGGCCCAGGTGCAATGCAGGCTGGGGCAGCGGTTCAGACTGCGGGTCCGGGAGCTGTTCAGAGTGCTGAACAGACAACAACTGCGTTCCATAAATGGATTGCAGATGGTACCGCATGGCGCTTTGAACTGGCAGACGGAACAAGACTTTCCAACTGCTTTGTGACCATTGATGGCAATAATTACGCATTCGACACAGAGGGTAAGATGGTGACCGGTTGGCTGACACTTGGCACAAACTGGCATTACTTTGACAGTACAGGCGCCATGGTCAAGAACGAGTGGAGACAAGACGGAGACTTATGGTTCTATCTGGGAGACCAGGGTGCTATGGCCAGAAATACCTGGATTGACGATCAGTACTATGTAGGCGCAGATGGAGTCTGGGTACAGTAACGAGGCAAGCATACCAATAGTTCGGAGGGCATGAATGATGATGATCAAAAAATTAATTCCATGGATAACAGCTGCAGCTGCGATCGCAGGCGGTTTGTTTTTTCTGCGTTCCGAATATGAGCGTGATCAATTGGTGACAGATCATTTTACGCTCCATTCTCCCAAAATAAAAGGAAACGGAAAGCGCCTAGTGTTTCTGACGGATCTGCATGACAAGGAGTTCGGACCGGACAATGAGAGACTGTTTCAGGCAATCCGCGAGGCGAGACCGGATCTGGTTCTGGTTGGCGGAGATATGATGGTTGCGAAAGGCGTTGGAGACATAACCTTGTCTCTGAAATTCCTGAAACGGTTATCGGAGGAGTTTACAGTCATTTGTGCCAATGGAAATCATGAGCTTCGCCTAAGGAATGAGAAGGAAACATACGGAAACAAATACCGTGAATACCGACAGGCATTAAATGAGATGGGGATCACATTTCTTTCTGACCAAAAGATTTCTCTGGATGAGGATATTGAATTGTACGGAGTAAATCTGATTTCGGAGTACTATAAGCCGGGATATCCGAAGATGCAGACCGGATTTATGGAAAAAGTGCTTGGCAGACCGGAGGCAGAAAAGTTTTCTGTTTTACTGGCTCATTCTCCGATGTTCTTTCGCGAATATGCAGAATGGGGAGCCGATCTGACATTATCCGGACATTTTCATGGCGGAACGATACAGATTCCGTTTTTAGGCGGTCTGATGACTCCGCAGTATCAGTTCTTTTTTCCATGGTGCGCAGGTCAGTATGAAGGGCTGATGGGAAGAAAAATGATCGTCGGACGTGGATTGGGAACCCATTCCATTAATATCCGTTTCAATGACAAACCACAAGTTGTTGTGGTAGACATAACAAACAAAAACTAGATTTAGGTGCATGGTAAATATTTCACACAAGGAAAATCTATTTACATTGCGTCGAAATTCTGTTATACTTTGATAGCAATATCATGGAAAAAGAGTTCCGGTTGCGGGACTCTTTTTCTGACGGACTGATTTTAGGAGTAACACATGGAACTTTCTTACAAATTGGAGTCGTTTGAAGGTCCTTTAGACCTTCTTCTCCATCTGATTGAAAAGAATAAAGTCAATATTTACGATATTCCGATTGCGACGATCACAGATCAATATTTAGAGTATGTCCGCCATATGGAGGAAGAGTCTCTGGATGTGGTCAGTGAATTCCTTGTTATGGCTGCGACACTGTTGGATATCAAAGCGCGTATGCTGCTCCCGAAGGAAGTCAATGAAGAAGGGGAAGAGGAAGATCCGAGAGCAGAACTTGTAGCACGACTTTTAGAATATAAGACTTACAAGTACATGTCCATGGAATTAAAAGATATGGAGATGGATGCGGAAAAGATTTTTTATAAAACCCCGACTGTACCGAAGGAAGTGAAGGATTACGAGCAGCCGGTCGACTTAGACAAGCTGTTGGATGGTATGACGCTGGCGAAGCTGGAGCAGATCTTTCAGTCTGTGATGAAACGCCAGAAGGACAAGATCGATCCGGTCCGCAGCACATTCGGTACGATCAAAAAAGAACCGGTCAGCCTGGAGGAGAAGATCTCTTCCGTGCTTGACTACGCAAGAAAACATCGGAAATTCAGTTTCCGTGGTATGTTAACGAGACAAAAAGACAGAACTGAAATTGTTGTAACGTTCCTGGCACTTCTTGAATTGATGAAGATCGGAAAAATCCATCTGACCCAGGAAAATCTGTTTGATGACATGATGATCGAAGCTTTGGAGCCGGAGGGTGAAGAGAGCGAACTGGAAATCAGTGTGGAGGAAATTTGATGCGAGTAGAGGATTTGAGAGAGCAGGAGGCTGTGGTAGAGGCAGTATTGTTCACTATGGGCCAGTCTGTGGAGATCAGACAGCTGGCAGCAGCGCTGGAAGCAACGGAAAAGGAAGCAGCAGCGGCAGCAGAACGTCTCCGTGAGCGTTACGATGAAGAAGACAGAGGAATGCAGATCCTGCGCCTGGAGGACAGCTACCAGATGTCTACCAGAACGAAATTTTACAGCAACCTGATCAAGGTGGCTGCAACCCCGAAAAAACAGGTACTGACCGATGTCGTTATGGAGACATTGGCGATCATTGCCTATAAACAGCCGGTAACGAAGGCGGATATTGAAAAGATCCGAGGCGTGAAATCTGACCATGCTGTAAACAGACTGATCGAATACAATCTGGTTTACGAAGCCGGTCGTATGGATGCCCCGGGGCGTCCGGCGCTTTTCGCGACAACAGAAGAGTTTCTGAGACGATTTGGTGTCAGTTCAACAGTAGAACTTCCGGAGATGAATCTAGAACAGCGCGAGGAAATCAAGTCTGAAGTCGAGGAAGAGTTGAATTTGAAATTAAACGGAGACGGACTTCCGATGAGCGACGAGGAGTTAGCTGTGCTTGCAGAAGTGGAGGCGGAAGAGTGTAACAGTGATAATGTCACGGAAACTTCCGCTGAGATTGATTATACTAAGATTGAACATGAAATAAAACAGGAGGAAGAACGCCATGAGATGCAGTGATATTAAGATTATAAAAAAAGACGGAACCAGAGAAGACTTCAACGTTCAGAAAGTTGTTGTGGCCGTCAATAAATCTGCAAACCGTGCTATGATCACATTTTCCAAAGCGGAAATTAATTTTATCTGCCAGTTTGTGGAAGAAATGGCAGAACAGTTGGATGTGGCGGAGATTCCGATTGCCCAGATGCACAACATCGTTGAGGGCGCATTAGAGCGTGTCAATCCGATGGTTGCCAAGAGCTACCGCGATTATAGAAACTATAAGCAGGACTTCGTACAGATGCTGG
>JAZTZT010000060.1:0-8807 GCA_045637605.1 Pilosibacter sp.
TGGCAGCCTTCAATAATTCTTTTTTACTCTTCGGTTTTAATTTGTACAAGCAAAAACCTCCTAACGATTCATCAAACGATGATAGTTGGCATTCACTGCATCGATCAGTTCCTGGCGTTCCATACCACGCACTTTACAGATGTGGTCGATCACATGAACAATATACTTCGGTTCATTTGGCAGATGCTGGACCGGAGCCGGTGTCAGGGACGGAGCATCCGTCTCCACAAGGATTCTGTCCAACGGTACGTTGCGGACTGCTTCCTGTGTGCTCACATCGTCCAGCTCAAATGTGATATTTCCGGAGAAGGAAATATACATACCCATATCCAGGAAATCCTGCATTACTTCGTAGCCACCGCTGTAGCAGTGCATAATGCCCGGCACCTTCAGGTATTCTTTCATAATTGCTCTTGTATCTTCTGTCGCCAGTCTCATATGGACCGCGATCGGTTTGTTCAGTTCATTCGCCCACTGGATCTGGCGGATAAATGCCTCTTTCTGCATCTCCTTCGGAACAGTTACATCATATTCAAAATAATCCATTCCAATCTCACCGATCAATTTAATTTCCGGAAGGCGAACCAGTCTTTCTAACTCCTCCCAGTCTTCTTTTGAAGCTTTCGCAACATCGTTTGGATAGAACGCAACTGCCACATCAAACATCGGGTTGTCTTTTGCAACTTCGATCGCACGTTTTGCTTCCTCCGTCTCTGTGCAGACAATTAATATCTTTTCCACGCCTGCTGCCTTCGCATCCGCGATCACTTCATCAAATTTCGGGAATAAATACGCTCCGCACACATGTGCGTGGCTGTCAACGATTCCTGCCATAATCTCTCTCCTTTGCAAAATTCTATATATTCAATTATCGAAAAATCCTAATAGGATTTTATCACATTTTCATACACACTACAATCTCTGACCACAAAAAGAAAAGCTGCCTAAATCGGCAGCTTCTCTATGATCATAAAACAATTATGCTAACTCAAGAGCGATCTTCATCATATCTGTGAAGGATGTCTGTCTCTCTTCTGCTGTTGTAACTTCACCTGTTACGAGGGAGTCAGATACTGTGAACATGCTGAATGCATTAACGCCAGCGTGTGCAGCATTGCTGTACAGAGCTGCGGACTCCATCTCACATGCAAGGATACCCATATCTGTCCAGTCTAAACCTGTCTTCGGTTTTTCCGGATAGTAGAAGTTATCGGAACATAAGATGTTACCAACATGGTATTTCATACCGAACTTATCAGCTACATCAACAGCTTTCTTTAATAAATCGAAGCTGCAGATACAGGAGTAGGAACCTTCAAGACCGAAGCAGTTCAGGTAGTTGGAGTTTGTGCTTACGCCCATTGCCATAACTACGTCACGGATCTTAACGTGCGGCTGCATAGCGCCACATGTACCGATACGGATGAGGTTCTTACAGCCGTAACCATGGATCAGCTCGTAGGAGTAGATACCCATGGACGGGCAGCCCATACCAGTTGCCATAACGGAAACACGTTTGCCATTGTAGTAACCTGTGTAACCGAAGATATTTCTAACAGCGTTGAACTGAACTGCATCTGTTAAGAATGTCTCAGCGATATATTTCGCACGTAACGGATCGCCCGGAAGAAGGACTGTCTCAGCGATGTCGCCTAACTGTGCGCCGATGTGAGGTGTTGGAACTTTAATTGTTGTCATGATATGTTTCCTCCTAAAATATTGTTATTATTTTTCAGACTGCAGCTTCTAATACTCTTTCTGCAGCCAGTTTTTCATATAAAATTCTTTTCTTTCGAGATAATCCTTGTTTTTCACCTGCAATTCCGGATTTGCGAGAAGGTCACATACGGTTTTCAGCAGGATTTCCATTGTGTTAATGTATGCGTTTTCCTCATCCGCGATCTCAAATTCGCAGCTGTGGACTCTTCCTTTCACTGCAGCAAATCCAAACTGAACGGTCGGGAGCAAATATCCAAGATCGCCCACGTCTCCGGAAGCTCCGGATATCACGTTTTTGACAATCTTATCATCGTCACAGATCTCTAACATATGCTTATAAACCACATCGCCAATCTCTTTTGACTGTGCCAGTGGCATATAACCGGTCTCGTTTTTAATCTCGCACTCCAATCCCAAAGCTTTCGCCGAATGGATCGCACAGAGATCAAATTTTTCACCGGCTATCATTAATTCCTCTAAGGTATTGGCCCTAATATAAGACTCTAACACCACTTCTTCAGGAATAATATTTACACTGCCGGAACAGGAACTGATCACCGGATGGAGCTGAAGACCGGTCTCTTTCGGAAACTGATCCTTCATGTAAGAAAGGGCGCTCATACAAAGATTGGCACCATGAAGTGCATTGCGGCCCAGATGTGGGATTACACCGGAGTGAGCTGCAAGTCCTTTAAAGATCGCTTTCTTTACCATAAAACCAGCCAATGTGGAATGGATATCAAACAATGTACCTGAATCTCCGTTGATATGCATGGAAAGTGCACAGTCAATATCATCAAAAATACCCTGCTCGATCATATTCTGTTTTCCGGAGAAATAGTGGATCTTTCCTTCTTTTCGAAGACCTTCACGATATTCGAAATCAATAAACTCCTCTGCCGGTGTTGCGATAAAGCTAACGGTTCCGCCAAGTCGCTCCACAAGTCCACTGTCTTTTAAAAGCTTCATGACCCAGGCAAGAACAGCTGTCTGAATACTATGACCACAGGAATGATATGGATACGTTTTTGCACCGTCACGCACATAGATTGCATCCATATCTGCCACAAGAGCGATATGATAACCATCTCCGGAACCAAGATCGGCACGGATTCCGGTCATCGCAATATCTTTCATGTACGGAATTCCATTTTTCTCTAAAAAAGAAGTAAGAATTTCGCTTGATTTTACTTCCTTAAATCCCAACTCCGGACACGCAAACAACTCACGTCCAAATGCAATAATTTCATCGTGATGTTTTGCGACCAGGCTTTTTAACTCTTCATATATGCTTCTTAAATCTGTCTTATTCATAGTTTCACAACCCAATCTGTTCAAATTTTGTTGTCACATGATTGTTATATTTTATCATATTTTTGCATTGATGTCAAACAATTGCAAGGAGTATCCCCATTCTTCTCTCATCATTTTCGCACTTTTCTTGCTAGAATCTGACATTTGTCTGGTTTTACCAACAAAAAATCCGACAGTCAGATTTCTCTTTCCTGTCGGATTCTTTCTTTATTTTCTGATAAGAAGGGATTTACCTGTCATCTCCTTCGGCTGCTCAAGACCCATGATCTCGATCAGTGTCGGAGCGATATCTGCAAGGCATCCGCCTTCCATTAAACCGTACTCTTCTCCTGCGTTTACAAGGATAAACGGTACCGGGTTTGTTGTGTGTGCTGTGAACGGAGCGCCTGTCTCATAGTCAAGAAGCTGCTCTGCGTTACCGTGGTCTGCACAGATGAACATCACACCGCCAGCCTTCTCAACTGCCTCAACAGCTTTGCCTACGCATGTATCAACAGCCTCAACCGCTGCAATTGCTGCTGCCTCTACACCTGTATGACCAACCATATCCGGGTTTGCGAAGTTGATGATGATCACGTCGTATTTATCGGAACCGATCGCTTCTACAAGTTTGTCGCAAACCTGCGGAGCGCTCATCTCCGGCTGAAGGTCATATGTTGCTACCTTCGGGGATTTTACAAGGATTCTGTCCTCGCCCTCGTTCGGCTCCTCGATACCGCCATTGAAGAAGAATGTTACGTGAGCATACTTCTCTGTCTCAGCGATTCTGGCCTGTGTCTTACCGTTTGCAGCAAGGAACTCACCAAATGTATTTGTGATGGACTGTTTCTTGAATGCTACAAATTTACCTGTGATCGTCTCATCGTAATCTGTGAAGCATACATAAACAAGACCCTGTTTTTTCTCTCTTGCAAAACCAGCGAACTCATCATCGCAGAATGCACGTGTGATCTCTCTTGCACGGTCCGGACGGAAGTTGAAGAAGATCACAGAATCGTTGTCATTGATCAGACCAACCGGAGCGCCGTTTTCTACTACTACTGTCGGCATAACGAATTCATCTGTCTTGCCATCGTCGTAGGAAGCCTGGATCGCTGCAGTTGCAGATTCATTTGTGTTGCCTTCGCCAAGTGTCAGAGCTCTGTAAGCAAGCTCTACACGATCCCAACGGTTGTCACGGTCCATCGCATAGTAAGGTCCCATTACGGAAGCCACTTTACCAACGCCGATCTCAGCCATCTTTGCCTCTAACTCTGCAACGAAATCCTTACCGGATGCCGGCGGAGTATCACGACCGTCAAGGAAGCAATGTACATAAACATTCTCAAGGCCGTTCCTCTTTGCAAGCTCTAAAAGGCCGTAAATATGTGTGTTGTGGCTGTGTACGCCGCCGTCAGAAACAAGACCGTACATATGAAGTGCGGAGTTGTTCTTCTTGCAGTTCTCAACCGCATTTAAAAACTCTTCATTCTCAAAGAAATCGCCGTCAGCGATGGATTTTGTGATTCTTGTAAGCTCCTGGTAAACGATACGGCCTGCACCCATGTTAAGGTGGCCAACCTCAGAGTTACCCATCTGACCGTCCGGAAGACCAACTGCAAGACCGCTTGCATTACCCTCTACGAACGGGCACTCTGCCATTAATCTGTCCATAATCGGAGTCTTCGCCTCAAATACAGCGTTAGCCTCCTCCTTCTTATTCATACCATAACCATCCAGGATCATTAACACTACCGGTTTTTTGCTCATGATTTTTCTCCTTTATTTATAGACTCAAAAGTCCGCATTTCTTTCAAACGCTATTATTGTATAACATTTGCAAAAATCCCGCAAGTCCTTCAGTGTAAGTATTTGTTATTTTTTTGTCACGCAAAAGAGGAACACCTTTTCATGAGTGTTCCCCTTTATCTAACTTCTTCTTATGCAAACTTCGGCTCACGTCTCAGTTTTGTTGCCTGCTCATAACTATAACCGGCGGAGATCAATTTTGCTTCCTCTCCCTCAAGAGCCATAAATGTGATTCCAAATGGCTTTCCTTCGGAAGTATAGCCTGCCGGAACGATCATACCCGGAAAATTCGTTACTGCCGGAAGGTCCATGACTCCCGGAAATACCATTACTTCCAGATCATGTTCTGCAAATGCCTCTTCCACCACATCACGCAGCATGTGGCATTTGATCTTTTCCTCCAGATACTCTTCTTCGATCAGACGTCCGGAAGTGCCAAATTCCGCATTCTGCAAATTATCCTGGCCATATTTCAAGCAAAGCTCCTGGTGGTCTTCATTGTATTTGATAAACTCTCCAAGTGTCTTGACGATACCGCTTCCGGCGTTTTTTGCAAGATAATGGTTTAAATTCGCTTTAAACTCGTATTTCATCAGTCGGTATCCGCCACTGAATCGATCAACGTTAGTATCCTGCACTAAAACAGCTCCCTGCTTTTTAAGAACATTCACAGCATCCTCAAATAATTTCTGTTCTTCTTCCGAAAGTCCACCCAGAACCGCACGGTTCACCCCAATTCGCATTCCGGAAAGACCGTTTGCATCAAGATATTTTGTATAATCGGCCTCACGATGATCATCGCGGTACCAAGTCGCCGGATCCTCCTGATCTTCGCCAACCAGACCGCCAAGCAGCACTGCCACGTCTTCCACAGTACGTCCCATCGGGCCTGCGGTATCCTGAGAAGATGCCAACGGTACAATACCGCCGCGGCTGATGAGACCAACCGTCGGTTTCAAACCAACGATACCGTTTCTCCAGGACGGAGAAAGGATGGAGCCGCAGGTTTCTGTTCCCACTGCTGCCGCACAGAGACTTGCTGCCACAGCAACTGCAGAACCGGTACTGGAACCACTTGCATCCCAGTCCGCACCATATGGATTGATGACCTGACCGCCCCAGGAACTGAAACCATTCTTAATATCCACAGAGAAAAACTTAGCCATCTCAGTCAGATTTGCTTTACCCATAATGACCGCGCCTGCTTCACGAAGCTTCTTTACCAGATGTGCATCTTCCGGAGCATAATGATCTTTCAGAACCCTGCTGCCTGCGGATGTATGCATCTGATCTCCGGTTCCGATATTTCCCTTGATCAGCACCGGAATTCCGTGAAGATCGCTGCGTTTTCCTTTTAATTTACGTTCACGGTCCATTGCCATCGCAATGGTCACTGCCTCTACGTTGAACTCTAAGATCGCATTCAATGCCGGTCCGGATAAATTGATCTCTTTCATGCGGTTCATGTAGCTGATCACTAATTCCGCAGAAGTAGTCTCTCCTTTTTCCATTGCGGTCTGTAATTCTAGGATGCCTTTTCCTGTTACATCATACATATGCTTCCCTCTCCTTCTAACCATACTACTCTAAGGAGTTAAAAAACGGCATACAGCCACAAAAGCTGTATGCCGTCGTACTGCTCATTATTTGTTTAAGTAATCAATTGCAACCTGTGCAAGTAAGGAGGAACCTCTCCAAAGGAGATCCTCATCGATATTGAATCTGCTGTTATGTAACGGCCATGCAGTCTCGCCTTCCGGAGTTGTATCGGAGCCGAGCCATACGAAGCAGCCTTCCTTCTCTACGAGATAGTAAGAGAAGTCCTCTGCCGGCATTGCAGGAAGGGCTACGTCAACTACTTCCTCTTCACCGAAGAGATTTACAGCTGTCTCTCTGATCAGAGCAGCATCCTTCTCATGGTTCATTAATGCCGGATAACCACGGCCATACTCGATCTCAGCTGTGCAGCCAGTCTGGAGGCAAAGTGCATCGAGAAGTTTTCTCATGGAATCTTCGATCATATCACGAGTGTCCGGATTGAATGTACGTACTGTACCGTCAAGGAGACAGTCACCTGCGATAACATTGTATCTTGTACCTGCGTTGAAAATACCGAATGTAACAACTGCATTATCAAGCGGACTAACTTTACGGCTTACAAATGTCTGTGCATTCATAACGAACTGTGCACCAAGAACAACTGCGTCGATACCCTGATCCGGTTTTGCACCGTGTGCGCCTTTACCATGAATGTTGATTGTGAAATGGTCTGTAGCAGCCATTAACGGACCAGCCTTGATACCAACTTTACCATGCGGAAGATCCGGCCATACATGGAGACCGTATACAGCCTGAACATCATCAAGGTGTCCGGACTCTAACATACCCTTGGAACCGCCGTACGGAGATAATTCCTCTGCCGGCTGGAAGATTAATTTTACTGTACCGTTGATCATATCACGGTTCTGGCAAAGGATCTTACCTGCACCGATCAGGCCTGCTGTGTGTGCATCATGTCCACATGCATGCATGCAGCCTTCGTTTCTGGATTTGAACTCCACATCGTTCATCTCCTGAACCTGAAGAGCATCCATATCTGCACGGATACCTACAACGCCGCCCTCATTTGCGCCTTTAATCACACCGATCACACCATAACCATTTACGTTCTCGATGATCTCGTCAACGCCCATCTCTTTGAGAAGCTCGATAACTTTTGCAGAAGTTTCTTTCTCACATCTGGAGTTTTCCGGATACATGTGGAAATGTCTTCTGATCGCGATCAGTTCCGGCATCATCGCTTTTGCGGATTCAACAATTTTACTCATAATGTCCTCCTATTATTTCATTGTTCTTTCTTCAAAGAACAAAAATTAGAACTTATTAAACTGATACTTCGGAGCTCTGCCCTCCAGAACCGCCATAATATCATTGGCAGCTGTCTCACAACAGCGAATGATCGACTGTTCGGTAGACGCCGCAGTATGCGGTGTCAAGATCACATTATCCAGCTCATATAACGGACTGTCTAACGGTAACGGTTCTTTCTCGGTTACATCCAGACCTGCGCATGCGATCACGCCTTCTTTCATCGCCTGGATCAACTCTTCTTCATGAACCACTTCACCACGACTTGCATTGATCAAAGACGCGGTCGGTTTCATCATCTTCAACTGCTTCATACCAACACTGTGATATGTGGACGGAAGAAGCGGAGTATGGATGCTTACGAAATCAGCCTGCTTGAAAATCTCCTCCTGTTCCGGGATCAGAGTGATCAAGTCGCCGATCTGCTCCTGTTTCAGGAATGGGTCATATCCGATTACATTCATACCGAATCCATTTTTTGCGATACCGGCTAACAACTGTCCAATTCGTCCACAACCGAGAAGACCAAGTGTCTTTCCCTTTAACTCGAATGTATTATCAAGACTGAAACGAATCTTATAATTTCCTGCACGGAACTGTCTGTCCACATAGTTAAAGCGACGGGCACATGCGAGCATCAAAAATACCGCCTGCTCTGCCACAGACTGCGCATTCTGTCCCGGCGCATACACAACCGGGATCTTTCTTGCAGTTGCAGCTTCCACATCAATATTGTCAAGACCTGCACCCTGCTTTGCGATTACTTTCAGATTTGGACCTGCAGCATCCATCATCGCTGCTGTGATCGGCTCTGTGCGACACAAGATCGCTTCCGGTTTTAAAGCCTTTAATTCTTCAATATATCCGGCCTCGTCAAAAAAATGATCAGTCAGTACAGCCTTACCTCCTGCCGCTTCAAAAATCTTTGTCGCTGCATCGTTGATCTGTACAGTGTAAAATACGGTAAATGCCATCGGAAAACTTCCTTCCTGTAATGCGAATCAAAGGTGTTGATGCTTTAATTCACTAAATTCCTTATATAAAAAACAAGGTGTTGTGGGTGAAATCACCCACAACACCCTTAAAAACTTTTGGTTTTATTCAGTTTTAGCTGATAA
>JAZTZT010000061.1:0-2038 GCA_045637605.1 Pilosibacter sp.
GGGTGAAGACTGCTATTCTGATGATGCACTTCATCTTTTGACGATGGATATTGTGTACTACGGCAGCAATTATATGTCCGAAGACGATTTTAAGAAGCGGCCCATCACCAAAACCGAAACTACATACTGGCCTTCTCTGGAAGAATACAACCCCGGAATCACCAAAGATATGTGGATTTCCGTGCTGAGCGATCCAGCTATCACCGCTCCCGAAAACCTGGATATGCTGAAAAAGATGCTAGAGTTGGGTGGCGAAAGCACCTGTGCGCATTTGGCTGAGGTCTATGGTAAAACCCACAGCTATTACAACAAACTGGGCAGCAGCTATGGTGAGAAGGTAAAGAGAAGATTTAACAGCCCAGATTGCCCCGACCGCGAGAGTGATACTGTTGAACGAAACCGTGTGTATGTTATTCCGTTTGTGGGGCGCTATGTTACCGAAAATGGTAATAAACGTTATTCCTGGAAACTCCGTGATGAATTGAAAGAGGCATTTATGAGTATCGAGATTCCTAATCCCGAACCGGAGGAAGAAACCACTACGGATATCGGTTTGAATACTATTTTGTACGGCCCTCCGGGAACCGGCAAGACTTATCATACGGTTATCTATGCTGTAGCAATTATCGAAAATAAAGAGCTAGCTACTGTCGAAGCTGAAGACTATGCAGAAGTTCTCGAACGGTACAATGAATACAAGGCGGAGGGCCGTATTGAGTTTACTACTTTTCATCAGACCTATGGCTACGAAGAATTTATCGAAGGTATTCGTCCTACCGTAATTGACGAGAATGATGAGACTGCGTCTGGAAATGTTCAGTACAGTGTCCAGCCGGGTATATTCAAAAAGTTCTGCGAAAAAGCTGACTGTCCGATCTCTGTTCACGCAAGATTTGAGGATTTAGGTATTCCTGAGACTGCGACAGTATGGAAAGTCTCCCTTTATAGTACCGGAGATAACGAGATTAGAACTGAGTGTATGCAGAATGATCATATCCGTATTGGATGGGATCAGTACGGAGAAAATATTACCGACGAGACCGATTTTAGTGTAGACGGCGGTAACGTTGTTCTGAATGCCTTTATAAACAAAATGCAGATTGGCGATATCGTGTTTTCCTGCTATAGTGCTTCTACAATTGATGCCATCGGCATTGTTACCGGTGAGTATGAATGGCATGATGAGTACGAAGAACTGAAGCGTATTCGCAAAGTAAACTGGCTTGTCAAAGGCATTCGAGAGAACATCCTTGCTCTGAATGGTGGAAAATCTATGACGCTGGCTTCCGTTTATCGTCTCTCTAACATAGCTATGTCTGATGTATTCAAAATCATTAATAAGTATCAGCCCATAGCATCGGGCCTTGAAACGCACAAAGATAACTTTGTCTTTATCATTGACGAAATTAACCGTGGTAATATCTCCAAGATTTTTGGTGAACTAATTACATTGATCGAATTTTCCAAGCGAGTGGGAAAGTCTGAGGGAATGTCTGTCCGGCTTCCTTATTCTCAAAAACTGTTTGGTGTGCCAAAGAATGTGTATATCATTGGTACGATGAATACCGCTGACCGTTCTATTGCAACTATTGATACGGCATTGCGCCGCCGCTTCTTGTTCCGTGAAATGCTGCCCATTCCTAAAGTTTTGTCCGATATCAACGTGGAAGATCTGTCCATTAGCGATCTGCTTACCCGGCTGAACAAACGGATTGCGGTGTTGTATGACAGAGAGCATACCATCGGCCACGCCTATTTCATGCCGTTGAAGGCCAGCCCCACCATTGACACCTTGGCAGAGATTTTTGCAAACAACATTATCCCTCTGCTCCAGGAATACTTCTATGAGGATTACGAGAAGATCCGACTGGTACTCGGCGATAATCGGAAATCCGCAACAGAAGAACAGTTCATCATTGCCAGAGAAAACAATTATGCAGAGCTGTTTGGTGATGCTGATAACGGTCTGGATGATGGTTGCAGCTATGAGATCAACTACGCAGCACTCAAAAATATAGAAGCATACCGTTCCATCTAA
>JAZTZT010000062.1:0-11204 GCA_045637605.1 Pilosibacter sp.
GATATCAATGGCTACGTGGTAAGTGAGAATGTCAGCTTTTGTTGGTGTGAATCCTTTTTCCGGGTCACATGTGATCAGACCGGCGCTTTCCAGAAGCTTTAATGCGCGACCGCCGTTGGTCAGGTCACTTGGGATTGCGATTACATCGCCGTCATTGATATCTTCGATGGAAGAAATCTTTTCTTCGTTGTTGTAGATGCAGAGCGGGGCAATAATCGTATCGCCGATATCGGAGATCTCATAGCCTTTTTGGGCGATATCATTTGCGAGGAATGCTTTATGCTGGAATGCATTCAGATCTATCTCGCCGTCATTTAACGCGCGGTTCGGTGCTGCGTAATCGGTGAATTTTACCAGTTCGATCTGGATTCCGTCGTCGGCGAGAAGTTCATTGATAGTGTCCCACTGGGCATTGTATTCGCCTACTACGCCCACTTTTACGATTGTCGGTTCTGCTTTGGATGGAGCTGCTGTTGTCGCGGTATTTTCTTTTGCTCCACATCCAATGAGGCTAAGTGCACATGTGGATACGAGGATGGCTGCTGTTGTTCTCCAGATTTTCTTCATAATTTTTACTCTCCTTTTTATGTATGTTGTTTTGGGTTAATAGAGTGCTTTATATTATATGGACTGCGCTAGTGCGTTGTCTTTGCAATAATGAAATTTCCAATGAACTGGAAGATACTGATCAAGATCAGGATGATCAGGACTGTGATCCAGCTCATATCGGTGTATCCCATCTGGTAGCCGTACCGGATGGCGAAATCGCCGAGTCCGCCTGCGCCGATGGCTCCGGCCATGGCTGTGACACCGATCAGACTGACGAAAGTGATCATCGTAACGCGGGCAATACCAGGAATGCTCTCCTTTAAATATACTCCAAGGATGATTTCCAGCGGAGAAAATCCCATCGCCTCACTTGCTTCAATGAGGCCGTAATCCAGGTCGGCAAGTACTGTTTCGATCTGTCTGGAAAAGAATGGGACTGTTCCGGCGATCAGAGCTACATAAGAACCGGTGACACCGGAACCTGTGCCGACGATGGCACGGCTTACCGGGATCAAAAGTACCATCAGAATAATAAATGGGATCGAACGGATCACATCAATGGCCTTATCTAAAATTCGGTAGATCAGTAAATTCTGGAGGATACCGTCTTTTCTTGTCACGATTAGGACTACGCCGAAAAACAGGCCCAGAAGGAAGGAAATACTTCCTGATACCGCTAACATCTTCATTGTCTGTCCAAGACATTTGATGAGCTCGCCGCCGAGGCGGTCTAAGTTTGGAGCGATCGTATATAAAAGACTCATTCTTTAATTACCTCCACTTCCACTCCCTGGGAGTTGATATAATTCAGTGCTTCCTCGATATGTTCCGGATCGCCGCTTAAGGTTACAACAAGTTTTCCCAGCGGTCTGCCCTTCAGATAATCGATATTTCCGTAGATGATATTTGCCTGCACATCATACGCTTTAGATAGATAGGAGATCATCGGTTCGCCGGCGTTGGCACCGGAGTAAGTGAGGAGAATCATTTTCTCTCCGGACTCAAGTTTTGTCAGAGCATTGTCTTCTTCGATCAGCTCGTAAATCTTGCGGATGTTGGTTGCAGTATCGATGAAATCCTTTGTCAGGGCTTTTTGTGGTCTGCTGAACACATCGACAGTATCGCCGGTCTCTACGACAGTTCCGTTGTCCATGATCGCGACGCGGTCACAGATGTCTTTTACTACACTCATTTCGTGGGTGATCAGGACTATGGTGATTCCCAACTCTGTGTTGACCTTTTTTAGCAGTTTCAGGATGGACTGGGTCGTCTGGGGATCCAGGGCGCTGGTCGCTTCATCACAGAGCAGAACGTTTGGATCGTTTGCTAGTGCCCGTGCGATCGCGACGCGCTGTTTCTGACCACCGGATAATTGGGAAGGATAGACATCCTTTTTATCAGTGAGTCCGACCAGTTCAAGAAGGGACTGGATTTTTTCTGCCCGCTGAGCTTTTGACAGATTACTTTTTTTGAGAGGAAAATCGATGTTTTCATATACAGTTCTGGAACGCATCAGGTTAAAGTGCTGGAAGATCATACCGATTTTCGTCCGCACCTCGCGGAGTTGTTTTTCTTCCAAAGTGGTGAGTTCGATGCCGTCAATCTGGATACTGCCGGATGTCGGTCTCTCCAGAAGGTTGATGCAGCGGACCAGTGTGGATTTTCCTGCACCGGAAAATCCGATGATCCCGAAGATTTCTCCGTCTCGTATTTCTAAGGATACGTCTTGCACCGCATGGACATTGCCGGAGGCGGTGTCAAATAGTTTGCTGATGTGTTCCAGTTTTATCATGTTTTGGCTCCTTTCTGTTCTGATTCCTAGTGTCTGCGCGTTTGGAGCAGTGTTTTCAGGAAATAAAAAACTCCCATCCTAATCTATGATTAGGACGAGAGAAAAACTCACGTGGTACCACCTAACTTCATCCGGTATTCAAATACCAGACCTCATCGAGTACGGCTGCTTTTTGCAGATTATACTCTATCGCTGTAACGGGCGCTCCCGTCATAGTCTAAAATCTTCGACTATGCGACTCCGAGACCATCTTCGTAAGTTTCTCTTTACTCCCTCTCAGCAACCGGGAACTCTCTGTGAAAGAATCCACTTAGTACTCTTCTCTTCTACGTCTTTAACAGGGTAATGTGTTAATTGCGTTCATGATATTTCATTTTTTGGGATTTGTCAACCTTTTTTTGAAAATATAATAGAAAAACATAAAAGAACTGATTTTGCAAGAAAAAAACATTGTTACTTTTGATTAGGTCATTGCTTTTCACTAAATAAAAGTGATACTATAATTAATACAGGGATGTATGAAATTGTGATAAGAAGATGTATGGGGATCAGGAGCAATACCAGAAATAAATGACTGGAGGAGGAATGAGATATGGCAAAGGTCAGTGATTTATTTCGTCTGCCTATTTTCAAGGATATTCGTATAATTGCGGGTAATGATGGATTAAATCGAAAAGTAGAGTACATAACAGTAATGGAAGTTCCGGATATTAAGCGTTGGCTGAAAGGGAATGATTTTCTGATTACCAGTTTGTATTCCGTTCGAAAAAGTGAAGAGGAGCAGTGCAATTTGATTGTAGAACTTGCAGATACATGTTGTTGTATTGCGGTTAAGACAGGAGAGTATGTGAGTGTGATACCGGAATCCGTAAAGGAGATAGCAAACAAGCATGGGCTTCCTTTATTGGAGATTCCTAATCATGTTACATATATTGATCTGATTATTCAAGTCATGAACCTCATTTTTGAAGAGGAAGGCAGTTCTGCAATTTTAGAGAAATATATCAAAGATATTATATATGAAAACTACAGTGATGAAATTTTGATGGCAGAACGAGGTCGTTTGTTCGGATTTGATGTGGAAAATGATTATTTTGCTGCTATAAATATATCTTTTCGTAAAAAGTATTCTCCTACAGAACAAGAAAAGAAAAAGCTTCGTTTTTTATCTCAATCTGTAAAACAGTTTATTAAGAGCAGTCCGTTTGTTAGAGAGTGTTATATGATTCCGCTGGAAAAAAGTTCGATTCTCTTTTTGGAAAGTGAAAGCGAAAATAATTTGAAACGGTTTCTCCATACTCAGATCACGGAACAGCTGTTTGAGAAATTATGGAATGGAAGAAGTGAGGTACTGGCGTTTGGTATAGGTCCGGTACTTCATGGAATGCTGGGAATTCGAGATTCTTATAGTGCTACATATAAGGCTGCTCGGGTTGGACAAAAACTAAAACCAGATCAGTTTGTATTTTCTTATGATAAGATTGCTACATTTTGTGAGTTGGAAGACTTCTTCTCAGGAGGAAAAGGACAAAACTTCGCAAAGATGTTAGATGAACTGCAAAGTCAGGAAATGTTGGATACATTGATCATGTACTTTGAATCTAATAATAGTATAGATGAAACGGCAGATAGGATGTTTATACATAAAAATACAGTAAAGTATCGGTTGAACCGTGTACAGGAGTTAACAGGACTTTATTTAAAAAATCCGGATGATAATTTTCAGTTGTATTTGGCAGTTTTGGCGAAGAAACTTCGTAAATGATCGAAAGAATCAGCATATTCAACAATGAAATTAGATAACCAGATTTGTTTTTTTAGACAAAAGAAAGAGAACGAATCTTGTTTCTTGGGACATAGTACCCCCTCATTTGATAGCTTATAATTAAGGTATCAAATTTGAGGGGGTATTCTCGTGGAACATCGAATCGAAGATATTAAATATTGCGAGTATCTGTTTAATCAGTTTTACGATATCGGAAGCACAGAAAGCGGTGGTGTTACCAGACTTGGTTATTCTAAAACAGAAGATAAAATGCATGAGATGTTTTCAAAACTGGGCAGCAATCTGAATTTTAGAAGTTTTCAGGATGAAGTTGGTAATACATATGTGGCGAATTCTGCGGATGAGGGTTATTACCTGATCGGTTCGCATCTGGATTCCGTTATTGAAGGCGGAAGATATGATGGTGTGGTTGGCATTATCGCTGGTCTCATGGTAATGAAATGGGCTGCTGACGATGGTTTGAAATTACCGATTCGTGTTGGTGCCTTTCGTTGCGAAGAATCTTCAAACTTTGGCTGCTGTACAATTGGCAGTGGTTTGATTACAAAAGAGCTTTATAAGCAGGATGTTGCAGATCTTGTATCTAAGAGCGGTGAGACTTTAGAAGAAGTATTCAAACAGAACGGCTATAGCCTCTACCCGGCAAGGATATCCGGACTTAAGCAGTATCTTGAATTACACATTGAACAGGGAAAGGTACTGGAAGAGTGCCAGACATCTGTAGGTATCGTAACGACAATTGCAGGACCAAGACGTTTTAATATGTATCTCCGAGGTACGGCAGAGCATTCTGGCGCAACCCCAATGTCTATGCGCTATGATGCTTTATGTGCAGCAGCAGAGATTATTCTTGAGATTGAACGTATCGGTAAAAAGGAATCTGTATATCAGTCTGTGGCTACGGTTGGTGTTGTAAACAATCATCCGAATGTACTGAACGTTATTCCGGGTGAAGTGCAGATCGGTATCGATATTCGAGGCGTTGAAGTAAGCAGTCTGAATCGTATGGAACGTGATATGAAAGAGGCAGCAAAACAGATCTGCAAAAACAGAGGCATCGAATATTTAGATGAAAAAATCAGTGAAATTGCACCGGTTGATATGAGTGACATGGTACAGAGCGGATTAGAGCAGGCTGCGAAACGTTTAGGAATCAGCAACCGAAGAATGCTCAGCGGTGCCGGACATGACGCAATGGCCTTTGCGAATATTTGTGATACTGGCATGGTATTTATTCCGTGCTTAAAGGGCATCTCCCACAACCGTGCTGAATTTACATCTATTTTAAGTATTTGTGATGGTGCACGTGTGATTTATGAGTATCTGAAAGGAGAGGCAGTATGATTTTAATCAAAGACGGACGAGTAATCGATCCTCATTCTGGAATTGATGAAGTAATCGATGTTGTCATCGATAATGGAAAAATTGTCGGAATGGGAAAATATGCCAAATCTGATGAATATGAGAAAGTGATTGATGCAAAAGGTAAAATTGTTGCACCGGGTCTTGTTGATGTGCATGTTCATTTCAGAGATCCGGGACTTACATACAAAGAAGATCTGGAGACAGGTGCAAATGCGGCAGCGGCCGGTGGATATACAACTGTAATCTGTATGGCAAACACAAAGCCGGCAGTAGATTCAGTAGAAATATTAAGTGAAATTAAAGAACGTGCAGAAATACTTCCGATTCATGTGTTGCAGGCAGCAGCAGTAACAAAGGAGCTAAAAGGTGTCGAGCTGACAGATATGGATGCGCTGCTGAAAGCAGGTGCAGCAGGATTTACCGATGATGGAATCCCGATCAGCGATGTGAACTTGCTTCTTGCTGCACTGAAGAAAGCAAAGGAGTTGAATGTTCCGATCAGTCTCCATGAAGAGGATCCGAACCTTGTTGGAAGTTATGGAATCAATCAGGGTCCGGTGTCTGAAAAAATTGGAGTACCTGGAGCTCCTGCATTAGCAGAAGAAACATTGATTGCAAGAGATGGGCTCCTGGCTCTTAAAACTGGTGCCAGAGTCAATATTCAGCATATTAGTAGTAAAACATCGGTTGATATCATTCGCTTACTCAAAAAGCTTGGAGCTGATCTCTTTGCAGAAGTAACACCACAGCATTTTTCTTTAACTGAGCAGGTTGTTTTAGAAAAAGGTACACTGGCAAAAGTGAATCCTCCACTGCGAACAGAAGAGGATCGCTACGGTCTTATTGCAGGATTAAAAGATGGTACAATTGATATTATCGCAACTGATCATGCACCGCACAGCAGGGAAGAAAAGGCAAAAGAAATGAAGGATGCTCCGAGCGGAATGATTGGTCTTGAGACTGCACTGGCTCTTGGTATTACAAACCTGGTGAGAAAAGGTCATATGACTATGATCCAGCTGTTAGAGAAAATGACAGTAAATCCGGCAAAGTTATATAATCTTGATTGTGGAAAGATTAAAGAAGGTGAAAAAGCAGATCTTGTTATCTTTGACGAAAGAGAACGTTGGATTGTAGACGGCGACTGCTTCCATTCTAAATCTGCAAATTCTCCATTTATCGGACAAGAACTTTATGGAAAAGTAAAATGTACTATTTGCCGCGGTAACGTGGTTTATGAAGAATAGGGGGGCAAATATGTCAAACGGTAAAACAAATTCTGGCAATTCTCTTGCCAAAAAAATGGCGATTTCTTTAGTCTGCGGACTTGTAGTAGGTATTATCTTTATGGTGCTGAGAGAAAATATGCTCAGCTCCGGAAAAGAAGCAACATGGGAAATGCTCAATCGTATTTTCTTCCAGGACATTACAGCAGCTGGCGGTGAATCTGCAATTGGTATTTTCTATATCGGCGGTCAGTTATTTATCCGTGCATTACAGCTTGTAATTGTACCGATGGTATTTACATCCATCACACTTGCAATTGGTCAGATTTCTGACACAAAAACTCTTGGCCGTATTTCGGTTAAGACACTTGGCGGTTTCCTTTTCTGTTCTGCGATCGCTCTTGTTATGGCGTGTGTAGCAGGTATTGTAGTATTCAATGCAGGCCTCTTCACAGCAGAAGTAAGCGGACTTTCCGGAGCTGCAGGTAAAACAGGTTCCAACCCGTTAACTGTAGTACTGAACATGGTACCGTCCAATATTACCAGCGTATTCAGCAGCAATACAGAAGTTCTTGCGATTGTATTCCTTTCTGTGTCTCTTGGTCTTTGCATGAACACAGTTGGAGAGGAAAAATCTGCAGTTTTAAAGAAACTCATCACAGAAGTAAATGATATTGTTGTTGTATTTTTAAACTATATCGTTACAAAGTTTGGTCCGGTTGCAGTATTCATGCTTCTTTCCAGAACATTTGCAACTTACGGTATCAACTACTTAAAACCGGCATTTGCCTACATGATCGTAACATTGATCTTATTACTGCTGTTCCTGTTCATCGTATATCCGGCAGTAATTGCATTCGGAGCACGTATGAATCCGGTAGTATTCGTTAAGAAAATTGCGAACGTAGCTGTATTCGGTTTCTCCACATCCTCCAGTGCAGCAACACTTCCGATGAACATCAAAACATGTACAGAAGGATTTGGTGTAGATTCCACAATTGCATCCTTCGTGCTTCCGTTAGGTATGACAATCAACATGAACGGTACTGCAATCATGCAGGTTATTGCAACGGTATTCATCGCAGGCTGTGCAGGATATGATGTTACATTACCGCAGCTCGTTGTAATTGCGCTTTTAGCGCTGATCGCTTCTGCAGGTACACCGGGCGCACCGGGTGCAGGTGCAATTATCCTGTTCACAATTTTATCCGGTGTAGGATTTATCAATGACGGAGCGCTTCTCGCTTACTCTCTGATCCTTGCAATCAACCGTCCGATCGAAATGGTTGTAACTGCTCTCAACGTAGTTGGTGATGCGGTAACAAGTATCTGGGTAGCAAAGAGTGAAGGCAAGCTGGACGAAGCAAAATATAATGCGTAACTAAAAAAGTTTTCTGTCGGGGGATCGTGGAACACGATTTCCCGGCAGAAAGAGATAAAGAAAGGAAGAGTAAAGATGGCTAAGATTTTAGAAAATCAGAGAATCACAGATGACTTTTATCTTATGAAAGTAGAGGAGGACAACAACGCTGAGATGGGTCAGTTCTACATGTTAAGAGCATGGGACAAATATCCGGTTCTTTCCAGACCGATCAGTGTATTTGACTCCGACGGAAAAACAGTTAGTTTCCTTTATAAAATCGTTGGTCAGGGAACAGAAATCTTTAAGGAGCTCAAACCAGGCGATGAGATTAAAGTTGATGGCCCGCACGGAAATGGTTTCCCGGATGCAACAGGAAAAATTGCTTTAGTAGGTGGCGGCGTTGGTGTTGCTCCGCTCTATCTGACAGCAAAACGTTTAAAAGCTGCTAATCCGGATGCAGTTGTTGATATGTATTTAGGTTTCAGCGGTGAGCCGATGTTAGTAGATCGTTACGAGGCAGTTGCTGATTCCGTAACTGTAAATGTAGGTGGATTTGTTACAGATGATATCGATCCGACAAAGTATGATGTGATCATGACTTGTGGTCCGGAGATCATGATGAAAGTTCTTTATAAGAAATGTGTTTCTGTAGGTGCTACAGCTCCGGTTTATGTATCCATGGAAAATCGTATGGCTTGTGGTATTGGTGCATGTCTTGTATGTACATGTAAGACAAACGGCGGAAACAAGAGAGCTTGTAAAGATGGTCCGGTTATGTTAGGAAGCGAGGTATTTGGTAATGAGTAAGAGATTAGAAACAGTATTTGCTGGTGTAACATTTAAGAACCCGGTAGCTTTAGCATCCGGTACATGTGGTTTTGGTAAAGAATTCAACGAGTATTTTGATATTCAGAAATTAGGCGGTCTCTGCTCCAAGGGTCTTACTCTTCACGCAAGAGGCGGTAACGACGGTATCCGTATCTGGGAAACACCGTCTGGCGTAATGAACAGCGTAGGTCTTGAGAACCCGGGCGTTCAGCACTTCATCGATTACGATCTTGATCGTATGAATAAGCTTGATCTTGTTAACATCGTAAACCTTGGCGGTCACTCCATGGAAGATTACTTAGAAGCAGTTAAGATTTTAAATGATCATCCGTTAGATCTCTTAGAGCTCAACATTTCCTGCCCGAACGTAAAAGCAGGCGGTATGAACTTCGGTGTTAAGACAGAGATGGCTCGTCAGGTAGTTCGTGAGATCCGTGAAGTTTGCAAGCACAAACTTGTAATTAAACTTTCCCCGAACGCAGAAGACATCGTTGGACTTGCAAAAGCATGTGAAGAAGAGGGTGCTGATGGTGTATCCTTAACGAACACATTCCTTGCAATGGCAATTGACTTAAATAAGAAAAAACCGGTATTCAATAATACATATGCAGGCCTTTCCGGCCCGGCAATCAAACCGATTGCACTCAGAATGGTTCACCAGGTAGCTCATGCAGTTAATATCCCGGTTATGGGTATTGGCGGCATCACAACTTGGCAGGATGCAATTGAATTCATTATGGCAGGTGCAACATGTGTTCAGATTGGTACATCTTCCTTTATGAATCCGGCTTTAGCTGTTGATGTTATCGATGGTATGGAAGCTTACCTTGAGAAGAACAATATCGAGAACATCCAGGAAATCAGAGGAATTCTTTAATTAGAATTGCTTAAATAAACTCTTTGTGAAATGTGTGGTCAGGCGCCCCGACTCAGTTTGAGCGGGGCGCCTAGTCCAATTTTAGTTTTGGGCCTTTGTATTGTCTTATTTTGTGCATGTTTTAAATGATTCTGACAATGTTGTTGATTTCGGCGATATCCTATAATATAATTAGAAAATAGAAATAACAACCGAGGGTATCAATCCATCTATTTGTATTTTGAAAGGGGAAAATTTATGAACAAGAACACGACAGATATCACATTATCTTCTTATTTCAATGATATTGTAATTGGTTATTATGAAGATGAAGATTTAGTAAAACAGTTTGGAAGACAGCTCGGATTTGATGTTGATTTGGATGTATTTATGGCAGTATCTTTCCAGTATCCGTCAGACATGAGAGTTACAGTTGAAGACAGAGAGAAGATGACTAAGGCAGCAGAAGCAGTCATTGCGTTAAGTGAAGCAAACAAGAAGATTGCCGGAAAACAGATTATTGCATGTGATACCGGCGTTTGTGTGATTCTGATTGCTCCGGATAAATCTAGTATGCGTAAACTTCAGGCAGAAGTGAAAGATATTGTAATTGAAGAAGTTAAAAAGATTAATTCTGAAAGAAGAATCCGTGTGGGAATTGGTACGATCGAGCATGGAATCAAAGGAATTAAGAATACGTACTATAATGCACAGAGTGCAGTTAGAGCCGGTGAGGTATTTAAAAAGGAAAGAGTTGTTCTGGAATACCTTGGAATGGAAATCTATAGCAGCATCAATCAGATGGTTGTAAACTATGGTGACAGATTGACAAGAACTGTTTTAAAACAGCTTGGAGAGACAGAAAAACACGTTCTTTCTAAATATTACAAATGCAAAGAAGATATTTCTTTAACTGCTGAAGAACTCAAAATGACAGAAGAAGAGGTAAAGAACAGTTTACAGCAGGTAAAAATCAATACTGGATTAGATGTAAATGATACAGAGGATAACTTTAAGCTTCATTTCGTAATGATCGCTAAAAAAGTACTTGAAAATGATGAGAGAATCAAAAGAAGTCATTAATCTGATCGTTTAATCTGATCGTTGCAGGATTGAGAGAATAATTTAGCATATGATTTAATTAATCATAGATAACATCCTTATACCCTTATTCCCAAAGGAAAGCCCTGGCATATTGCCAGGGTTTTCTGCTTTATTCTGTTTTTGCGTTATGTGAGAAACTGTTTTAGGAGAGAAAGGATTAACAGTATCATTTTGTGCATGTTTTGTAAAATCTAAGCAATGTTATAAAGTCAATATAAGTCATATAATGTAGTTACAGAAAAGGACAGACAACAAAAAATAAATAGACTTAAGAAATGACAACTCAAAATATATAAGATTGTTTTGGGAATGAAGACCAGAAAATATATAGTTGT
>JAZTZT010000063.1:0-6028 GCA_045637605.1 Pilosibacter sp.
TGATAAAACCCTATCCTTCCAGACTCCAGCCAAAATCATTATGATAGATCATCTGCTTTGTCATACCGCCATCGATACAGATATTCTCTCCGGTAATAAATCCAGCCTTATCCGAGCAAAGGAACAGCACCATATTCGCAATATCCAACGGATTTCCAACACGACCGACCGGCTGCTGCACCGCGTCCGATCCCTCATAAATGGTATAATCCGTATCGATCCAGCCCGGAGAAATGGAGTTCACACGAACCTTTCCCGCAAGACTCATTGCAAGCCCATGGGTCAGAGCCGCGATTCCACCCTTCGCTGCAGTATAGCTCTCTGTCTGCGGCTGACTCATACGGTCGCGAGAGGAGGAAATATTTATAATGCTTGCTCCTTGTGCAAAATATGGCATAAAAAGCTTCGATAAATAAAACGGTGCTGTCACGCCAACTTTCAGCGCATACTCAAAATCCTCATAGCTGGCTTCCGAAATTCCACGGCTGAGAGGAATCGCGTTATTTACCAACACGTCCACATGACCATACTCCGCAATTACCTTCTCTGCAAATCGCTCCAAGGTTTCCTTATCCGCCAGATTTCCTTGAAAATACGCATTTTCACACAGATCGATGATACAAACATGTGCACCCGCCTTTGCAAATTCTTCGCTGATACACTTTCCGATTCCGTTAGCTCCTCCTGTTACAATTACGACTTTATCTTTGAATTCCATTATTTTCCCTCCAAATCGATCAACACTGCTCTGCACGGCGCACCATCTGCACCACCAAGATTCAGCGGTGCCGCATTTAACAAATATATCCCTTCAGGAATCTGATCCAAACGGATTCCCTCTAAAAGAGCCACTCCTGCCTTTAAAAGAACCAAATGTACCGCCATCGGAGCCTCTTCCGGACCGACCGTCTGAGATTCATTTCCGACAAGAAGAAGTCCTGCACCAGCAAACACTTCCGCTGCCTCCAGAGAAACTTCTGCCTTTCCCTTGATCAGAATCCTTTTCGCCGCATCGCCCTCTGCCTTCTGCAGCATGCATTTCGCGTCCTCCGCTGTCACAACACCATCGTGCTTCACCACATACGCCATCCCAATAAACGGCTCTAATCCTACTTCATCAACAGTCTTTCCGTCTCTCACGAAATGAAATGGAGCATCCACATGAGTACCATTGTGGGCACACATATAAAATGCTGTCAGATTGTAAAATTCTCCATCTTCCATGGAACATAACACATTTCGCTCCGGAACCGGATCACCCGGAAATACTTTACAGCTAAATACCTCCTGGGAAATATCGTATATCTTCATGAATAATCACTCCTGCTTCATTGATTCTTTTTATTATAACATCTGTATACAAAAATAGCTATGAGGCTCAGAAAATAATAATGCCATGTACCCGAGATCATACTCGGTACATGGCATTCGTTTTTGTTTTAAACTGCGTCCGCATTCAATTCACGGATCAAGATCTCAGCTGTAATCTTTACTGTCTCGACAACGATTTCCGTACATTTTTCTTTTCTCTCCGGAGAGTTCTTTTCCAGACCGATCCAAAGTGCACGGCAGCAAGTCGCTCCATGAACCGCTTTAAATTTATCATGCAGCTCATTGGTCAGTTCAAAACAGCGGTTGATCTTTGGATCTCCCGGTGTCCTTCTTCCAAAGAAATATCCGATACACATTGCAGCACCCGCCAGTGCTCCGCAGATGCATCCACCGCCGCCAAGACCCCACGGGAAACCGGAGCTCATAGCGATCGCATCATCGGAGAGATCAATCTCAAAATGTTTCCGAATCGCATAGATTACTGACTCCGAACATGCAAAGCCGGAATTGAAGATTTCCGCAGCATCTTTTTGCAGATTTTCAATGTTAATGTTTGTGGTCATGGGGGACCTCCTTTGTTGATTTATCTATGAATATTTTACCATGTGAAAACAAGCGTTACAAGTAGAGAAAACAAAGTATGTTTTCCCCCTTGAATCCAAGGAAAAAATGCGTTATACTGTCATAAACTGGCTTCATTTTCCTACTATGTAAAAGCGATCGTTAGGAACCCCATAAGAAGCCACTAAAAAGGAGAAAAAATCATGCAGCTGACAACAGTAAAAGAACTCTTCGCGAACCGCGAAACATATCTGAACACAGAAGTTGAAGTTGGTGGTTGGATCCGCAGCATCCGTGATTCCAAAGCATTCGGATTTATCGTTTTAAATGATGGTACATGTTTTGACACTCTGCAGATCGTTTACCACGATACTATGGACAACTTTGCAGAGGTTTCTAAGTTAAATGTAGGCGCAGCTATTATTGTTAAGGGTACTCTTGTACCGACACCGGAAGCAAAGCAGCCGTTCGAGATCCAGGCAACAGAAGTTTTCGTTGAGGGTCCGTCCAACGGTGACTATCCGCTTCAGAAAAAGCGCCACTCTTTCGAGTATCTGAGAACTATCTCTCATTTACGTCCGAGAACAAACACATTCCAGGCAGTTTTCCGTGTTCGTTCTATGGCAGCTTATGCGATCCACAAGTTCTTCCAGGAGCAGGGCTTCGTATATGTAAACACTCCGCTTATCACAGGCAGTGACTGTGAGGGTGCAGGTGAGATGTTCCAGGTTACAACTATGGACCTGACAAACATTCCGATGACAGAAGACGGTAAAGTGGACTTCACTCAGGACTTCTTCGGAAAACCAACAAACCTGACAGTATCCGGTCAGTTAAACGGCGAGACATATGCAATGGCATTCCGCAACATCTACACATTCGGTCCGACATTCCGTGCTGAGAACTCCAACACAACACGTCATGCGGCTGAGTTCTGGATGATCGAGCCGGAGATGGCATTCGCTGACTTAAATGACAACATGGCGATGGCTGAGGCGATGTTAAAGTACGTGATCCGTTACGTTCTTGAAAACGCACCGGCTGAGATGAACTTCTTCAACCAGTTCGTTGACAAGGGTCTCTTAGATCGTCTTAACCACGTATTAAATTCCGAATTCGGCCATGTTACTTACACAGAGGCGATCAAGCTTCTTGAAGAGCACAATGACGCATTCGATTACAAAGTATTCTGGGGCTGCGACCTTCAGACTGAGCACGAGCGTTATCTGACAGAGCAGATCTTCACACGTCCGGTATTCGTAACAGATTATCCGAAGGAGATCAAAGCATTCTACATGAAGCTCAACGAGGATGGCAAGACTGTTGCTGCTATGGACTGTCTTGTTCCGGGTATCGGCGAGATCATCGGCGGCAGCCAGCGTGAAGACGATTACGAGAAACTTCTTGGTAAGATCAAAGAGATGGGTCTTAACGAGGAAGACTACGGCTTCTACCTTGACCTCAGAAAGTACGGTTCCGCACGTCACTCCGGTTTCGGCCTTGGTTTCGAGCGTTGTGTCATGTACCTCACAGGTATGGGCAACATCCGTGACGTAATCCCGTTCCCGAGAACAGTAAACAACTGCGAATTATAATTCAGAACAGCGGGCTGACAGGCAAAAAACGAAGCGTCAAGTTTACTTGTAAGCATCGTTTTATGACTGACAGCACATTGGATGAATATCCAATGCTTCTTGAATGGCGAAGACATTCAAGAAGAGCGCCCATCATCCATCACAATAATTCAGAAACCCGCAGACATCGGTTTCTATCAGGAGCGCCAAAGAAACTGCGGCGCTCCTTTTTTTATACTATCGGAGGAACTCCTATGAAATTTATCCACACAGCCGATATCCACTGGGGCATGGTGCCTGACAGCGACCGGCCCTGGGGAAAGAAACGTGAACAGGCCATCCGTCTCACCCTTCAGACTATTGTCGAAGAAGCTCGTGAGAATCATGTGGACCTGCTTCTGATCAGCGGCGACTTGTTCCATCGTCAGCCACTCGCCAGGGACTTAAAAGAAGTAAACTACCTGTTTGCGACGATTCCTGGCACACGTGTTGTCATTATCGCGGGAAACCATGACCGTGTGCGCAGAAGTTCTGCCCTTTTAAGCTTCAAATGGAGCCCAAACGTTACATATTTTATGGACGAGGATCTGTCCTCCGTCTATTTTGAAGATTTAAATACGGAAGTGTTCGGATTCAGCTACCATAATCCGGAGATTTTAGAGGATCGCACTGCACAGTTTACGATTCCAAACACACATCGCAACAAGATCCTCATGATCCACGGAGGCGATGCAAAACATCTCCCATTCGATAAAAATGCGGTAGCTGCAATGCCGTTTTCTTATATTGCCCTTGGCCACATCCATAAGCCGGCAGTTCTCATCGAGAACAAGATGGCTTATCCGGGTTCTCCGGAACCTCTTGATCTGACAGAGACCGGAGCACATGGATTTTTCATGGGCGAACTGGACGAGATCAGCGGTCGTGTGACTTCCCTGGAATTCCGACCGATCTCCCAGGCGCAGTACATTCCGCTCGTTGTAAGTGTGACGCCTGCAACTACAAATCTGGAACTCTCCCAGTTGATCGCAGATGAGATCCGCAAGCGCGGTGCCGGAAATATTTATCGTTTCCGCATCAAAGGAATGCGAGATCCTGACATTGAGTTTGATCTGGACTTCCTTGCAGGACAATGGAATATTGTAGAGATTCTCGATGAATCGGAACCGCAGTATGATTACCACGCTCTCTTCGCTGAGCATCCGAGCGACATGATCGGTTTCTACATCCGTGCTCTGCACAAAGAAGACATGAGCCCGGTTGAAAAGAAAGCTCTGCATTACGGAATCCATGCACTGCTTATGACTAAGGATGAAAGGAGCTAAGTTATGAAATTACTGGAACTTCATATTGATGGATTCGGTAAATTCCATGACCGCACCATCTCCTTTAAAGACGGAATCAACATCATTTACGGTAAGAACGAAGCCGGAAAGTCTACATTGCACACCTTTATCCGAGGAATACTTTTCGGTATCGAACGCGGCAGAGGCCGTGCGGCAAAAAATGATATTTACAGTAAGTTCGAGCCGTGGGAAAACAGTGGCACTTACGAAGGCTGGCTCAGACTGGAAAAGGATGGAGCCATCTATCGTATTGAACGCCGTTTCCGCAAAGACAATAAATCCTTAAAAGTGATCAACGAGACCCGCGGACGCGAGGAGGAAGCAACTCCTGCATTTATGAATGAGCTCCTCGGTGGTCTCAATGAAACAACTTATAACAATACGATCAGTATCGGTCAGTTAAAGAGTGCTACTGAAGACGGTATGGTAAGCGAGCTGAGAAATTATATTGCCAACATGAATACGACCGGCAATATTTCTCTGAATATCAGCAAAGCCTCTACCTTCCTGCGTCTGCAAAAGCGCGCGCTAGAAGCGAACCTGATCCCGGATGCTTCCCGTGAATATACGGCTCTTTTAGCCGAGATCCGCAATGTGGAAGCTGAGATCGCTGCTCCGGAATTTGAAAACCAACTGGCTTCTTACCAGAATATGCGTAATCAGGTAAAGAGCATCATTGATAATACTCAATCAGAGCGAACGGTATTGGAAGACAAGATTCTGGATGCTAAAAAGATTCTGGATGAATATCAGTTTACAGACCAGGCTTCCGTTGATGCGTATTCACAGAAAGCGGAAGAATACTATAACAACTATGGCGACTTTGACGCGAAAGGAAAGAAGAAATCACGCAAGGTATTCAGCGTATTTGCACTACTCATGGCAATTGCCTGCATCGCAGGTGCTGCCTACCTTTATTTGACTTATCCGTCTGACTACATACCGGTTATCGGTGGTCTTGGCGGCGCTGCTCTGGTACTCTTTTTCATACAACTGATGATCCGAAAAGGGATCAAACGTGACCTGGCAAAAGCAGAGGAAAATAAAGGATTCTTGTTAGAAATGTTAAAGAAGCATCTCTTCCGCAACAAAGCCGGAGCCTATGTTAAGAGTGCAGAAGATGCGGGTGCTGACGGTACCTCCGAAATTACAGTTTCTGATGAGGCAATGTCTGCCTTTATCAAGCGTATGGCGGAGTTTACAAGCCTTTGTGAT
>JAZTZT010000064.1:0-4957 GCA_045637605.1 Pilosibacter sp.
CATGGCTACGATCCGACTTAGGGACAAGACTTTGACAGTTACATGGCTCGGAGAGGACGGATATCACTGGCAGGCGGTTATGGGAATCAAAGATTCCGCTCCGTGTATTCTCGAACTGGGATATGAGCGCAGTGGATTTTATTCGGTGCTCGCGAATGATCTGGTCCCACAGTTTAAGGTGATCACTTCCGAACGTACGAAAAATAATCCTCAGAGAACCAAGGGTCTTGCACCGGGTGAGGTGCTGGGATATCAGTGGGATACCTATTCGGATGATCCGATGGGGCGCAAAGATAAAGTAAAAGAGGCGAAGGAATGTTGGAATACAGAGGAGTTTTCGCTGGAAAAAGACGGAAACAGAACTTCCGTATATTATGACGGCCTGACATTGGGGCAGTTTGCAGGTGGATGCCGTTTCAATTTCTTTGAAGGAAGTAATCTGATCCGTATTGAGGCAGTTGCATCTACAGAGGAAGATGGTGTGGCTTATCTGTATCATGGCGGCCTGGACGGTTTTACGATTGATAAACTCTACTATATTTCTCCGAACCGACACGAGATTTTTGAGAATCCGGGTCTCCATACCAACAGTGGTCCGGACAGAGACCGTCAGAGAGTAGATGCGCGGGGAAGAGTTCTCACGGTGCAGCAGGAGAATGGAGCAGTAGCTGTATTCCCATCTCCACACCGTTTTATCTGGGGAAGTCAGACGGAGAATATCGTGGGGTATAATTATTACATCCGTGACGATGATACAGGAAGACTGGCTGTCGGAGTTCGACACAACAAAGAAGCAGAAAACTATAACGTTCGTTGGCCTTGTTACAATGCGAAGCCGGGTACGGTTCAAAATATGGCATTTTTTATTCTTCCAAGTTCCGATTCTGTCTGGACGACAAGGGCAATGGCTATGAAGTATACAAACTTTGACCATCTTCGTAAATTGCCTGGATATAAACGTCTGGTGTCGCATATGCATGTGGCGACTCACGCGGCCTGGATCCGTGACCAGAGAGCGGAGCGCCCGTGGGAGAAACTGATCAAAGAAGAGGGCGCGGATATTTTTTGTCTCGCAGATTTCTGGGCAGAAGGAAGAAAAGGAGACAACAAAGAAGGAAGAAAATCCGATCTAGAACGTTATCATGCAATGGCGCATTATTGCAGTACACCGGATTTCCTTGTGGTTACTTCTGAGGAACTTGCGATCATGGATAATGACTTTTCCAAGCAGCTGATCCCTTATCATTTCATGATTATACCGTCAAAGCCGATCCTTTATTCCAGATGGCGCGATGATGATCAGGAATTTGCGGAGATCCTTCCGGATGGACGTACATATTATCATCTCAAATCGGCGGATGATGTGATGGAAATGTGCCGATTGGAGAACTGCATTGTGCAGATGCCTCATCCGGACACGAAGGCCAATGACGGTCTTCCCTACGACGTAAAGGATGAGGACTGGTACAAACATGAACGCTGGTTCGGTATCGGATGCCGTCAGCTTCCGGCGGACAATTCCTGCAAGACGATGATCGACGGCCGTACTGCCCGTGTATGGAATGACATCAATAACTGGGCAGACCGACCGAAATACATCATGAGCGAGCTTGATACGTATTCAAAGGTGGAGGAACGCGAAGAAAACTGGGATCCGTATGCGCAGGTCAACTGCACATATGTGGAATTGGACAAAATTCCGTCCTACGGCAACTGGGAAAGCGTTGTAAATGCGCTCCGCGAAGGCCGTCATTTCTATTCGACAGGAGAAGTACTGTTAGAACAGTGTGAGATTAAGGACGGAGAGGCAATAGCCACATTCAGCTGGACATTCCCACTCATTGATGCGGAAATTGTCTACTCAGACGGTGAGAATGTTACCACGGATACGATCAAAATGACAGATACGAAGCCTTATGGAAAGAAGACAGTATCGTTTGCATTCCCGAAAGGAATGAAATGGGCTCGTGTTCTCGCGACGGATATTGCAGGAAACTCTGCGTTCGGAATGCCGGTATTTATAAGAAAATAAGAAAAGGACAACCGATTCCTTGGTTAGAAAGAACTTGGGGATCGGTTGTTTTTTGTTGATCAGGGGAAAATTCTAAAGAAAATATAAAATTAGCACTCGACGCTTGACAGTGCTAATAACAAGTGCTATAGTCTTGCTAGAACAAACGAAAATCAGGAGGCTTGCATTTATGAATATCAGCAAATTTACACAGAAATCCGTTCAGGCCGTACAGGGCTGCGAAAAGCTGGCCTATGAATTCGGAAATCAGCAGATCGGTCAGGAACATTTACTTGTTAGTTTACTCCGTCTGGAAGATAGTCTGATCCTAAAACTGATCACCAAAATGGGTATTTCCGGTGAACAGTTTATGTATGACGCAGAGATGTTGGTCAACAAACTTCCAAAAGTATCCGGTGGCGGTCAGATTTATATTAACAATGATTTAAATAAAGTTCTCATTCATGCAGAGGATGAGGCGAAGGCCATGGGAGACGAGTATGTTTCCGTGGAACATGTATTCCTTTGTTTGATGAAGGAAGCAAACAGGGCTATCAACGAACTGTTTAAGAAATACGGAATGGACCGCAATTTATTTTTACAGGCGTTGTCTACCGTGCGTGGTAACCAGCGTGTGGTCAGTGACAATCCGGAGGCAACTTACGACACATTAAATAAATATGGTGCAGACCTGGTGGAGCGCGCCAGAGAGCAGAAGTTAGATCCGGTCATCGGTCGTGATGCGGAGATCCGCAATGTGGTACGTATTCTTTCCAGAAAAACGAAAAACAATCCGGTACTGATCGGCGAACCGGGTGTCGGTAAGACTGCAGTTGTCGAGGGACTTGCGCAGCGAATCGTCCGCGGCGATGTTCCGGAAGGATTAAAAGACAAGAAGTTATTCTCTCTGGACATGGGTGCTCTGGTGGCAGGTGCAAAATACCGAGGAGAATTTGAGGAGCGTCTGAAGGCTGTTCTTGATGAAGTGAAAAAGAGCGACGGACAGATCATTCTGTTCATTGATGAACTCCATACCATCGTCGGTGCAGGTAAGTCCGACGGAGCCATGGATGCGGGAAATATGTTAAAACCGATGTTAGCCCGCGGTGAACTGCACTGCATTGGCGCAACAACTTTAGATGAGTATCGAAAATATATTGAAAAAGATCCGGCGCTGGAACGTCGTTTCCAGCCGGTTCTTGTCGATGAGCCGACTGTGGAGGATACCATTTCTATTCTTCGAGGTCTGAAAGACCGTTATGAAGTTTATCACGGCGTGAAGATCACAGACTCCGCATTGGTAAGCGCAGCGGTACTTTCCAATCGTTATATTAGTGACCGATACCTTCCGGATAAGGCCATTGATCTGGTGGATGAAGCTTGTGCGATGATCAAAACAGAACTGGACTCTATGCCGACAGAGCTGGATGAATTATCCAGAAAGATTATGCAGATGGAGATTGAAGAAGCTGCATTAAAGAAAGAGACAGACCGTCTCAGTCAGGAACGTCTTGCAGATCTTCAGAAAGAGCTGGCAGAACTCCACGATACTTTTACTTCCCAGAAAGCACAGTGGGAAAATGAAAAAGCATCTGTGGATAAACTGTCCGGACTTCGTGAGGAGATTGAAGCAGTTCATCGTCAGATCCAGGATGCACAGCAGCGATATGATCTCAATAAAGCAGCGGAATTACAGTACGGAAGACTTCCTCAATTGGAGAAAGAGCTTCGCGAGGAAGAGGAACGCGTGAAGAACCAGGATTTGAGTCTGGTACATGAGAGTGTAACAGACGATGAGATCGCTCGCATCATTTCACGCTGGACCGGAATCCCGGTAGCCAAGCTCACAGAGAGTGAGAGAAATAAGACTCTCCATCTGGATGAGCAGCTTCATAAACGTGTGGTTGGGCAGGATGAAGGTGTAGAGAAGGTAACAGAAGCGATCATCCGATCCAAAGCAGGTATCAAAGATCCGACAAAACCGATCGGTTCCTTCTTATTCTTAGGTCCGACCGGTGTTGGTAAGACGGAGCTTGCAAAAGCACTTGCAGAAAATCTATTCGACGACGAGACCAATATGGTCCGCATCGATATGAGTGAATATATGGAGAAACACTCCGTATCCAGATTGATCGGAGCTCCGCCAGGATATGTGGGTTACGACGAAGGCGGTCAGCTTACCGAGGCAGTTCGCAGAAAACCGTACTGTGTGGTACTGTTTGATGAAGTGGAAAAAGCACATCCGGATGTATTCAACGTGCTTCTTCAGGTGCTGGATGACGGTCGTATCACGGACTCCATGGGTAAGACCGTAGATTTTAAGAACACTATCATTATTTTAACTTCTAACATCGGTTCACAGTATCTGTTGGATGGAATTGATGCAGACGGAATGATCCGACCGGAGGCTGAAGCAGCAGTCATGCACGACCTTCGTGCACATTTCCGACCGGAATTCCTGAACCGACTGGATGAAACAGTACTCTTTAAACCTCTTACAAAGAGCAACATCGGCGGAATTATCAACCTGCTCATTGCAGATGTCAATAAACGTCTGGCAGACAGAGAGCTTTCTATTGCGCTGACTGATGAAGCAAAAGCGTTTATCGTTGAAAACGGCTACGATCCGGTCTACGGCGCAAGACCACTCAAACGTTACTTGCAGAAACATGTGGAGACACTGGCTGCAAAACTGATCCTTTCCGATGGTGTACGTGTGGGTGATATGATCTTGATCGAGGTTGTAGATGGAAAGCTGAGTGCGAGAGCGGTAAACTAAGTGTGTATTCGTAATATATAGAGCAGAGAGTGTAACAACTCTTTGGTCTTTTGTTTTATGATGAAGCTGATAGGCTAACGAAATTGTGTATTGAGCGACTACGCACGGAACTAAATATGTTAGCCAGCCTTCATCATCCAAGATTGGATTCACCAAGTTGGAACATA
>JAZTZT010000065.1:0-4000 GCA_045637605.1 Pilosibacter sp.
GTCTCATAGTTCATAGTCACTGTACGCATCTGGTTGTAGCTGGATGGAAGAAGCTGGATCATATCATACCAATCCTCCTTATTCTTACCTTCAGTCATATATTTCTGACGGATTTTCTCAAGTTCATCTACAACAGTCTGCATAAATGCATGAGTGTCCGGAGTCATGTGATCATGGCTGAAATCGTCGATATCGAACGGTTTTGCGTGGATCTTATGCATTGTGCTTGTGGAGTTAGCAACAGTTGCGACTTTGTAAGTATCGAATTCTTTCCACCAGTACAGCGGAGCTGTAATATCCACAGAAACAAAAATCTGACGTACATATTTTCTGTGGTCGCTGCCGGCTCTTCTCAGCTTCTGAGCTAATCCGAGATCGTTCTCGCCGAGAATGAAATTGCCGTCCTCATCGTAGTAGCTGTCCATACGAGCCCAGCTGTTCATCGGGTTTCTTGCACCGCGGATCGCATTTTCCAGGTTCATGACGCTTGTGCGTTCTAATTTGATCATATGTTTTCATCCTTCCAAATGTAAATTGGGGCCCGACGTGAACAGAACCGACGAAATCGGACGTTAGTAACGGGCATAGATAAAATTATTATACACATAAGCAGAAGATTGTACAAGATAGAAAATCATGCTATAATGAAGGATAATAAATTTCAAAAGAGGGGCATGCAAATGTCAGATTACATCATAAATGTCTGCGGTGATTCTTCCAATGCAACCTGGCTGATCAAGGGAAGCAACGGGAACATCCTCTATGAGGCAGGAATGGCTTACAGTGCAGGCAAAATGATCGAAAATATAAAGAAAGAATTGAATGGAGAGCCGCTGCATGCGGTGATTTTGTCCCATTCTCATTATGATCATGTGGCAGGGCTTCCGTTTGTCAAGATGGCGTGGCCGGACGCAGTGGTTTACGGAAGTGAGTATGCGGCGAAGATTCTGGAAAAGTCATCTGTTCGCGAGACGATGAAACGACTCAGTTCCGATGCGGCAAAGGGAGCAGGTATGGAGCTCCCACTGTATGAGGATTATCTGATCAAGATTGATCGGATTGTAAGGGAAGGCGATGTGATCCGTCTGGGAGACACGAAGATTCAGGTATTTGAAACGCCAGGGCACACCAAATGTTCCGTCTCCTATCTGGTAAATGATGACGTGCTGATGGCCAGTGAAACAATCGGTGTGTTCAAGGGTGAGTGGTATATGCCATGTTATCTGGTCGGATATCAGATGTCACTGGACGCAGTTGAAAAGCTGCGGATGCTTGGTGCCAAAAGACTATTTATCTCTCATAGGGGAATCAGTCCGGACGAAGATATGGACAAAGTCTGGGAGTTTTTAAAGCGAAAATTAGAAGAAACAAAACAGGAGATTGTTGAGATCATTCAGACATATGAAACGCGGGAAGAACAGATGCTGGCGATGAAAGCCCGCTATCATGACAATGTGGTCAGTGAGAGCGAGCAGCCGTCCTTTGCATTTCTTCTGAATGCAGCGGCAACTTTAAACATAATCGAAAAAGAATGTATGGAGGAAATCAGATGAATTTAATCGTAGCAGTAGATAAAAACTGGGCAATCGGAAATAAAGGAAATCTTCTTGTGAGAATCCCGGCAGACCAGAAGATGTTCCGCGATGAGACCATGGGGAAAGTGATCGTAATGGGAAGAAAGACATTAGAAAGTCTTCCGGGCGGTCAGCCGCTTCATGGCCGTACAAATGTAGTACTGACCCAAAATGAGTCCTATACAAAAAAAGGCTGTGAGGTATTTCACAGTGTGGAAGATACTTTAGAATTTTTAAAACAATTCCCATCTGAACATGTGTATATCATCGGTGGTGAAACCATTTACAAACAGTTTCTTCCGTATTGTGATGTAGCGCATGTGACATGGATCGATTATGAGTATCTGGCAGATACTCATTTCCCAAATCTGGACAAGGATCCGGACTGGCATGTGACAGCCGTAAGTGACGAGCAGACATATTTTGATCTTTGCTATGAATACCGTCAGTACGAGCGTAAATAAGAAGAAAAATGGTTCAAATGCCAAGTTTTTCTTGATAACATGGTAAAGAAGTGATAAACTATTCGTTAGTGAAATGAACGATGACGACGATAATAACAGAAGTTCATTGATATATAGGAGGTTAGGAATTATGTATCCGATTTTAAAAGCAGAGAAGCTTGCGGAAAAAATTTACCTGATGGTAGTAAAAGCTCCGCGAGTTGCAAAAAATTGTCAGCCGGGTGAGTTCATCATCGTGAAGATCGATGAAGTTGGTGAGAGAATCCCGCTTACAATTTGCGATTACAACAGAGAGGAAGGCACAGTTACGATCGTATTCCAGATCGTAGGTGGTTCCACAGAGCGTATGGCTGATTTAAAAGCAGGTGATGCGTTCCACGATTTTGTAGGACCGTTAGGAAATCCTTCTGAGTTCGTACACGAAGATATTGAGTCTTTAAAGAATAAGAAAATGCTCTTCGTAGCAGGTGGTGTTGGTACAGCACCGGTTTATCCTCAGGTGAAATGGCTCCACGAGCATGGCATTGATGTAGACGTTATCGTTGGTGCGAAAAATAAAGACCTTCTGATCCTCGAAGAGGAAATGAAAGCAGTTGCAGGTAACCTTTATATCACAACAGACGATGGTTCTTATGTGAGAAAAGGTATGGTTACAGATGTGATCAAAGATCTTGTGAACGTAGAAGGTAAGAAATATGATGTCTGCGTAGCGATCGGTCCGATGATCATGATGAAATTCGTATGTCTCCTCACAAAAGAGCTTGAGATCCCGACAATCGTAAGCTTAAACCCGATCATGGTAGACGGTACAGGTATGTGCGGTGCATGTCGTGTAACAGTTGGCGATAAAGTAAAATTTGCATGTGTAGACGGTCCGGAGTTTGATGGTCATGCAATCAACTTCGATGAGGCTATGAAACGTCAGCAGATGTACAAGACAGAAGAAGGCCGTGCGATCTTAAAACTCCGTGAGGGTAATACTCATCACGGTGGATGCGGCAACTGCAACGACTAATTGGGAGGTATCGACATGGACGTTATGAAAAAAGTACCGGTAAGAGAGCAGGATCCGAAGGTTCGTGCAACAAACTTTGAAGAAGTTTGTTATGGTTATAATGAAGAAGAGGCGGTTGCAGAGGCTGGCCGCTGCTTAGGATGTAAAAATGCAAAGTGTGTAGAAGGATGTCCGGTTAAGATCAATATCCCGGGATTCATCGGCGCGATCAAAGAAAACAATTACGAAGAAGCTGCAAACATTATCGCAAAATCTTCCGCACTTCCGGCAGTATGCGGCCGTGTATGTCCGCAGGAGAGCCAGTGTGAAGGTAAGTGTATCCGCGGTATCAAAGGTGAAGCAATCTCCATCGGTAAATTAGAGCGTTTCGTTGCTGACTGGTCCAGAGAGAATGGTTTTGTTCCGAAGGCAGCAGAAGTAAAGTTAAATAAAAAGGTTGCAGTGATCGGTTCCGGTCCTGCAGGTCTTACATGTGCAGGTGATCTTGCGAAATTAGGTTACGATGTAACTATTTTCGAAGCTCTTCACGAGCCGGGCGGTGTTCTTACATATGGTATTCCGGAGTTCCGTCTTCCGAAACAGAAAGTTGTGCAGCCGGAGATCGAGAACGTTAGAAAACTCGGCGTTAAGATCGAGACAAACGTTATCATCGGTAAATCTGTAACTGTAGATGAGCTTATGGACGAAGAAGGATTCGAGGCGATCTTCATCGGTTCCGGTGCAGGTCTTCCAAAGTTCATGGGTATTCCGGGTGAAAACGCAAATGGTGTATTCTCTGCAAACGAGTACCTGACAAGAAGCAACCTGATGAAAGCGTTCCGCGAGGATTATGATACACCGATCGTAAAGAGCCAGAAGGTTGTTGTAGTAGGTGGCGGTAACGTAGCAATGGATGCAGCAAGAACAGCGCTTCGTCTTGGTGCAGAAGTACATATCGTATACAGAAG
>JAZTZT010000066.1:0-5938 GCA_045637605.1 Pilosibacter sp.
TTAAAATACTTCGCTAATAATTAAGCAATCGGAGTTGCGAGCCAGATGCCTTCGCCCGGACCTACCGGGATACCAGCTAACATCCAGATTACAAGGAATGCGATCCAGAATACCTCAAGGATGAGGGCTGTTGTCATGTTACAGGATAAGAACTTACCAATTGTAAGATCCTTGTCATATTTTTCCTGAGCCATGCCGAGGAGCATCCAAAGTGTCGCACCTGTCGGTCCGAACATATTACCTGCGGAATCACCAAGACGGTAGATGTACTGTGTGAATGCCGGAGTGTAACCAAGGAGCATGAACATCGGAACGAAGATCGGAGCAAAGATTGCCCATTTTGCGGAACCGGAGGAGAAGAATACATCGACGATTGTTACAAGGAATACGAATGCAACGATCATCGGGATACCTGTGAAACCGATTGCCTCAAGAGCATTTGCGCCTGCGATCGCGGAGATCGCACCGATATTTGTCCAAGTGAATAATGCCTGGAACTGACCGCAGAAGAAACAGAATGCAACGTAGGAACCCATACGTGCCATCTGACGGCTCATACCTTTGTGGATGGACATAAGATCCGGATATGTACCTGCAACTTTACCATAAACAATACCCGGTACTGCGAACATAACGAAGATTACGCAGATGATACCCTTTAAGAGCGGGGAACCTACGAACTCACCGTTCGGGCCGGATGTAAGACCTGTAAAGAAGGAAATTGCCCACATAGCGATAACGGCAACAAGACCAAGACCAGCTGCTTTGAGCGCTTTCATCTGTCTGTCAGTGATCTCTTCCATCTCTTCAACGTCACCTGTGTACTTACCGAAACGCGGCTCGATAACTTTTGTTACGATTGTACCAACAAGGATTGTACAAAGGAAGAAGGAACCGATCTTGATGAACCAGTTACATGTAGCTTCTACTGTATACTGGGAGAATGTCTCCGGAAGGAAACCCTGAAGAGCCTGGTTTGTGAAGCCCTGGATAAGAGTATCAGTACCGGAGATGATCGGGTTTGCTGCGTAACCAACGTTAGCACCAGCGTAACCGCAAAGCATACCTACGATCGGGTGTCTGCCAACACCGATATAAACGATAGCGGAAAGCGGCGGAACAAGGATACCAGCTGCGTCGGACGCAAGGTTCATAACCATACCCATAGCTGCACAAGCATACGGGATCAGGAACGCCGGAACGTTTTTCATTACAACGCGAAGGAACACGTTGATAAGGCCGGCTTCCTCACAGAAACCTACAGCAAGTGTCATGGAAAGCACGAGAGCTAACGGTCCGAAACCGGAGAAGTTACTTGTCATGCTTGTCATGAACCACTGGAGACCTTCTTTTGTGAAGAAGTTCTTAGCTGCCACGTACTCCTGAGTAGCCGGGTTAAGAAGCTCAACACCAGTTACGTTGAGGATACAACCGATTGCTGCAACGATCACGAATAAGATGCAGAATAAGATTGTCGGCGGTGGTAATAAGTCACAAACTTTCTCAACGGCTACCATGAAGACGTCGAGAAAACCTTTTTTTTCGGATGTCTTATTGTTTGACATAAAAAACCCCCTTTTCTTTAATGCAACTGTTAAATAACAGCAGTTACAAATGCTGATACTGATATCATATGTAGGTTGTGTTCACGAGTATGACGATAACCGATACCAGTATGAAAGTGTTACGAAATTTTCTCCGGGCGCGCCCCCATCTTAGGTTTCGTACCAACATATTCAAGCTAATCATATATTAAATTTTTATAAAATTCTAGTCAAATTGCAACGATTTTGCGCGAATTTAACAAGGTAATGTGTCGAATAAACGGACAATTGATGGGGTATTTGTAGAGTGTGAATTTAAGCAGATATTGTCAAGAAGGTTGGCTCTCCACAGCGCTGAGAGAGCCAACCGATCGTTGATTCAGATTAGATTACACCTGCCGGTAAGTACATACCAACGCCCGGACCAACCGGAATACCAGCCAGACTCCATGCTACCACGAAAATGATCCATACGATCTGGAGAATGATAGATAACGGGATTAAGTTACCGATCAGAGTACCGATCTTAAGATTTTTATCGTATTTGGATTTGGCAACTTCCAGTACCATCCAGATGTACGGAGACATCGGTGTCCAGCAGTTGAATGGAGAGTCGCCGAGACGATATAAGAGCTGTGTATAGCCCGGATGGAAGCCAAGGAGCATGAACATCGGAACGAAGATCGGAGCGAAAATTGCCCACTTCGCGGAACCGGAGGAGATAAAGATATTTACGAATGCGCAGAGAACGATGAATGCTACGCAAAGCGGAATACCTGTAAATCCAATGCTCTCGAAGAAGTCAGCGCCTGCGATCGCAAGCATTGTACCGAGTTTTGTCCAGTTGAAGAGACCCTGGAACTGACCGCAGAAGAAGCAGAACAGAACGTAAGAGCCCATTGCGGACATCTGTCTTGTCATTGCTTTGTTCACATCAACAACATTCTTATAAGCCTTGGATGTGTAGCCGAACGCAAGGCCGCAAAGAGAGAACAGACAGAAGAGGATCGGGATCATTCCCTTTAAGAACATACCCTGCAACGGTCCACCGTAGTACAGAGCAGCGATCAGAGCGATGTAAACAACTGCTGTAATGCCGGCTGCGCGTAAGCCTTTCTTCTGATCAGCGGTTACTTCGTCGATCTTGGAATCCGTGCTGCCTTCATATTTGCCGAAACGCGGCTCAATGAGTTTGATGGAAACAGTACCGATAACTGCAGCGCAGAGGAATGTGGATGCGATCATGAAGTACCAGTTACATGCTGCATCAACTGCAAAGGTGGTATCCGGAATGAAACTTAAGATAGCATCGTTTGTAAGACCCTGTAACAGAGTATCTGTACCGGCGATCATCAGGTTCGCTGTGAAACCTGCCTGAGCACCTGCATAACCAACCATCATACCGATAACCGGATGTTTGCCAACGCCCATGTATACGAGAGCTGCGAGCGGCGGAATAACAACCATTGCTGTATCGGAAGCGATGTTACCAACGGTACCTACAAATGCGATTACGTACGGTACTAATGTGGCCGGAACGTTCTTTAATGCTGTGTTCAGCAACGCGATGAGCATACCGGACTCCTCACAGAGACCGATCGCAAGTGTCATGGCAATAACCAGACCGAGCGGTGCAAAGCCTGTGAAGTTCTTGACCATGTTGTTGAGGAACCAGTGAAGACCCTCAGTGGAGAATAAGTTGGAAGCAACAACGGCTTCGCCTGTGGACGGGTTCACCAGAGAAATGCCTGCGATACTGAAGATTGCGCCGATTGCGGCAACAATTACGAACAGAACGCAGAAAAGGATTGCTGGCGGCGGAAGTTTGTTACAAACTGCCTCGATGCCGCCGATCATTTTGTCGACCCATGACTTGTTAGCGGCTGTGTTTTCTTTTGACATAAATATGTCCCCCTTTGTAGAAATTTCGAGAACAAAGTGGGAGGTTCTAGCGGTGATTCTCTTGAAACAAAAAACAACCAGAAACAGACCTCCTAAAAGAGATCGTTCTGGTTGTGTTCTTGCTCATATTCCGCAAACAAATGAATAAAATCCCCCCGAATTCTGCTTTGTTTGCGCAAATCATATGATTTGTTGATATTATACCATTTATGGGAAAATGTGTCTAGGTGGAAATAGAGATTTGCGGAGAAAAAGGGTAAGCCGGTGTTGCCTCGGGGGAAGCAAACACCGGCTTTGAGCAAGAACACAACCCATTTGTTCTCGAGACTTATTATAGTAGATTTTGAAATATTGCACAAATATTATTAAAGTGATATGATGTATATGATTTTAGTTATGCCATCACGACCCAAAGGGCCGGTAACAATTTCTGCATCGGGAGAGGAATTGAAATGAAAAATTTTGACAAGGGATTTTTTATGAACCAGAAAGATTTGGTCTATATCAAGACGATCGTGGAAGAAGGCGGTATCACACAGGCTGCGCGAAAGTTGTATGTATCACAGCCGTCTCTCAGCCAGTCGGTGAAAAGAATCGAGGAGGCCTTGGGAGCGACTCTGTTTAAACGTACACCCAAGGGCTTGGTATTGACGCCGGAAGGTCGGGAATATTACCGGATGAGCAGTAAGGTACTTGGCATTTATGAGTCCTTTGATGAGGAAATTCATAATTTAAAAGAGCTGAAAACCGGTACAGTGACAGTGGGAGCGACACCGCATCGTGGTATGTTATTGTTTCCGGAGTTTCTGGCGGAGTTTTATATGAAATATCCAGGGATTAAGGTGAATATAGTTGAGGCAACAACCGATGAGTTGGAGATGCTGTTGTTGAATGGTAAGTTAGATCTTGCAGTTCTCCGTGAACCGGCGAAACCGGCTCCGGTGAGCAGTTTTGAGTATCATGGTCTGGCTCGTGATTCATTCCTTGTTTTGCTTCCGAAGGGGCATCCAGTGGGTGAGTATGCGGAGACTGTGGAAGGATATTCCAGAAAAGTTCTGGATCCGAAATGGCTGTCGGAGGAGACGTTCCTTCTTCCAGAGTCGAATTTGCGTTTGTACGAGAGTGTGATGAGTATTTTGAAGATGGCTGGTATTTCTTCACCGAAGTGCGTATATCGCGCTGTCTATATGGAAACGTTGATTCATCTGGTGGCAGCGGGAGCCGGTGTTGCTATCGTGTCGGCCGGATATTGGAAGAGGCGGTCGTTAAACAAACCGGTGGATTGCTATCAGATCCCGGAATCATATGGAACATTCTGGGGAGTGAGTCTGGCAACGCTGAAGGATTCGTATCTGTCACGTGCAGCACAGAGGTTTATGGAAGAGTATACCCGTTATCTGGGAGTGTAGAAGCACTCTCGGTTAACGGGATTTTTCTTTTTATAAGTTGTTATGGAGCGGATCATTGTAAACAAAAACCGTCCTGAAAAATCAGGACGGCCATTGTTCTGGGGATATATTTGATTTTAATTATGTAATTTAAGAATTACATATTGTAATCAAGTTAAAGATTAAAGGATACCAGCCGGAAGAGCGGAACCAACGCCCGGACCGATCGGAAGACCTGCAAGGTACCAGATGATCATGAATACGATCCAGAGAACTTCAAGAACAACTGCGATCGGAAGAAGACCGGATACCATTGTACCGAGCTGAAGATCCTTGTCGTATTTTGTTCTGGCAATCTCAAGTACCATCCAGATGTAAGCGGATACCGGAGTGATAGCGTTTGTCGGGGAGTCACCAAGTCTGTAAAGAAGCTGTGTGAAGCCCGGGTGGTAACCAAGTAACATGAACATCGGAACGAAAATCGGAGCAAGGATAGCCCATTTTGCGGAACCGGAGGACATGAACATGTTGATTAATGTTGTTAAAAGGATGAACATTACGAACATCGGGATGCCTACGAGACCAAGGGACTCGAGAGCGTCAGCACCAACGATCGCTAACATTGTACCAAGTTTTGTCCAGTTGAAAAGGGACTGGAACTGACCTGCGAAGAATGTGAAGGATACGAAGGAAGCCATACCTGCCATCTGTTTGTTCATAGCTTTTGTGATACCAGCTGTACCTTTGAAAGTACCGGAAGCAAGACCACAAGCAACACCTGCACCTGCGAAGAGGATGAACAGGATCGAGATAAGACCGCTAAGGAACGGGGAACCGATGAACGCACCGCCTTCACCTGCTAACGGGCCTGTGAAGAACAGAGCAAGAAGGATCACGATGTAAACAAGAGCGAAGATACCAGCTGCACGAAGGCCTTTGGACTGCTCTGGTGTGTTCTTCTCGATCTTCTCATCAGCAGAACCTGTGTATTTACCGAAACGCGGCTCTACAACGAGAGTTGTAACAGTACCGATAACGGCTGTACAGAAGAATGTGGAAGCGATCATGAAGAACCAGTTACATGTAACGTCAACCTGGAAGGAG
>JAZTZT010000067.1:0-9035 GCA_045637605.1 Pilosibacter sp.
AGCTCGAGATCAACGGTGTTGGTTACAGAGCAGCAAAAGCTGGTAACAAGTTAACACTCAACCTTGGTTACTCCCATCCGGTAGAGATGATCGATCCGGAAGGTATCGAGACTGTTATGGAAGGTCAGAACATCATCTTCGTTAGAGGTATCGACAAAGAAAAAGTTGGTCAGTTTGCAGCTGAGATCAGAAGCAAGAGAGAGCCGGAGCCGTATAAGGGCAAAGGTATCAAATATGCTGATGAGGTTATCAGACGTAAAGTTGGTAAGACAGGTAAAAAGTAATTTAAGGAGAGTGTAAAAAATGGTTAGTAAGCAGTCTAGAAGCGAAATCCGCAGAAAAAAACACTATAGATTACGCAACCGCTTTGCTGGTACAGCAGAGAGACCGCGTTTAGCAGTGTTCAGAAGTAATAATCATATGTATGCTCAGATCATCGACGATTCTATCGGTCATACTTTAGTTGCAGCTTCCACTCTTGAGAAAGAGATCAAAGCTGAGTTAGAGAACACTGATACAGTTGATGCAGCTGCATACGTTGGAACTGTAATCGCAAAGAGAGCGATCGAAAAAGGCATCACAGCTGTAGTATTCGATCGTGGCGGTTTCATCTATCAGGGTAAGATTCAGGCTTTAGCAGATGCAGCTCGTGAAGCTGGTCTGGAATTCTAATAGAGAGGAGAATACAGCATGAAACGTACAATCATTGATGCAAGTCAGTTTGAGTTAAATGACAGAGTAGTTGCCATCAAACGCGTATCCAAGACTGTAAAAGGTGGACGTACCATGAGATTTTCCGCTCTGGTAGTAGTAGGCGACGGTAATGGCCATGTAGGCGCTGGTCTCGGCAAAGCAGCTGAGGTTCCGGAAGCAATCCGTAAAGGTAAAGAAGCAGCTATCAAGAATATGGTAGCAATTCCGATGGATGAGAACAATAGTATCCCGCATGACTTCCTTGGTGAGTTCGGAAGCTCTTCCGTACTTCTCAAGAGAGCACCGGAAGGTACTGGTATCATCGCAGGCGGCCCGGTTCGTTCCGTAGTAGAGCTTGCTGGTATTAAGAATATCCGTACAAAATCTTTAGGCTCCAACAACAAGACAAACGTAGTTCTTGCAACAATCGAAGGTCTTAAGAACTTAAAGACACCGGAGCAGGTTGCTAAGAACCGTGGCAAATCTGTTGAAGAAGTTGTTTGCTAATTAGGAGGATATAAAAATGGCAGAGAAATTATTAATCACATTAGTAAAATCCCCGATTGGTGCTGTTCCGAAGCAGAGAGCAACTGTTGAAGCACTTGGCTTAAAGAAATTACACAAAACAGTTGAAATGCCGGATAACGGTGCTGTAAGAGGCATGATCCAGAGTGTTAGACACCTGGTTAAAGTTGAAGAAATCTAATAACTGATAGAAAGTAAGGAGGTGCAGAGATGAATTTATCCAATTTACGTCCTGCTGAAGGTTCCAAACATAGCGATAATTTCAGAAGAGGCCGCGGCCACGCTTCTGGTAATGGTAAAACAGCTGGTTACGGCCACAAGGGTCAGAAAGCACGTTCTGGTGCTACAAGACCGGGCTTTGAAGGTGGTCAGATGCCGTTATATAGACGTCTCCCGAAGAGAGGCTTCAAGAACATGAACCGTGTTGAAATGATCGGTATTAATGTTTCCGCTCTTGAGAGATTCGAGAACGATTCCACAGTATGCATCAACTGCTTAGTTGAGGCTGGTATCGTTAAAAACGCGCAGGATACAGTTAAGATCCTTGGTAACGGTGAGTTAACAAAGAAACTTAACGTAAAGGCTAACGCATTCAGTGAGTCTGCAAAGGCAAAAATTGAAGCATTAGGCGGTACCTGCGAGGTGATCTAATATGTTAAAAGCTTTACAGAGAGCTTTAAAGGTTGAAGAAGTCCGTAAGAGACTTCTTTATACCTTTTTAATGCTCGTGTTAATTCGGTTTGGTTCCAACCTTCCGATTCCGGGCGTTGACTCAGCATATCTGGCAGGTTTTTTTGAGGCACTTGATGCTTCCGGTATGGGCTTCGTGAACGCTATCACTGGCGGTTCTTTCGCGTCCATGTCCCTGTTTGCACTGAGTGTAAGCCCGTATATCACATCTTCCATTATCATTCAGCTTCTTACAATTGCAATTCCGAAATTAGAGGAAATGCAGAAAGAGGGTGAAGAAGGAAGACAGAAGCTCAATGAGTATACTCGTTATTTAACTGTTGCTCTTGCTGTGATCGAGTCCACTGCTATGGCCGTAGGTCTTGGCGGTCAGGGTCTGATCCTTCCGGAACACAGAAATTTCTGGGGTTACTTAACCGTAGTGGCTGCAATGACAGCCGGTACAGCGCTTCTGATGTGGATTGGTGAGAAGATTACTGAAAAAGGTCTTGGAAACGGTGTTTCCCTTATCATCATGCTGAATGTAGTTTCCGGTCTCCCGCAGGACTTCATGTCCCTGTATCAGAGATTTATGTCCGGAAAGTCTGTTGCAGTAGCAGCAGTAGCAGCAATTATCATTGTTGCGATCATTACAGCAGTTGTAGTATTTGTTCTCATCTTAAATGGTGCGGTACGCCGCATTCCGGTACAGTATAGTAAGAAAATGCAGGGTCGCAGAATGATCGGCGGTCAGTCCAGCCACATTCCGCTTAAGGTTAACACTGCTGGTGTTATCCCGGTAATCTTCGCATCTTCTATTATGTCTATGCCGTCAATGATCGCACAGTTCTTCACAATCGATTATTCTACAATCGGTGGTAAGATCATCATGGCGTTAAATTCAGGCAACTGGTTTAGACCGGAAGCTCCGCTCTATTCCCTTGGTCTGATCGTTTATATCGTATTAATCGTACTGTTCGCATATTTCTATACGTCCATTACGTTTAACCCGATGGAAGTTGCTAATAATATGAAGAAAGCAGGCGGATTCATTCCGGGCATTCGTCCGGGTAAGCCAACATCCGATTATCTTGACGACGTATTAAATTACATCGTATTTATCGGTGCTTGTGGTCTTATCATTGTCTGCCTTGTACCGATCATCGCATCCGGTCTTTTCAACGTAGGCAGCCTTTCCTTCGGTGGAACATCCTTAATTATCGTAGCAGGCGTAGTCCTCGAGACAATTAAGCAGATTGAATCCATGATGCTTGTAAGAAATTACAAGGGATTCTTAAATGACTAATAAGAAACGATGATAACAGTATCGTAATATATCCGAAACGGGCGGAATCTGATTTCGCCCGTTTTTTCGGATAACTGTGTCTTTTTGGCTCATGAAGCCCATGGAGGTTATCTCATGAAGATTATTATGTTAGGTGCACCAGGTGCCGGAAAAGGAACACAGGCGGAAATGATCAATGAAAAATATGATCTTCCGCACATTTCTACAGGGGATATTTTTAGAGCAAACATCAAAGCAGGTACGGAATTGGGAAATAAAGCAAAAGCGTATATGGATAAGGGACAGTTAGTTCCGGACTCTTTAACGATCGATCTTGTTATGGATCGACTCAGTCAGCCGGATTGTGATGGGGGTTACATTCTGGACGGCTTTCCGCGTACGATTCCGCAGGCTGTGAGCTTGACAAAAGCATTAAGAGACAGAGGAGAAACTCTGGACTATGCGATCAATGTTCATGTGCCGGATGAAAGAATTGTTTCTCGTATGTCTGGTAGAAGAGCATGTTCAGGCTGTGGTCAGACCTACCACATGGTTTTCGCTCCGCCGAAGACAGAAGGCATCTGTAATAAATGTGGATCTGAACTGTATTTAAGAGACGATGATAAGCCGGAGACGGTAAAGAAGCGTCTTGCAGTTTACCACAACCAGACACAGCCGCTGATCGAGTACTACGGCAAGCAGAGAATTTTACGCACAGTTGACGGTACGAAAGATATGGAAGATGTATTCCAGGATATCACCAATATTTTAGGAGCATAAAAACATGGCAGTAACGATTAAATCGCCGAGAGAAATTGAACTGATGAGAAAAGCCGGAGAGATCTTGGCTGCTACTCATGAGGAGTTACGCAAAGCGCTCAAACCGGGTATGTCCACACTGGACATTGACCGTCTGGGTGAGAAGATCATTCGCAGCTACGGCTGCATTCCTTCCTTTAAGAATTACAATGGCTATCCGGCCTCCATCTGTGTCTCCGTCAATGACGAAGTCGTACATGGAATTCCGAATCGTCACAGAATCTTAAAAGAGGGCGATATTGTAAGCCTCGATGCAGGCGTTATCTATCAGGGCTACCATTCTGATGCAGCCAGAACATGGGCGATCGGAGAGGTAACACCGGAAGCGAAACAGTTGATGGAGGTAACCAAGCAAAGTTTCTTCGAAGGAATTAAGTTTGCAAAACCGGGTTATCACCTCAATGACATTTCAACGGCGATTCAGTCCTATGCCGAAAGCTTTGGCTACGGTGTAGTTCGTGATCTGGTAGGTCACGGAATTGGAACCCATCTCCACGAAGATCCGGAGGTGCCGAACTTCGCAATGAAGAGAAAAGGCATCTTACTTCGCCCGGGCATGACACTGGCGATTGAGCCGATGATCAATGCAGGAGGTCCGGAAGTGGTATGGCTTGACGATGACTGGACAGTTGTGACAGAAGATGGTTCCTTGTCTGCTCACTATGAAAATACAATCCTGATCACCGAGGGTGAGCCGGAAATCCTTACCTTATATAAAGGGGATGCTGAATAAGCAGAAATAGGGAGGAATTCCATGGAATTAAGATCAGGTTGGCAGGCCAGAGTTCTGGCCGGAAATGACAGAGGAAAGACTTACGTCATAAGAGAAGACTGCGGAGAATATGCTTTTCTGATCCGAGAGGATGGGAAGGTGCTCCGAAAAAATAAGAAGCATATCCAAGTGATAAAGAGAACAAGACAGTAGTACAAAGATCGTACAGGAGGTAATGAGAAGTATGTCTAAGGCTGATGTAATCGAAATCGAAGGCGTTGTAGTTGAAAAACTTCCGAACGCTATGTTCCAGGTAGAATTAGAGAACGGTCACAAAGTTCTTGCTACAATCAGCGGAAAGCTCCGCATGAACTATATTAGAATCCTTCCGGGCGATAAGGTAACACTGGAGATGTCTCCGTATGACTTATCCAAGGGCCGTATCATCTGGAGAGATAAGTAAGCAAATTTCCTTCGGAAATTTGCACTACCCAAACGTAGCAAAGCGGAGTTCGGGTTTCCCGTATCTCAGTGAAGCAACGAGTTGGTTCTGTCATATTTGGCGAAAATGCCAAGAAAGTACAGGAAAAAATACAAAAAATTAGTTGAAAAAATACTTGATTTTCAAGGATAATGGTGGTATAATGCTCAAGCGAACTTTGTTGGAACGCTTGTATTATGCCCGTTCAGGGTGTCTATATACAGGTATTGGCAACCCGTAATGCTGTTTTCTGATAGAGAGCCGGGCTTAGGTGTGTAAACCGGAAGGACAGAAGGGAACAGACTACGAAGGAAAGGAGATATTACTGTGAAAGTAAGATCATCAGTAAAACCGATTTGCGAAAAGTGCAAGATTATTAAGAGAAAAGGCAGCATCAGAGTAATCTGTGAAAATCCGAAGCACAAACAGAGACAGGGTTAATTGCCGCATCTTGCCTGTAATTTTCGCGCGGCTTTGACATGACTCGCCAGAGTGCGTGTACATGTCGGCAAAATACTATTTCTACTAAATTAAAATGGAGGTACACTCATGGCTCGTATTTCAGGTGTTGATTTACCAAGAGAAAAACGTGTCGAAATCGGCTTAACTTATATCTACGGTATTGGTAGAACAAGTGCAATCCGTATTCTTACTGAGGCTGGTGTTAACCCGGATACTCGCGTTAAAGATTTAACTGACGATGAAGTTAAGAATATCCAGGCTGTAATCGGCGAGACTCAGACTGTTGAGGGTGACTTACGTCGTGAGATCGCTTTAAACATCAAGAGACTTCAGGAAATCGGTTGCTACAGAGGCATTCGTCATAGAAAGAGCCTTCCGGTTCGTGGTCAGAAAACAAAGACCAACGCAAGAACATGTAAGGGTCCGAGAAAGACAGTAGCAAACAAAAAGAAATAAGTAACTAAAGTATGAATCACGTTGCATGTTTTAAAAACAGGAAAACAGGATTCAAAATTCGAGAAAGTAGGTTAGTTTAAAATGGCTAAAAAAGTGTCAACTGGTAAAAAAGTGACAAAAAAGCGTGTAAAGAAAAACGTTGAACGCGGACAGGCGCACATCCAGTCATCTTTTAACAACACAATCGTGACATTAACAGATGCACAGGGAAATGCTTTATCTTGGGCAAGTGCAGGCGGTCTGGGATTTAGAGGTTCAAGGAAATCTACTCCATACGCAGCTCAGATGGCTGCAGAAACTGCAACTAAGGCAGCTCTTGTACATGGTTTAAAATCCGTCGACGTTATGGTTAAAGGACCGGGTTCCGGTCGTGAGGCAGCGATCCGTGCCCTTCAGGCATGCGGTCTTGAAGTAACAAGCATTAAGGACGTAACACCGGTTCCGCACAACGGTTGCCGTCCGCCGAAACGTAGAAGAGTCTAATTAGGAGGAAGTAATAAATGGCAGTTGATAGAGTTCCTGTTCTTAAAAGATGCAGATCCCTTGGTCTTGATCCGATTTATTTAGGAATTGATAAAAAATCCAACAGAGAATCTAAAAGAGCTAATAAAAAAGTAAGTGAATACGGCCTTCAGTTAAGAGAGAAACAGAAAGCTAAATTCATCTACGGTGTACTTGAGAAACCGTTCCGTAACTACTATGAAAAAGCTGAGCGTTTAAGCGGTCAGACTGGTGAAAACCTTATGATCCTCTTAGAGCGCAGACTTGATAACGTAATCTTCCGTATGGGCTTCGCTAGAACAAGAAGAGAAGCTAGACAGATCGTTGACCACAAGCACGTACTTGTAAACGGCAAGTGTGTAAACATCCCGTCCTACCTCATCAAAGCTGGCGACGTTATCGAGATCAGAGAGAAGAGCAAAGGCGATACACGCTACAAATTAATCCTGGAAGTAACAGCAGGTCGTTTAGTACCGGCTTGGTTAGATGTTGATCAGGAAGCTCTTAAAGGCACAGTAAAAGCTCTGCCGGCAAGAGAAGAAATCGACGTTCCGGTTAACGAGATGCTCATCGTCGAGTTATACTCCAAATAATAAGTCTTTATCGAAGCGGGGGATTTATATCCCTTCGCTTCGTGAGCTTTGTTGCCTAGCAATTGTAGAAAAGGTCCAAAGGGCCTTTTTGAGTCTAAGCATACCCAAAAGGAGGGGCTATTTTGTTCGATTTTGAGAAACCAAACATTCAAGTTGCTGAAATTTCCGAAGATAAAAAATACGGCAAGTTTGTCGTAGAACCGTTAGAGCGCGGATACGGCACAACTCTGGGTAACTCCCTGAGAAGAATCATGCTTTCTTCTTTACCGGGTTCTGCAGTAAGCCAGGTGAAAATCGACGGCGTACTTCATGAGTTCAGTTCCATCGCTGGTGTTAAAGAAGATGTGACTGAGATCATCATGAACGTTAAGAGCTTAGCAATTAAGAATAACAGCGATACAAATGAGCCGAAGACTGCATACATCGAGTTCGAAGGTGAAGGCGTGATCACAGCTGCTGACATTCAGGCAGATGCTGACATCGAGATCCTCAACCCGGAGCAGGTTATCGCAACATTAAGCGGCGGTGCAGACAGCAAGTTCTACATGGAGCTTACTATCACTAACGGCCGCGGCTATGTAAGCGCTGACAAGAACAAGAATGACGATCTCCCGATCGGTGTTATTGCTGTAGATTCCATTTACACACCTGTTGAGCGTGTTAACATGGCTGTTGAAAACACTCGTGTTGGTCAGAAAATTGACTATGACAAACTCACTCTGGAAGTCTACACAAACGGCACACTGAATCCGGACGATGCAGTTAGCCTTGCAGCGAAAGTATTAAGTGAGCATTTAAATCTCTTTATCGACCTTTCTGAGATCTCTCAGAACGCTGAGATCATGGTTGAGAAAGAGAATAATGAAAAAGAAAAAGTTCTTGAGATGAACATTGACGAGCTGGAGCTTTCCGTTCGTTCCTACAACTGTCTCAAGAGAGCAGGTATCAACACTGTAGAAGAACTCTGCAGCAGAACATCTGAGGACATGATGAAGGTTCGTAACCTTGGTAGAAAGTCCTTAGAGGAAGTACTTGCAAAATTAAAAGAATTAGGCTTACAGCTTAATTCCAGCGAGGAGCAGTAATAACTGACTCTCGTGCGTTCAGCTTTGCCAACCTGTTTTGGCAGGCGGGACAAGACTGAACTATAAACACATTTATATGGATTATGAAAGCAATGGTTCAATAAGCCCGAAGATGCATGGCTCATTGTTCCATACAAATGGAGGAGAATTAAAATCATGGCAGGTTATAGAAAACTTGGAAGAACATCCGATCAGAGAAAAGCAATGCTTAGAAGCCTTGCAACAGCACTTATCAACAACGGCAAGATCGTTACAACAGAGGCAAGAGCTAAAGAAGTAAAGAAGATCGTTGAGGGTATGATCGCTCTCGCTGTTAAAGAGAAAGACAACTACGAAGTTGTTAAAGTAACAGCTAAAGTAGCTCGTAAAGATGCTAACGGTAAGAGAGTGAAAGAAGTTGTAGACGGTAAGAAAGTTACAGTTTACGATGAAGTTGAGAAGGAAATCAAGAAAGATATGCCGTCCAGACTTCACGCTAGAAGACAGATGTTAAAGACTCTTTACGCTGTAACAGAAGTTCCGACAGAGGCAGCTGGCAGAAAGAGAAACACAAAGAAGGTTGATCTTCCGGCTAAGTTATTCAACGAGATCGCTCCGAAATACGAGAACCGTAACGGTGGTTACACAAGAATCATCAAGATCGGTCAGCGTAAGGGCGACGGCGCAATGGCAGTTCTGCTTGAGTTAGTTTAATACTGATTCGATTACATGATCTGAATTTTAAGGCAGGTGGTTTATCCATCTGCCTTTTTGC
>JAZTZT010000068.1:0-4101 GCA_045637605.1 Pilosibacter sp.
CCAATCCGCAGAGCAGGATCAAAAATATGCTGCTCCAAATACTCTAATGCAGGTTCTAACGCAGCAGATGTCGAAATCGTCTCATTCTTATTCGCTTCCGCGAAATGGGCCAGGATCTCATATAGCAATGCCATACAGCGACATCGATTAGCCGGAGTCTGGACAGACCAGCTGCGATAAATTTGCAAATAAAGATGATAGAGTTCTTGCCTGCCGCAAATTGGATAAGCTCTCGCTTCTGTATCCGGAAGCTCCCCTTCAAAATTGATCAGGATATAGGTAAATGGTCCTTCCGAAGCATAACTTCCACGATAAGTCGGGCTGTTGGGCAGGAAAAGCGCATCACCCGGACCAAGGATCAGTGTCTCTCCATTTAATTCATATCGCAAGGAACCAGACAATCGCAAGATCAGTCTATGCGGATAATTGGAATGTACCGCATTATGTGTGGATGAACCTTTGATTACACTGATCAGTTTCAAATTTTCTATATTATTCAACATAAAATCACCAAACAAATTATATCATACCTTAATTTGTTTTCCAACTTTAGTTTTAAAAATTCCATATGGTTATATTTTCTCCATTTACATATCAGGGCTGTGTAGGCTATAGTGGAGTAAAGATTCTTAGCAAAATAATATGCTACTGTAATAAAGGAGGATAATACAATATGAACAAAGAACGCGTAAAAGCTTTAGTTGAACAATATCAGGATACTGTTGTGAAACACTATCATTGGCTCCACGCCCATCCGGAGCTTTCCAATCAGGAAAAGGAAACTGCAGCGTACATCGCAGCAGAACTTCGCAAAATGGGGTTGGAACCAATAGAAGGAGTCGGAGGCTATGGTGTAGTTGCCCTTATTCATGGTAAAGGTCCGGGTAAGTGTGTTGGACTCCGTGCCGACATTGATGCACTTCCTATGACAGAAAAAACAGGTCTCCCATTTGCATCTCAGAATCCTGGTGTAACACATTCCTGTGGTCATGATACGCATGCAGCCATGCTTTTAGGCTCTGCCCTGGTTCTAAATGAACTTCGTGATTCATTCAACGGCTGTATCAAACTGCTTTTCCAGCCCTCAGAAGAAAACTCTGCAGACAGCGGTGCAAAACGAATGATTGCTGACGGTGCCATGGAAAATCCTCATGTAGATGCTGTGATCGGTCAGCATATCGATCCACAGTCCGATACCGGTATCATATCTTCCCGTCCGGGTTCTGCTTCTGCAGCGTCTGACCGTTTCTTTATCACGGTTGAAGGAAAGAGCAGTCATGCAGCAAGACCTCACATGGGCATCGATGCCATCGCAGTCGGAGCACAGATCGTATCTACCTTAAATACCATTATTTCCAGAAATGTCGGAGCCATGGACAGTTCTGTTCTCACCATCGGAAAATTCAACGGCGGTGACCGTTACAATGTCCTCGCAAGCCGTGTAGAGATGGAAGGAACCTGCAGAAACTATACTCCGGCAGTCCGTGAGATGGTGGAAAAACGAATGGGTGAGATCGTGAAAGGTGTTGCGGAAGGAATGGGCGCAAAAGCGGAACTCCGATATATTCACGGCTACTCTCCGCTCATCAATGACGCCGGAATGGTTAAACTTTTAGAAGAAGTTGCAACCGAAATCTGCGGAGCAGAACATGTGAACATTCCGAATGAGGCCAGCATGGGCGGTGAAGATTTCTCTTTCTTTGCAGAAAAAGCTCCTGGTGTATTTTATCGCACAGGCTGCCACAAAGCCGGAGAACCGATTTGGTCCACTCACAACGAGCATATGGTAGTAGACCCTGCCTGCTTCCCGATCGGAATGCAGATCATGGTCAATTGTGCATTGACTTATTTAGAAAGAAATTCATAAAACGGAGGATTACATAATGAAAAAAATTTTTTTAGTTGGTGATTCGATTCGATTTGGTGCTCCGAATCCTTCGAAATACAACAATGTAAGTCCGGGTTACGAACGGTATGTCAGAGAAAAACTTGACGGCATCGCTACGGTCTACGGACCGGATGAAAACTGCCGTTTTGCCCAGTTTACACTTCGCTTTCTGCAAAAATGGGCCGCTGTTGTGCCTGCAGAGGAAATTGATGTCGTTCACTGGAACAATGGACTGTGGGATGTTCTGCGCCTGTTCGGGGATGAACCCCTGACTCCTTTGGAATTTTACGAAAATCTGCTTCGTCGTATGTACAAACGAATCCGTTTTCTGTTTCCGAATGCAAAAGTTATTTTCGCATTATCCACTGCAGTGATCGAAGAAAGAGAGTTTCCGGAATTTCTCCGTTACAATCGTGAGATTGAACAATACAACGACGTAGCCCGCAAAGTGATGGAAGAACTCGGTGTAGAAGTCAATGATCTTTACAGCATTACATCTGCATTTGATCACTCCTTATACGCAGATGCGGTTCACTTTAATGAAGATGGTTCAAAAATATTGGCAGATGCTGTAATCAAAGCTTGTCTGCCGGATCTGAAATAGGAGGTATTTATGGGCATTACAAAATTAGAAGCTTTAAAGGCGATCGACCGAGACCGCGAATTATTCTGTAAAACAAGCGACCTGATCTGGGATAATCCGGAGACAGCGTTCCTTGAGCATAAATCCATGGAAATCCTCTGTGACCTTCTGGAAAAAGAAGGTTTTGAAGTGAAAAAGAATATCGCCAATATCCCTACTGCATTTACAGGCACCTTTGGCCATGGAAAACCGATCATTGGTTTCCTTGGTGAGTTTGATGCCCTCTCCGGTCTCAGCCAGGTTGCAGGCTGCGCTGAGAGAAAAGAACTTGTACCGGGCGCTGCAGGCCACGGCTGCGGTCACAACCTTCTCGGTGTCGGTTCTGTCGCTGCTGCGGTAGCAATGAAAGAATATCTTGAGAAAAATGAAAAAGAAGGTACCGTTGTATTCTTCGGATGTCCTGGTGAAGAAGGTGGTTCCGGAAAAGCATTCATGGCCAGAGAAGGCGTTTTTGATGATGTAGATTTCGCGATTTCCTGGCATCCACAGGCAACCAACGAAGTATGGGTAGGAAGTACTCTGGCAAACTATCAGATCAGTTATCGTTTCCACGGTATCTCTTCTCATGCTGCGTCTGCCCCGGAAAAAGGCAGAAGCGCCTATGATGCAGTTGAGCTTATGAACGTTGGTGTTCAGTATTTACGAGAGCATGTGATCCAGGAAGCCAGAATCCACTGTGCAGTTACAAACACAGGCGGTTTTTCACCAAACGTGGTTCAGCCGTATGCGGAAGTTCTTTATCTGATCCGTGCTCCGAAAAATGCTCAGGTCAAAGAGATTTACGAGCGCATCAATGATATTGCACGAGGCGCTGCATTGATGACTGGTACAAAGATGGAAATGGAATTTATCAAAGCCTGCTCCAACCTTGTGGATAACACCGTTCTTCAGGAAACCATGTATAAAAATGCTACAGAGATCGAAAGAGAACCTTACACTGAAGAAGATTATCGTTTTGCAGCTGAGATCAAAGCTTCTTACGGTAATGTGAAGTTTGATGTTCAAGATCGAATGAAACATTATGAAAAGAGCTCCAGAGCGGCTGCAGAAGCTGTGATGACTCCATTCATCGATGCAGACATTTATGATTTTATTGTACCGCTCGCTGAGGTAGAGAATTGCTTATCAGCCTCCACAGACGTTGGTGATGTAAGTTATGTTTGCCCGACCGTTCAGTTCAAGGGCATGACAGAAGCTGCCGGTACAAGAGCACATTCCTGGCAGAGAACCGCTCAGGGTAAATCTCCGATCGCATACAAAGGCATGATCTTTACTGCAAAAGTTATGGCAGGAACCGCGATCGATATGGTGGAATCTCCGGAGAAGATCGAGGCAGCCAAGAAAGAACTCAACTCTCGTCTTGGTGGAAAGAAATACGAATGTCCGATCCCGAAAGACGTTATCCCGCAGGCGATCAAACCGAAAAAATAAATAATCAGGAGAATACACTATGTCAGAACTAGTACTCAGCGTGGCCGGTTTTCTGACCATTGCAGGAATTCTTGTATTATTAAATCGAAAATTTGTTTCTCCGTATGTGGCCATCGCAGGTGTTCCTATGATCACCTGC
>JAZTZT010000069.1:0-9975 GCA_045637605.1 Pilosibacter sp.
GTACTGGTTATCCAGACGACCATAATCAAGATCTTGTAACATGGTATTGCTCCTTTAAATTATGTAACATGTAAAATGACCAAATCGGTCGATCGTATAAGTTTCTAAAGCTATTCTATTAAGTTCAGAGTTGTTTGTCAAGGTTCGGCTCTGAGTGCCTTTTTTACTAAGGAAACAGAAATGATCAAGAAATAGAGTTTCCCAATTTTACGAATTCTGCTATCATTGTAGCAGGAAATGAAAGAGGCATTGGAGAGTATATGTATGGAGATCAGATATCCCAATTATTATAAAAAATTTCACTGTATCGCTGGTGCATGTCCTGACACTTGCTGTGCAGGCTGGGAGATTCCGGTGGATAAAAGCAGTGAGCTTCGTTATCGTCAGGCGCGTAAATCAGGCAATATCCACAATAAGGAGTTTGCCCGTAAATTAAAGAAATATATAAAGCAAGGCCGGATCCTCAGTGAAGATGTGACGTGTCCGTTTTTAAACGGTGATGGTCTTTGTGAAATGTACATTGAACTAGGCGCGGAAGCATTGTGTCACACATGTGCGCGTCATCCGAGACATATGGAAGATTACGGAAATTTGCATGAGATGGTTTTGCTTTTGTCCTGTCCGGAAGTGGCACGATTAATTTTAGCGGAAAATGACGGCGGATTTTATGTGAAACATCTTCCGGAGCGTCAGGGAAATGTGGATGGGATTGATCAGGAGAGGTTGGAGCTTTTATTGAAGGCACGAGAACTGATCTGGAAATGGAATGTAGATGAAGCGATGACAGTCGACGAAAGCATGATGCTTTCGGTGGCATTTGCACATGATTTTCAGAGAAGACTTGCAGAAAATGATCGTACAGGTATGCGAAAGATCCTTGAGAGATATGATAGATCGGAGATTGCCGCTAGATTTAAGAATCAGTGGAGCTTGAGAAATGAAGCAAGAGATCATCTGTCCATACGTTTTCTTCTCATGTCTGATTTCATGGAAGAATTTTCCGGATTAGAAACCATCTGTCGTGATTGGGCGGAGATGCTGGAACATTGTCGCACAGCCTTATATCATTCGAAAAACAGCAGAGATTCCTATGCAGATAAGCACCGTTTTATGGCAGACATTCGACCGGTAATCGAAATGGACAAGCGACGGGTTTTCGAGTATTTTGTATATTCGTTTGTACTTCCGGCGTTGTATGATGAAGACTTGCTGACCAAAGTAAAGATGGCAATTCTTTGCACTATGGCGGTCGAGGAATTATACTTGGCAGCAAAACACTTTGACTTGGAGCAACGCACAAAGATCTGCCATGCAATCGCCAGACAGATTGAAAACTGCGACGAGAACCGCGCACAGTTAGAACACATTTTAAAACAGGAGCAATTCAGTTCGAGAAGGATCATCGAGGCATTGCTTCAAATGGAGGAATAGATGGAGTTTTTATATTTTTTGGAAGGGTTGCGAACACCAATCGGTGACGCGTTCTTTTCTCTCATTACTCATTTAGGAGAAGAAACATTGTTTATCATTGCAGGCTTATTGGTTTTCTGGTGTATCGATAAGCTGCAAGGATATTATCTGTTGATTGTTGGCTTGACAGGAACTGTCATCAATCAGTTTTTGAAATTGTGGTTTCGTATTCCGCGTCCGTGGGTAAAAGATCCGCAGTTCACGATCGTAGAGAGTGCTCGTGCGGAGGCAACCGGATATTCATTTCCAAGTGGACATACTCAGAGCTCTGTGGGAATCTTCGGCGCCGTGGCCCGCTGGAATAAACAGATGTTGGTACGTATCATTTGTGTGGCGATCTGTGTATTGGTTCCATTATCTCGTATGTATCTGGGTGTACATACACCAGCGGATGTCGGAGTTTCTATCATTGTAGCGCTTGTTTTGATCTTTGGCATTTATCCGTTGCTCCAAAAGGGTGCGGAAGATCCAAAAACCATGCGAATGATCATGATGTTCATGCTGGCGATTTCAGCAGCATATGTGGCATTTGTAGAGTTTTATGCATTTCCGGCGGACGTGGATGTGGCCAACCTGGAAAATGGAACGAAGAATGCATACACCATGTTGGGATGTATCCTTGGTGTGTGGCTGACATATGAAGTGGACGGTCGTTTTATCCAGTTCCGGACAGATGCGCTTTGGTGGGCGCAGATTCTGAAACTGGTGATCGGACTGGCAATCCTTCTGGCGATCAAGGCCGGATTAAAATCTCCGCTGATGGTATTAACAGGCGGACACCACATCGCAGACGCGATTCGTTATTTTGTAATGGTGGCATTTGCAGGCTGTATGTGGCCGATGACATTTGAATTTTGGAGAGGACTTGGTCAGCGAAAATATTTGTAAGTTTCTTTGCCACAGAACTGCCACGACAAATTCTCGGAAATCATTTGTATTATTTACCTTGTCTATGTTATACTAATCATATATAATGCTTTTTATGCGCTTTTAACAAAAAGGAGTAACAATGGCAGTGATTTACGATTTAGTGATTTTAGGTTCCGGACCGGCAGGTCTTGGAGCGGCGATATATGCTCAGAGAGCAGAGTTAAAGACATTAGTGATCGAAAAGGAGATGGTCAGTGGAGGCCAGGTGCTGACCACATACGAAGTTGACAACTATGCAGGTCTTCCGGGCATTGGCGGTTTTGACCTCGGTATGAAGTTCCGCGAGCATGCGGACAAGCTCGGCGCAGAGTTTGCGGAGGACGTGGTTCTTCGTGTTGAGGATGCGGACGTAGCAGAGCTCGACTTGGTTCAGGCAGCAGAGGCAAGCTTCAGTCTGAAAAAGATCATCGGTGAAAATGAAACATATTATGCAAAAACTGTGATCATCGCGACCGGTGCACAGCACAGAAAACTGGGGGTTCCGGGAGAGGAAGAACTGGTTGGTATGGGCGTTTCTTATTGCGCAACTTGCGATGGTGCATTTTTCAAGAATAAGGTGACAGCCGTTGTTGGTGGCGGTGATGTTGCGATCGAGGATGCGATCTTCCTCGGAAGGATCTGTGAGAAAGTGTATCTGATCCATCGCCGTGACGAGCTTCGCGGTGCAAAGAGCCTCCAGAAGAAGCTGATGGAGATGAAAAATGTCGAGATTCTTTGGGATACCGTGGTAGATTCCATCAATGGTAAGTTCAAAGTGAGCACATTGAGCCTTTCTAATAAGAAGACAGGTGAACAGAAAGAGCTTGCGGTCGACGGTGTGTTTATTGCAGTTGGTATTTCTCCAAATACGGAGGAGTTTAAAGGAACTGTCGAGATGGACAATGGCGGATACATCATAGCTGGTGAAGACGGAACTACATCAGTTCCTGGTATTTTTGCAGCGGGTGATGTGAGAACGAAACAGCTCCGTCAGATCATTACAGCTGTAGCCGACGGTGCAAACTGCGTAACCAGCGTAGAACGTTATTTAAATGAACAGTAGAAGATAAGTTGCAATTCAGTAACTAGGGGACGATAGAAAAAGGGGAATGATGCGAATGAATTTTGCAAAGAAAGTACTGGCAGCAGGTTGTCTTTTTACCATGTTGGCGATGCCGCTCGTGTCGTATGCGAGTCCGGCTCAGACAAGTCCGAGAACGGGAGTTCCGACGGTATCCGTCACTGCTTCCAAGTACTCAAATGTGGCGATTTCCAGAGTAAGTAATTATGTAAATGTAAGAACACAGGCCAACACAACCAGTGAGATCGTGGGTAAGATCTACAACAATTGCGCTGCGACGATTTTGGCAACTGTAGATGGCGAAGGTGGCAAATGGTATCAGATCCAGTCCGGAACTGTTACCGGTTACATAAAGGCCGAGTATTTTATTACCGGTTCCGCAGCGGAAAAAATCGCAAAAGAGATCGGAACTGTATATGTAACGATCAACACAACAACATTAAGATTAAGAGAAAAGGCAAGCACGGACAGTAAGACACTGACTCTGCTTTCTAAAGATGCCGAGTACATTGCTATAGGAGAAGAGGGAGATTTCGTAAAGATTGAAGTCGATGCTTCCCTGAGCGGTTATGTACATAAAGATTATATTCAGGAAACAGTCGAGTTTGACAGTGCGGTAAGTCTTCTGGAAGAACAGCAGCAGAAGGAAGAAGCAGATCGTATCAAGAAGGAAGCGGAAGATGCGATTGCAGCACTTAACCAGTTAAAGGGTGAGCAGGTTGTGAATCAGGCTCCACCGGCCGAGAACAATGCGACGGTTGATACAAGTGCACCGACAGCGACAACTGCTCCGGTTGGAAATGACAGTACATCAACCAGCGCTCCTTACGGAACTCCGTCCGCAGTGATCGCGGCAAACCCGAACAGTGCAGGTCAGCAGGATGTGACAACAACTGCTCCGGTTGTGGAACAGACACAGACAGAAAATAAAGAGGCTGCAAAGACGGATGGTCCGGGTGCTGCTGATAATGCAGACACTTCTAATGGTCCGGGCAGCCAGGCGGGTCCGGGGGCCAATGGTCCGACTGTAAGTGATTCCCAGGGTCCGGCAGGTCCGGGTGCTCCGGCAGCACAGAATCAGGCTCCACAGGGAGTAAATAATGCAGATCTGACATCTGCGACCAGAACAGCGATCGTTGCATACGCAAAGCAGTTCCTTGGCAATCCGTATGTATATGGTGGCACAAGCCTTACAAACGGCGCAGACTGTTCCGGCTTTACGATGAGAATTTTTGAGCATTTCGGTATCAATACCGGACGCTCTTCCAGAGACCAGGCAGCGAAGGCAAAGGAAATCCCGCTCAGCGATATTCAGCCTGGCGACCTTCTGTTCTATGCGAGTGGAGACTACATTAACCATGTGGCACTCTACATCGGCGGCGGACAGATCATTCACGCAAGTAACTCAAAGACAGGAATCATTATTTCAACAGCTTATTACAGAACACCGTACAAAGCTGCAACATTCCTGAATTAACTATATGGAGGATATAGGGGTATGAACGAAATTGGTATTTTTGACATCCTGGGACCAAACATGATCGGTCCGTCCAGTTCTCACACAGCAGGCGCTCTGAGAATTGCATTTATCGCAGGAAAGATGGTAAGCAAACCGGTGTCCGTTAAGTATGTGCTTTACGGTTCTTTTGCCCGCACTTACCGCGGCCACGGTACAGACCGTGCGTTGGTGGCAGGTATCCTTGGATATCAGACAGATGATGAAAGAATCCGTGACTCTTTCGAGCATGCACATGCAGCAGGTGTAAGCTTCGAGTTCATTGAGAACTTCACAGAGACAGAAGTTTACCCGAATACGGTGGATGTTTATGTAACAGATGAAAACGGCGCAGAAGTATCTCTTCGCGGCGAGTCCATCGGAGGCGGTAATGCTGTTATTACAAAATTAAACGGTGTAGACGTTGAACTTACAGGTAACTACAACACATTGGTTGTTGAGCATATGGACAAGAAGGGTGTTCTTGCATTCCTGACTGCGATCTTAAGTGCTAACGAGATCAATATTGCGACTTTACGTTTGTTCCGTGAAGGTAAGGGTAAGAAAGCAACAACGATCATCGAAGTAGACTCTGAGGCTTCCAGCCAGGTGGTTGCAACTCTTTATGGTCTTGATGCGATCAAGAACGTAATCGTTGTTCCGAGAATCAAAATGGACTAATAGGGGGATCGGAAATGAATTTTATCAATGGTGCACAGCTTTTAGAATATTGTGAGAATAATAATAAAAAGATTTCCGAGGCTATGTTCGAGCGTGAAGTAACTCACCTTGAGGCTGACCCGGAAAGAACCATGGAGAAGATGAGAAAAGCGTATTCCATCATGAAAGGTTCTGTAAAGAAACCGATGGAAGAAGATATTATCAGCATGGGTGGTATGATCGGTGGCGAGAGCAAAAAACTCCACACTCTGAGAAATGAAGGAAAGAACCTTTGCGGAAGCTTAGTTTCCAAAGCGATCGCGTATGCGATGGGCGTTCTGGAAGTAAATGCTTCCATGGGTCTGATCGTAGCAGCTCCGACAGCAGGATCCTCCGGCGTTATTCCGGGTGTTCTCTGCTCCGTTCAGGAAGAGTACGGATTTAGCGATGAAGAAATCGTTCAGGCATTATTCAATGCGGGCGGTATCGGTTACCTGATTACAAGAAATGCGACAACAGCAGGAGCAGAGGGTGGATGTCAGGCAGAGGTTGGTTCTGCAAGTGCGATGGCTGCATCTGCAGTTGTTGAGCTCTTCGGTGGTACACCAAGACAGTGTATGGACGCTGCTTCCCTTGCAATCGTAAATATCCTTGGTCTTGTTTGTGACCCGATCGGCGGCCTTGTTGAGAATCCGTGTCAGAACAGAAATGCAATGGGCGCTTCCAATGCACTGGTTGCAGCAGAGTTAGTGCTTGCAGGTATCAAGAGCATCACTCCGATCGATGAGACAATTGAAGTTATGTATGCGGTTGGTAAGTCCATCCCGTCTGAGCTTCGTGAGACATCCATGGGCGGTCTTGCAGTTGCAAAGAGTGCTTGCGAGACATGTAAAGCATGCGCAGAGAAGAGAAAGAAAAACTAAACATTCTTGTAAAACCAGGTCCTTGGCTTCGGCTAAGGACCTTTTTTCATGCCATTTTGTGTGGCGATTGAACCGCCAGTACATAGACGAAAGCTACATTTTGCGGTAAAATAAAAAGTTTATGGAAAAATATTCCAGATTGAATCAGTTTTACAATCAGGGTGCAATTTAAACTCCATTAAAATGTTGAATACAAAAATGATTCAACAGGGGTGAGTTGCAAAATGTCAATACTAAAGACAAAAGACGGCAGAAAGAATCTGGTTGGTTTAAAGCTGATTCAATTAAGAGAAGGAAAAGGAATGTCACAGCGTGATTTGGCGAAAGCGTTCCAGTTGATTGGATGTGATATTGACCAGAATGTCATTACACGAATTGAAACAGGCAAACGAAAAGTAACAGATATGGAAATCTGGGCAATTTCGATCGTATTCGGTGTGAAGGCCGGAGAACTGTTTGATTCCGATGAGATTGACGAAGTGTTTGTTCGCTGATGCAGGAAGAAAGAATCCCATTCACGGGATTCTTTTTTTATGTTATACTTTGAGTGATAAAGAATTTTGGAGGACAGATCATTGAAGAAAGTTCTTTTGGGAAATACAGGAATTGAAGTAAGTATTGCAGGATTTGGAATTCTGCCCATGGGACCGAGTCAGTTGGCACTTCCGGTCGAGGAGGGCGCGGAGATTATCTGCTATGCATTTGACCACGGGATGAATTTTATTGATACAGCTCAGTATTACCGTGCTTATTCTTATATCAGAAAAGCTTTAGACAGAGGAAATTATGACCATGTGGTCATCTGTTCCAAATGTCTGGAGGAGGATTATGACAGTATGATGGGTGCGATTGACGAAGCGCGCAGAGAACTGGGACGCGACGTTATTGATATTTTCTTAATGCACGAAGTACGCTCCGGACAGCTGGAAGAGCGAGCCGGCGCATGGGAAGCACTAAAGGAAGCGAAAGCAAAAGGACTGGTTCGTGCGATTGGTTTTTCTACACACCATGTCGATATCACATGGGCTGCAGCTCAGATGGAGGATCTTGATGTGGTTTTTCCATTAATCAACTATGCAGGACTTGGAATTCGTCGCGGTGATGAGTTCGCAACGCGCGAGGAAATGATGGAAGCGATCCGTGCCTGTCATCAGGCAGGAAAAGGAGTCTTTTCCATGAAAGCATTTGGTGGCGGAAGCTTGACAGCTCATTATCAGGAAGCATTGGACTATGTATTTGCCCAGCCTGAAATTGATTCAGTAATGGTGGGATTTGGAAAAATCCGTGAGGTTGATGATTTGTTATCCTATCTGGATGGAACCATGGACCCGGTGTACAATCCGGATATCTCTAAGAAAAAAGTTCACATTAACCATGAGGATTGTGAAGGCTGCGGATCTTGCAAAGCAGCATGTCCGGCCGGAGCCATTTATTATAATAAAGAAAATGGCCTGGCAGAGGTGGATCATGACAAGTGTCTGACATGTGGTTATTGCAGTCCTGTTTGTCCGGTCAGAGCGGTGATCATGTACTAAGCATTGACGTGGCGCTCTTTATTGACAGGCAAAAAACACAGGCGTAAAATAGAAACAAGAAAATAAACGTGATTAGTACTTCGAACAGAGGAGTGCGGAAAAGAGGTTTGTATGATCAATACAATTGCAACAAAAGCGGTTGACCAGAACGCGGAGATTCTTACAGAATTAGCGAAAAAAATCTGGGAATATCCGGAGACAGCTTTCAACGAGGTAAAAGCATGTGAATGGACAGCAGAAGTGCTGAGAAATGCAGGTTTTGATGTGGAAGTTGGATACTGTGGAATGCCGACAGCGATTCGCGCTACATGGGGAAAAGGTGCCCCGAAGATCGGTTTCCTTGGTGAGTATGATGCTCTTCCGGGTCTGAGCCAGAAAGTAAGTACGGAGAAAGAAGCAGCCGTTGCAGGTGCTCCGGGTCAGGGATGTGGCCACAATTTGCTCGGAGTAGCTTGCGTGGGTGCTGCTATTGGTATGAAAGCAGAACTGGAAGCAACAGGAAAAGAAGGCACAGTTGTATTCTACGGTTGTCCGGCAGAAGAAGTACTGACAGGTAAAGCATTTATGGCTCGTGAAGGTGCATTTGCAGATCTTGATGCAGCATTTTCCTGGCACGGTTCCACAACGAACCATGTGACACTGGGAACAATGACCGGTCTGAACAGTGCTGTGTTCCATTTCCACGGAATCACTGCACATGCAGGCGGTGACCCACATAACGGACGATCTGCTCTGGATGCAGTAGAGATCACAAACATCGGTGCCAACTATCTTCGTGAGCATGTGACCAGCGATATCCGCATCCATTATGTGATCAAAGAAGGCGGTACAGCACCGAATATCGTTCCGGACAAAGCAAGCGTTTGGTATTATGTACGTGCGATGAGCCGTGAAGCAGTGGAAGATACATATAGACGTCTTGTAAAATGCGCAGAAGGTGCAGCCCATATGACAGAGACAAAACTGGAGATCGAGTTTAAGGGTGGCTGCTACAATACATTAAATCCGGTGCTTCTGACAAATCTCACCCATGATGTGATGGAGCAGATCGAGCTTCCGCAGTGGACAGAAGAAGAAAAGGAATTTGCAGAGATCCTGAACAGCAAGAGTCAGCAGTATGAATTTATCAAATCAAAAGGTTTATTGGAACAGGGACCGCTCTGCACATTCGTATCCCCGGTCCTCAACGAAGACGGTTATGGTTCCACAGACGTTGGTGATGTTATGCACATTGTTCCGTGCGTACAGGTTATGACTGCAACCTGTAACCTTGCAGCTCCGGGCCACAGCTGGCAGATCACAGCATGTGCAGGTATGAGCATCGGTATGAAGGGTATGCTCTACGGTTCCAAGGTTATGGCAGCAACAGCCATGAAGATGGTAGAAGATCCGGAAATCATCACAAAAGCAAAAGAAGAGTTTGTAAAACAGATGAATGGAAAGACATACAAATGCCCGATCCCGAATGAGATTCCGGTACCGCAGCCGGAGGGATGCTAAGTAAAGTGTGTATTTAATTGAGGAAATGTTTTTTAAAAAGAGCATTTCCTCTTTTTGTTCATTCCCATATGCAATATTCTGCAAACAAGCTGCGTTTCCGAATTTTGTACGTCCATCTATTATCAACCGCTCTCAACCAACTCAGCCCTGACGGTCTTCAGACAAGTCTCCGCGGTTGAAATTAGTCCGTACAAAATTTTCGGAAGCCTTGCTAATGTTTGCAGAATACAGCATATGGAATCGAACAAAGAGTAGAAATGCACAAAAACATCTTCTCAATGTAAATACACTGTATCTATAGGTTTCTCACATACTAAAAGTGCCAGTTATCTTGAGGAATGCACAATTGCAGTATTTAGGTTTAGAAAAATAAAAAAGTATCTGATAGAAAATCCCGTACAT